>NZ_JAYRLV010000006.1:0-138975 GCF_041912815.1 Allobrachymonas sp. | reverse complement strand
TGGGTCCAGTGGTGGACGCATGGCCAGTCCGCTCCCCACTCGGTATCGCATTGCGTCTGGCAATGCGAACAGCCCCCGTCCTGGGGGGACGTGCTGAACCAGTGGAGTGCATGGCGTGCGCGCGCTCCATTCCTCCCCATGCCTGCCGCAGCCGAAGGCGCCATGCTCGATGCCCTGCAAAGACAGTGGTGGGGACTGCTCCCCGGATGGCACCGCATGGTGCTGCATGATGAGCGGCTGATTCTGCATGTGGTCGTAGCCCCCATGGGACAGGCACTGCTGGATGCCACTGGCACCTTCGATGCCATCCGCATGCACTGGCCTGACCCTGCAACGGCTGACCCCGCTCTGCAGGATATGCGCACGGTGGTATCGGCCCTCACGGCCCGTGCCCGGCATCACACCCGGCTCACCATGCAGCTCTCCCCGCCCCCTGCGTCGGATGCCCTGCTGCACCACCTGGCAAGCAAGGGATGGCAGGACTGCGAGCGGGCACCGGTACCCCGTCCACCATCGACCACGCACGACACGCTGGAATGCACCCTGACCTGGGCTCCCCGCTGGCAGAGCCCTGCGCCATCTGCCCCTCAGCCCCAGAAGACACGCCGTGCGCTCATCATCGGAGCAGGGCTGAGCGGTGCGGCCTGTGCCTACAGCCTGGCACGTCGTGGCTGGAAAGTCGTGGTACTTGATCGCAGTGGGCCTGCCTCTGGGGCCTCGGGGCTTCCGGTCGGGCTTGTCGTTCCCCATACCTCTGCCGACGATACTCGCATCAGCCAGATCAGCCGGGCAGGCATCCGCTGCACCCTGGCACGTGCGGCGGACCATCTGTCGCCCGGCACGGACTGGGCTCCCACGGGGGTGGTGGAGCATTGTGTGGAGGGACGTGTCAAACTGCCCCGTACCTGGACCGAAGCATCTTCCTCGGACCTCCGTGCGGCTGCGACTCCCTGGGCATGCCCCGCTCCTGAGAACATACGCGCCCGAGCCCTGCTATCTGATGCGCCAGCGGTGATGTGGCATGCCTGTGCGGCCTGGATCAAACCTCCTGCTCTGGTGCAGGCCCTGCTTTCGCATCCCGGCATCGAGATACGCACAGACTCCGAGGTCGCGGCACTGTCCCAGACGACGGACACACCAGATGAATCGCACTGGCAGGCATATACGACGGACGGACGATGCCTAGGTTCGGGCAATATCGTCGTGCTGGCTGCCGCACACGCCACGCAGAACCTGCTTGCGCAGCTGGCAGACCACGCGCCCCAAGATGCTCCCATGCCTGCCAGAGGAAACAAAAGACCGGCTGACACACACGCTGCGCCCTTCGGCCTGCACCTGCATCCCCTTCGGGGGCAGATCGCCTGGGGATGGGAAGCCGATGTGCCTGACGCCCCCACTGAGCTGCCCTCACTGCCCGTCAATGGCAAGGGCAGCATGGCCGCCCACATTCCCTGGCAGATCGGTCATCATCAGGGCATGATCTGGACCACGGGATCGACCTTTGTCCGCGAAGACGACGATGCCTCGGTGCGTGCAAGCGAAATGCCGGCCATACTCGACAAGCTCCGCATCCTGCATCCACGGTCTGCAGCAGCACTGGAAGCGACATTCGCATCGGGGCTGGCGCATGGATGGGCAGGCGTACGCGCAACCCTTCCCGATCGCCTGCCAGCGGTAGGCGCGCTGCTGCCAGAGGAAGGCCACCGAAGCCCATCCCAGCGAGCCTCTCGTGGAACCGCGGGCCAAGATACTGCGCCAGCCTCTTGCGCTCTGCACGGTGTGTATCTGTGCTGCGGCATGGGCGCGCGCGGGCTGACGCTCGCCATGCTCAGCGGCGAACTGCTGGCAGCCCAGCTGGATCACGAGCCTCTGCCCGTCGAGAAAAAGCTGGCTGCCATGCTGGCAGCCTCCCGCTGGCAATAAGACCAGCACCATCCATACCCATCGAGCCCCTGTACCGGAGCTCGATGGGCAGATTCGTCGCGCTCAGCGTCCGGTGGAACCGTAGCCCCCCTCTCCCCGCAAGGTCGCCTGCCCGAAATCTTCCACCACCCTGAACTGGGCCTGCATGACGGGAACTATCACCAGCTGGGCAATGCGTTCCATGGGCTCGATGGTGTAGGCAACGGCCGAACGGTTCCAGGCACTGACCATCAGTTCGCCCTGGTAATCGCTGTCGATCAAGCCGACCAGATTTCCAAGCACGATGCCGTGTCGATGCCCCAGGCCGGAACGCGGCAGGATCAGCGCCGCATAGCCAGGATCGGCCAGATGCAGGGCCAGACCCGCCGGAATAAGCTCACAGGCTCCCGGCTGCAGTACCAGAGGTGCCTGCACACAGGCCCTGAGATCCAGTCCGGCACTGCCAGGGGTGGCGTAGGCTGGCATCTGAGTTTCCAGGCGGGAATCAAGAATCCGGACGTCGATATGCATGATGGCGAAAAACAAAAAAGAAAACAGAAAACGAAATGGCAACCCGCACCGTCCGATCAGGACAGGCAAGCAGGTTTGCATCGCATATGCCCATGCCGCCCACCCTCCCTGCCACGATGGAGACGGCAGGCACGCTGGAGCTGATTCAAACCTCCGCTGCACAAGTGCCCGTCTCCCGGAGGGGTCTCTGTGCGTGCTGCAGCGCAGCCACCCTGCACCCACACGATGGCACGGGACACGGCAGAGCGTACGGGAGTGCGCTTTCTTCAGTACCCGGACTTGGCTCCGGCGCGCCGTCTGGCGAACAGACCGGCATTGCGTGCGCCCTGCCGCTGGAACCGCTCGCGTCGCGCCACCTTGGGGTCCACCAGCAGTGGCCGATAGAGTTCCACCCGATCATCCTGGCGCAAGACACGGCCAGCCTCTGCCCTGCGCCCCCAGATGCCGGACATCAGAATGGGCAGTACGGCATTCGCTGAACTGCTGGCCTCTGAGGACGCCGCTGTCATGGGAAGACGCAGCCACTCCTGCACTTCGGATGCGGTGGACAGGGTGCTCGCACGCACGGCATCGGCAAGCGTGCTGCCTGCGGGGAGCTTCAGCATCTGCCGCAGCATCTGCCGAGGGGCAGGTGCATAGACCAGCTCCACGTCTATCCCGGGAGCTGCGGAGGAATGATGGGAAAGAGAAGTGTCAGCCATAGACTTTCTTGGCCTGCTGGAGAAAGGCATCCACAAAGCTGCCGGCGATCTTGTCGAAGACCGGCCCCACCAGCGCAGCCAGGGTTCTGCTTGAAAAACCGTATTGCAGCTCGAAATGGATACGACAGGCACGCTGCTGCCCATCTCCTACCGGCTCGAACCGCCACTGTCCGTGCAGATCCGAAAACGGTCCGCGCACCAGATCCAGATCGATCTGGCGGTCGGGGATTTCATGGTTGCGTGTCACGAACGTCTGCTTGAAACCTGCCAGCGATATCCCGACCTCGGCCACCATGCCATCCGGCGTCTTTTCAAGGACCTTGCCCGACCCGCACCAGGGCAGGAACGCAGGGTAGGACTCCACGTCGGAGACCAGCCGGAACATTTCGGCCGGGCTGTACCAGATCAGGACGGATTTGCGGACGGTTTTCATACAATGCGGATTTGAGAATGCTGCAGGAACGAAGGAATCAGGGCATGCGCCCCTTCCTGCACCGGGTTTTGGAGCAGCAGCATGCTGCGGGAAACCCTCACACATGGCTCCCATTATGACAAGCAAAAAATCGCCCTCGAGCAATCGCATTGCCGAGAACAAGAAAGCCGCCTTCAATTACGCCTTCGAGGAACGCTACGAGGCCGGCATGGTACTGCAGGGCTGGGAGGTCAAGGCCGTGCGCGAAGGCAAGGTGCAGCTCACCGAAGGATACGTGGTGATCCGCAATGGCGAGCTGTTCGTGATCGGCTGCCAGATCAGCCCGCTCAAGACCGCATCGACCCACATCAGCCCGGACAGCGTCCGGACCAAGAAGCTGCTCATGCACAAGGACGAAATCCGGCGACTGATCGGCAAGGTGGAACAGAAGGGCTATACCCTGGTTCCGATCAACCTGCACTGGAAGGAAGGCCGCGTCAAATGCGAGATTGCCCTCGCCAAGGGCAAGGCCGAACACGACAAGCGCAACACCATCAAGGAACGCGAGGGCAAGCGGGAAGTGGAGCGCATCATGAAAAGCCGTCACCGCTGATCGCCCCCTTCCGGGGAGTGTCTTGTCTCCGCTCCGCGGTCAGGATGGGGTCAGCGCAGATGTGCCATGGGATGCATGTCGCGAGGCCATGGAGCGACAAAGAAACCAGCCACCATCTCGGGGGTGACCTCCTCCACTGCGGGAGGATTCCAGCGTGGAGCATTGTCCTTGTCCACCACAAGCGCCCTCACCCCTTCCACCACTTCGCTGGACGTGGCTGTACGCCCCAGATGGGCCGGAAAGAAACAGTGCCGAACCAGGGTGCGTTCCATGCGGAGATCGTCAGCGAGCGACAGATGGCGCGCCCGGCGTACCTGATCCAGCACCACATGCAGCATGAGAGGTGAACGCTTGCGCAACGCCTGAGCCGTGCCGAGAGCCCATGCATCGTCCGCCGCCGCTTCCAGCGCGTGCAGAATGTCCGAGACGCCCTCCCCTCTAAAATACCCATCGGCAAGGCGACGGGCCTGCGCAAAGCCGTCGCTTTCCGGCGGAGCCGATTCGACCTGCAGGCGCAGCCAGTCCCGCACCGCCTGCCCGTCGACGAAATCCTGTTCCCCCAGTGCCTGCCACACGTCCGCCTGCCGGGCGCTGGAAAGAAAGTGATCGCCCCAGCCGATGGCGAGCCCGTCGCCTCCCTTCACATGCTCTCCAGTCAATGCCAGCCATTCGCCCGCATGCCCCGGACAGCGGCTCAGGAAATAGCCGCCGCCCACATCCGGGAAAAGTCCGATGAGGGTCTCCGGCATGGCCATGCGCGTGCGTTCGGTAAGGATGCGGTCGGTGGCTCCCTGGGTGATGCCCATTCCTCCCCCCATGACGATGCCGTCCATGAAGGCGATGTAGGGCTTGCCATAGGTGTGCACGAGATGGTTGAGGGTGTACTCCTCGGTGAAGAAATCCTCGATGCCCGGATTGCCGCGTGCTGCCTCATCATGGAAAAAGCGGATGTCACCGCCTGCGCAGAAGGCACCGAACGGCCCTTCCTTGTTGCTGCCCCGAATGGCCACAGCCTGCACGGACGGATCGCCCTGCCATGCCACCAGAATCTCGTACAGGCTGCGCACCATCGCGAGAGAAAGCGCGTTGAGTGCCCGAGGACGGTTGAGCGTCAGAAAGCCCACGCCTCCGCGCACTTCAGCCAGAACGTCCGGTGTGGTCCAGGACCAGGATGGGGTATCAGCCATGAATCGTGTCTCCTGTAGGGTGATTGTTTCTGCCGCGGGAACCAGGGCTAGCTAGCTAAAGCAACGCATGCCTGCATCCCCCTCAGGCTTGTCCCTTGACAGCCGAAGAGGTGCTCGCCGCATGTCATGCAGTATGCCAAAGCTCTGGAGCTGGGAGGCAGACATGGAAAAGGCCGGCCCCTTTCCCTGCGGAAAAGAGGTCCGGCCTCATCATGACTGGCACTGTCTCGTGCCTCCCAGGCCCCCCGGAGTCTCATGCCCTTTGCGGAGCATGAACCACAGAGTCGACCCTGGAGGAAGGCGCCTGCTTATTGCCCTTCGCGGCTGGCACGCTTGCGGTCATGCTCCTTGAGGAAGCGCTTGCGCAGGCGGATGCTCTTGGGAGTGATCTCGACGAGCTCGTCGTCCTCGATGAATTCCACGCCATATTCGAGCGAGAGATCAATCGGGGGCGTGATCTTGATGGCATCTTCCTTGCCGCTCACGCGGAAGTTGGTGAGCTGCTTGGTACGGGTGGCATTGACCACGAGGTCATTGTCACGGTTGTGCACGCCCACGATCATGCCTTCGTAGACCGGATCGCCTGCCTTCACGAACATGCGGCCACGGTCATCGAGCTTGCCCAGAGCGTAGGTGAAGATTTCGCCATCGTCCATGCTGATGAGCACGCCATTCTTGCGGCCGCCGATATCCCCCTTGTGAGGCTCGTAGCCGTCGAAGATGTTGGAGATGAGGCCACTGCCGCGGGTCAGGTTGAGGAACTCGTTGGCAAAACCGATGAGGCCCCGTGCAGGAATGCGGTATTCGAGACGCACACGCCCACGACCGTCCGGCTCCATGTTGACGAGCTCGCCCTTGCGCTCGCCGAGTGCCTGCATGACGCCGCCCTGGTGGCCTTCCTCGATGTCGCAGGTGACCATTTCGATCGGCTCGCATTTCTCGCCATCGATCTCGCGGAACACCACGCGGGGCTTGGACACTGCCAGCTCGTAGCCTTCGCGGCGCATGTTCTCCAGCAGGATGGTGAGGTGCAGTTCGCCACGGCCAGACACTTCGAAAATGCCGTCTTCATCGGTTTCCTTGACGCGCAGGGCCACATTGGATTGCAGTTCCTTCTGCAGGCGGTCCCAGATCTGGCGGCTGGTGACGAACTTGCCCTCACGGCCTGCCAGCGGAGAGGTATTGACGCAGAAGTTCATGGTCAGCGTGGGCTCGTCGACTGTGAGCATGGGCAGGGGCTGCGGATCGGCCGGATCGGTCACCGTCACGCCGATGCCAAGCTCCTCGATGCCGTTGATGAGCACGATATCGCCGGGGCCAGCCTCCTTGACCTGCACGCGGTCGAGACCCTCGAAGGTCAGCACCTGGTTGATGCGCCCCTTGAGCTGATGGCCGTCCGGACCTTCCATGACGAGCACATCCATGCCGGGACGCACGCGGCCCGCATTCACGCGGCCCACGCCGATACGGCCCACGAAGGTGGAATAGTCCAGCGCCGAGATCTGCAGCTGCAGCGGAGCATCGGGATCTCCTTCGTGCGGCTGCACGTACTTGAGAATGGTGTCGAAGAGCGCCGACATGTCGGGGCCCCACTGGGCCCCCGGCTCGCCTTCTTCGAGGGAAGACCAGCCGTTGATCCCGGATGCGTACACCACGGGGAAATCCAGCTGTTCGTCGGTGGCGCCCAGCTTGTCGAACAGATCGAAGGCAGCATTGATGACCTTGTCCGGATTGGCGCCCGGCTTGTCCACCTTGTTGACGACCACGATGGGCTTGAGGCCCAGGGCCAGCGCCTTCTTGGTGACGAAACGGGTCTGCGGCATGGGGCCTTCCTGCGCATCGATGAGCAGCAGCACGCCATCGACCATGGACAGCGCACGCTCCACCTCGCCGCCAAAGTCCGCGTGCCCGGGAGTGTCGACGATGTTGATGTGCGTGCCCTGCCAGCTCACGGCGCAGTTCTTGGCCAGGATGGTGATGCCGCGCTCACGCTCGATGGCGTTGTTGTCCATCACGGTGTCCACCACCTTTTCGTGCTCGGCAAAGGTGCCAGACTGGCGCAGCAGCTGGTCGACCATGGTGGTCTTGCCGTGGTCGACGTGGGCGATGATGGCGATATTGCGAATTTGGGTGCTCATGGGATCAAACGGTCTGAATAAAAGGGTTTCTGAAAAAGAGGAAAGGGAATCTCCGGCAGGCATGCTGGCCTGCCCGTCGGCATGTCATGACACGGCATGCCGGTCACAGGGGAACTGTCGTCACGACGGCACCTCCGTCGGCACCGTGATCTCTGCCTGCTGCTGCAGCCACTGGGCAATTTCCAGGGGACTGAGCACACGCGTGGGAATGAGCTGCCCCGCCTGGATGTGTGCCGTGCCCAGCAACACCCGGTCGGGCCCGCCCCTGGGCGTTTCTGGCTCAGCGGTGCCCTCTGCAGCAGGCACCGGGCCATAAACCGCAACCTGGGGCGCATCGGACCAGCCGCCTCTTCTGCGCAGGCCGGTAAGGAAACGGGCTGCATCATCGGTGTCCAGCATGACAGGCACATGTCCGGTCAGGAGCACATCGGGAGGCAGCAGCGCGCCAAGACGCCCTGCGGCATCCATGGCTTGGAGCGCCTCCAGCGTGATGCAACGCTGCAGATCATAGGCCCCCGTCTGAACGCGGCGCAGGCCTATCAGATGTGCACCGCAACCCAGTGCCTCACCGATATCCTCGGCCAGCGTGCGGATGTAGGTGCCCTTGCTCACGGAAGCGCGCAGCCGCAGCACCGTTCCCGGAGGACAGGCGGCCTGCACCTCTGCAGGCACCTCCAGCCTGTCGAGTGCAGACACCGTGATGGTACGCGGCGCACGTTCGACGACCTGCCCGGCACGCGCATATTCGTACAGGGCCTTGCCATCCTTCTTGAGGGCCGAATGCATGGGCGGTATCTGCTGCTGGACGCCCACAAAGCGCTGCAGCACTGCCTCGATGGTCTCGCTGGACAGCTGTACCGGGCGTTCACGCAGCACCTCGCCTTCGGCATCTCCCGTGGTGGTGGTCTGTCCGAGCCGCAGCAGGGCCTCATAGGCCTTGTCGGCATCCAGATGCATCTGACTGAACTTGGTCGCCGCCCCAAAGCACAGAGGCAGCACACCGGTAGCCAGAGGATCGAGCGTGCCCGTATGGCCAGCCTTTTCGGCGCGCAGCAGCCACTTGACCTTCTGCAGAGCCTGATTGCTGGAAAGACCCAGCGGTTTGTCGAGCAGCAACACCCCATGCACCGGGCGCCGCTGCACCCGTGTGCGAGGCGCATTCATGGCTCAGTCGTCCTTGGCACGGGAAGAGACTGCCTTGGCGATCAGGGCATTCATGTCGGCCGCACGTTCCTGCGTGCGGTCATACACGAAGTGCAGCGTGGGCACGGTATGGATGTGCAGGCGCTTGAAAAGCCCGTTGCGCAGATGCCCAGCCGCGTGGTTGAGCGCCTCCTGCGTCTGCACAGGATCTCCGGTGAGTACGCTGAAGTACACCTTGGCATGGGCGTAGTCGGGCGTGACCTCCACGCCCTGCAGCGTGATCATGCCCACGCGGGGATCCTTGAGCTCGCGCGCGATCAGCTCCGACAGATCCCGCTGGATCTGGTCGGAAACCTTGTAACTGCGCTGGGTGGGAGATTTCTTTTGAGGCATGGAACTCCGGAATGCAGAGGGACGAAGGAATCGGCAGGAACGCCCTGGAGCATCCCTGCCGACATGCCGCGTCACAGCGTGCGTGCGACTTCCTTGATCTCGAAGAACTCCAGCACATCGCCTTCGGCAATGTCGTTGTAGCCCTTGATGTTGAGACCGCACTCGAAACCTTCCTTGACTTCCTTGACATCGTCCTTGAAGCGCTTGAGGGAGTCGAGCTCGCCAGTGAAGATAACCACATTGTCGCGCAGCAGGCGCAGCTTGGAGGTGCGGTGCACCACCCCGCTCGTGACCATACAGCCGGCAATGGAACCGATCTTGCTGACGCGGAACACCTGGCGGATCTCGGCCGTACCGACAACCTCTTCCTTCTTGTCCGGCGTGAGCATGCCGCTCATGGCCGCCTTCACATCATCCACTGCATCGTAAATGATGTTGTAGTAGCGGATGTCGATGCCATTGGCCTCGGCCGTCTTGCGGGCCAGCGAATCGGCACGCACGTTGAAGCCGATGACCACGGCATTGGAGGCGATGGCGAGGTTGATGTCGCTTTCGCTGATGCCGCCGACCGCCGCATAGACGACCTGCACCTTCACCTCGTCGGTCGAAAGCTTGAGCAGCGAGGAAGCCAGCGCTTCCTGCGAGCCCTGCACATCGGCCTTGATGATGATGGGCAGATGCTTGACCTCGCCCGCCTCCATGTTGGCGAACATGTTTTCGAGCTTGGCTGCCTGCTGCTTGGCCAGCTTGGTGTCGCGGTACTTGCCGGAGCGGTAGGTTGCAATCTCACGGGCCCGACGTTCGTCAGCCATCACGAGGAACTCGTCACCGGCCAGCGGCACATCGCTCAGCCCCTGGATCTCCACAGGAATGGAGGGGCCTGCCGACTTGGCCGGACGACCGTTCTCGTCGGTCATGGCCCGGATGCGACCCCAGGTCTGTCCTGCCAGCACCACATCGCCCGTCTTGAGCGTGCCGGACTGCACCAGCACGGTGGCCACAGGGCCACGGCCCTTGTCGAGCTGGGCCTCGATCACAAGCCCCTTGGCCAGTGCATCGACCGGCGCCTTGAGCTCCAGCACTTCCGCCTGCAGCAGGACGTTTTCGAGCAGGTCATCAATGCCCTGTCCGGTCTTGGCAGACACCTCGACGAACGGAGAATCGCCGCCGTATTCCTCGGGCACGACTTCTTCGGAGACCAGCTCGCCCTTGACCCGTTCGGGGTTGGCATCAGGCTTGTCGATCTTGTTGATGGCCACCACGATGGGAACACCTGCCGCCTTGGCGTGCTTGATGGCTTCCTTGGTCTGCGGCATCACGCCGTCGTCGGCAGCCACCACCAGAATCACGATATCGGTAGCCTGGGCACCACGGGCACGCATGGCAGTGAACGCCTCGTGGCCTGGGGTATCCAGGAAGGTCACGATGCCACGCTGCGTCTTGACGTGGTAGGCACCGATGTGCTGGGTAATGCCCCCTGCTTCCCCTGCCGCCACCTTGGCGCGACGAATGTAGTCGAGCAGAGAGGTCTTGCCATGGTCGACGTGGCCCATGACGGTGACAACCGGAGCGCGCGGCAGAAGTTCTGCCTGCTGTGCCTCGACTTCCTCTTCGGTGAAGGCTTCAGGATCATCCAGAGCCGCCTGCACGGCCGTGTGTCCCAGTTCTTCCACCACGATCATGGCGGTATCCTGGTCGAGCGGCTGGTTGATGGTGACCATCTGTCCAAGCTTCATCAGAATCTTGATGACCTCGGACGCCTTGATCGACATCTTGTGCGCCAGTTCGGCCACGGTGATGGTCTCTGGCACATGAATTTCGAGCTGCTTGAACTCGGCCTGTGCCTGCTGATGATGGTCGTCACCGCCGCGGTGATGACGATCGTTGCGCTTGTTGCCACGCGGACCAGAGCGCCAGCCATTGCCACCGCTGCGGTTGCCTGCCGAGGTGTCGCCGCGCGTCTTGATCTCGCCGCGCTTGCGGCTATCGTTGTTGCTGTCACCTGCCCAGCTCGACGAAAGCTTGCTGGACTTGACTTCCTTGGCGCCGGCCGGCTTGGCATCTGCCCCACCGGTCTTGACTGCGGGCTTGGCATCTGCCTTGGCCGCGGGCTTGTGCAGCGTTCCCTTGGCCTTGGCTTCCTCGGGCTTCTTGGCCGTCAGCACCTTGGCGGGAGCATTCATCATGGCGCGGATGGCCTCGGCCTCGGCCAGGGCCTTGCGACGCTTCTCTTCGAGCTCGCGTGCCTTGCGGGCCTCTTCTTCCAGACGCGCCTTGCGGTCTGCTTCGAGCTTGGCCTGGGCCGCCGTGCGCGCAGCTTCCTGAGCCTGCTTGGCTTCTTCGGCCGCGCGCTCGCGCTCATGGTCGGCTTCGCGGGCAGCAGCAGCCTTCTCGATGCTTTCTGCGCGGGCATGCTGAATGGCTGCCACTTCGGCCTCTGCGCGGGCACGTGCCTGAGCACGGGCTTCCTCGGGAGACAACGCAGCCGCCTTGGCTTCCGCTTCCAGGCGGGCAGCCTCTTCGGCTGCAGCACGCTCGACTTCTGCCCTGCGTGCGGCCTCTGCTTCTTCTGCCTCTCGGCGACGGCGCTGTTCGGCCAGCTCTTCTTCCTGCCGGCGGATCAGCTCGGCCTGACGGCGTGCCTCTTCCTCGCGGCGCTGCAGCTCGGCCGTATCGATGGCCGGCGCTGTGGGAGCAGCGTGATCGGCGGCTGCGTCAGCCTTCTGCTCGAGCTCGTCGCGCTTGATGAGCGTGCGCTTCTTGCGCACTTCCACCTGAATGGTGCGTGCCTTGCCCGTGGCATCGGCCTGCTTGATCTCGCTGGTGGATTTCTTGGTCAGCACGATCTTCTTGCGATCGCCGCCCGCTCCGCCATGGCTGGCGCGCAGAAAATCGCGCAGCCGAAGCTTGTCCGCCTCGCTCACGGGATCGGAAGGGGTGGACTTGTGCACGCCAGCCCCGCGCAGCTGTTCGAGCAGCGCTTCGGGGGTCTTGTTGAGTTCGGCTGCAAAATCAGCCACGGTACTGTGTGTCGATGCCATATTGATGCTCACCCCTTTCTTATGCCTGGTCCTGGTTGAACCAGTGCTCGCGGGCCTTCATGATGAGCGCCGTGGCCTCATCGTCGGTCTGTCCCGTGATCTCCACAAGCTCGTCAGTTGCCAGATCGGCCAGATCGTCGCGCGTATGCACGCCGTGCTTGACCAGCTTGGACAGCAGTTCCTGCGTCATGCCTTCGAGATCGCGCAGATCGCTGGCCGCATCGTCCACGCTTTCTTCGCGGGCGATTTCCATGGTCAGCAGCGCATCCTTGGCACGTGCACGCAATTCGTTGACGGTGTCCTCGTCGAACGCCTCGATTTCCAGCATCTCCTGCAGCGGCACATAGGCCACTTCTTCGAGACTGGTGAATCCTTCCTCGATCAGGATGTCGGCAATTTCCTGATCCACGTCGAGCTTGCTCATGAAGAGCGCGCGCAGGGTCTCGGTTTCATCGGCCTGCTTCTGTGCCGATTCTGCCGCGTCCATGATGTTGATCTTCCAGCCGGTGAGATCGGAAGCCAGGCGGACATTCTGCCCGCCACGCCCGATGGCCACGGCCAGGTTTTCTTCGTCCACCACCACATCCATGGCGTGTTTTTCCTCGTCCACGACGATCGACTGCACATTGGCGGGAGCCAGGGCCCCGATGACGAACTGCGCCGGGTCTTCGCTCCAGAGCACGATGTCGACACGTTCGCCTGCCAGCTCGTTGGTGACGGCCGTCACCCGGCTGCCACGCACGCCGACACAGGTTCCGATGGGATCGATGCGCGGATCATGCGCCACCACTGCAATCTTGGCACGGCTGCCCGGGTCACGGGCACAGCTCTTGATCTCGAGCAGGCCCTGCTCGATTTCAGGCACTTCCTGACGGAAGAGTTCCACCATGAATTCCGGCGCCGAACGCGACAGCAGAATGGGAGCCCCCCGCAGCGTCGGATCGACCTGCATGATCATGGCCCGCACGCGGTCGCCAGTGCGGAAGTTTTCCTTGGGGATCATTTCGCCGCGCTTGAGTCGACCTTCGATGCGGCCGCTCTCGACGATCAGATCGCCCTTGTCGGCACGCTTGACCGTCCCGGTGAAAATCTTTTCGCCACGTTCGAGGAACTCGCGCAACAGCATGTCGCGCTCTGCATCCCGGATGCGCTGCAGCACCACCTGCTTGGCGGTCATGGCCCCGATGCGCCCGATGGGCACCGACTCGATCTGCTCTTCGATATAGTCGCCCACGGCAATGTCGGGGATGCGATCCTGCGCATCCATGAGCAGCTCCTCGGCTGCAGGATTCTGCAGGCCGGCCTCGTTCGGCACCACCAGCCAGCGGCGGAAGGTCTCGTACTCGCCTGTTTCACGATCGATGGCCACACGAATGTCCACATCGTCCTGATAAAGCTTCTTGGTGGCCTGGGCCAGAGCCAGCTCGATGGCGCCGAACACCACATCGTGATCGACGTTCTTTTCGCGGGCAATGGCTTCCACCAGCATCAGCAATTCGCGGTTCATCGTGATTTACTCCGTAAGTCTTGTATGTTGTGGTCGGGTTGGGTGACGCTCATGCCTCGCCGCTTTCGGGTGCCGGCTGCGCGGGCCGGCGGCGCCCCTTGAAATTCACGACCGGCGCCAGCCGGACCTCGCGCACTTCGTCTAAGGTAAAACCAAGCGCCTGCAGCGGCGGCGGAGCCTTCTTCTTGCTCACGCGCTGCCCCGGCTTGACCGGAGGCGCATCGCTCCAAACGATCTGCCACCCGGAATCGGACTTTTCCAGCGTGCCTCGGAACTTCTTGCGATTGGCCGCGATATTGCCGGAATTGACGCCGATGGGCTCCTTGAGCGTCACATCGACCTCTTCACCCTGAAAGCGATCGAAATCCTGCTCGTGACGCAGCAGACGATCGATGCCGGGAGAAGACACTTCGAGACGCGTGTAATCGGCACCCTCGACCTCCAGCGCATACTGGAGCTGACGCGACACCTTTTCGCAGTCTTCGATGGTGACGAAGGCCTCCCCACCCTCTTGCGGCCAGGGCAGATCGATCGTGATGCGCAGCAAACCGCCGGCCGAACGTTCGATTTCGACCAGATCAAGCCCCATGGCCTGTACGGTTTGTTCCACCAAATTCTGTAACGACACGCGCAACCCTTGTGATGCATAATCCACAAGTCATTGATTTACAACGATTTGTGGGCCAGATAAAATACTTCCATTGGCGTGCAAGCAAAAAAAAAGGGCGGTGAAAACCGGCCCATTCTGCGTGCACGCTCTGGTCGTGATGCCAAGATTATAGCCAGATAGCCCCTCGGATTCAAGTTGTGCAAACGATTTGCACACTCGGAATCACGGGCTGCAGGTTCACGGCCTTGCAGGCAGCTCTGCGCCGCAGCAGGTACATGGGGCATTCAATCATGCGACAATGTCGCCTTTGCAAAATCCGGGCAACCGGAAAGACCCGCCGCGACCAGGAGCCACGGTGTCGCGGGGTCGCGATTCCTGCCTGCCATGCAGGCAGACTCCATGCAAGGAGGCAATGCGCAGCGGCGCCCTTCTGAAAAAGGAACGGTGAATGGTGCCTGGGCCTTCTCACTGCACTGTCTGCCGCCATGTCTGGCCAGCGCTGTGACACGTGCGGTGTGAGGTGCCAACAGGAAGCACACAGGGCCCGATGCGCCGCGTTCAGAAAAAGCTCTCGCAGCCGTGCAGGACTTGCATGCAGGGATCGACTGCATTCTCAACCAGGAATTTCGAATTGCACAAGGATGGATCCATGGGTTTTCTGACTGGCAAGAAACTGCTCATCACCGGCGTCATCTCCAACCGCTCTATTGCCTACGGCATTGCCAAGGCCTGCCACCAGCAGGGCGCAGAGCTGGCATTCAGCTATGTGGGCGAGCGGTTCAGGGACCGCATCAGCGAGTTTGCGGCCGATTTCGGCTCCAATCTGGTCTTCGACTGCGATGTGGGAGACGATGCCCAGATCGAAAGGCTGTTTGCCGATCTGTCGCAGACCTGGCCCACTTTCGATGGATTCGTGCACAGCATCGGCTTTGCTCCGCGCGAAGCCATTGCCGGCAATTTCCTCGATGGCCTTAGCCGCGAGAATTTCCGTGTGGCCATGGACATCAGCGCCTACAGCTTTCCGGCCATGGCCAAGGCAGCCATGCCCTACCTCAATGACCACTCGGCCCTGTTGACTCTGACCTATCTGGGCGCCGTGCGGACCATTCCGAACTACAACACCATGGGCCTGGCCAAGGCCGCCCTGGAGTCCTCGGTGCGCTATCTGGCCGAGGCGGTGGGACGGACCGAAGATGGCCGCAGCATCCGCGCCAACGGCGTGAGCGCAGGCCCGATCAAGACCCTGGCTGCCAGCGGCATCAAGGACTTCGGCAAGCTGCTGGCCTACATGGCCGCCAATGCCCCGCTGCGCCGCAATGTCACCATCGAGGAAGTAGGCAACGTCGCTGCCTTCCTGCTCTCTGACCTGGCATCTGGCGTGACCGGAGAGGTGAGCTATGTGGACTGTGGCTTCAGCCAGACGGCAGGCCTGGGGTCCGACTACGCCTGAAGCCAGGCTCGAGCTGGGAGCGGATAGCCCTGGCCCGTTCTGCTCCACGGCCCATTCAGACAGGGGCGACTCCAAGGGAGTCGCCTTTTTTCTGCTCTCTACAGACTGGACTGAAGCCTGAATTGCCTTCAGAGCGACGCCTGCAGCAGCTCCTGCCCGAAACTGCTGCTGACGTGCCGGCGGTTCAGAGTCAGAACGGATTGATGTAGGGAGAATCGTGCTGGGTGGCAATCATGTCGTCGATCGTGAGATTCATGGGGCCATCGGACACCGGTGTGCCGTTGTTGCGTCCGTCGCAGGCGGCTGCCACACAGTCGGCGTAGTAGCGTGTCTCGCCATGCTCGTCGATCTGCTCGACCAGCCCATGAATGTCGGTTTCAAAGCCCGGACACTGGCGTGAGAATTCGCGTGCGAACTTGAGGTAATCGACGATCTTGCGGTTGAAGACCTCGCCCGGAATGAGCAGCGGAATGCCGGGAGGATAGGGAGTCACCAGCCCCACGGTCACCCGTCCTTCGAGGTGGTCGATCTCGACACGTTCGGTCTTGCGTCGCGCGATGTGGGCATAGGCGTCGGACGGCGTCATGGCAGGCGCCAGCTCCGACAGGTACATGTCGGTGGTGAGGCGAGCGATGTCGTACTTGGCGTACATTTCGTGAACGTACTGACAGAGGTCACGCAGACCCATGCGCTCGTAGCGGCGATGCTGCTGACAGAACTCGGGCAGGATGCGCCACATGGGATGGTTCTTGTCGTAGTCGTCCTTGAACTGCTGCAGCGCCGTGACCAGGGTGTTCCAGCGGCCCTTGGTGATGCCGATGGTGAACATGATGAAGAAGCTGTACAGACCGGTCTTCTCCACCACCACGCCATGTTCGGCCAGATACTTGGTCACGATGCTGGCGGGAATGCCGGACCGGTCGAAGCTGCCATCCATGCGCAGCCCGGGCGTCACGATGGTGGACTTGATGGGATCGAGCATGTTGAAACCATCGGCCAGCGGACCGAAGCCATGCCACTGTTCGCCCACCCCGGGCAGATCGCCGTCCTGGCCCGGATGCAGGATCCACTCGCTGGCGCGGCCGATGCCTTCTTCCACGAGGTGTTCGGGGCCCCAGACCTGAAACCACCAGTCGTCCCGCCCGAAGTCTTCGTCGACCTTGCGCATGGCGCGGCGGAAATCCAGCGCCTCGGCAATGCTTTCCTCCACGAGCGCCGTGCCTCCCGGAGGCTCCATCATGGCTGCAGCCACGTCGCAGCTGGCAATGATGCTGTACTGCGGGCTGGTGCTCGTGTGCATCAGATAGGCTTCGTTGAAGAGGTAAGTGTCGAGCTTGCGCTCCTGGCAGTCCTGCACCAGAACCTGGCTGGCCTGGCTGATGCCTGCCAGGAGCTTGTGAATCGACTGGGTCGAATAGACCATCGTCTTCTGCGGACGTTCGCGCTTGCGCCCCATGGCATGGTAGGTGCCATAGAAGGGATGAAAGGCCGCATGCGGAAGCCACGCCTCATCGAAGTGAAGATTCTCCACATAGCCGTCGACCATCTGCTTGACGGCTTCCGTGTCGTAGAGGACCCCGTCGTAGGTGGACTGGGTCAGCGTCAGGATGCGCGGCTTGACCTTGTCCGGATCGACGCCCTTGAGCAGCGGATTGGCAGCGATCTTGGCCCGGATGGCCTCGGGCGTGAACTCCTCCCTGGGAATCGGGCCGATGATGCCGTAATGGTTGCGCGTGGGCTTGAGAAACACCGGAATCGCGCCCGTCATGATGATGGCGTGCAGATTGCTCTTGTGGCAGTTGCGGTCCACCACCACCACATCACCGGCCGCTACCGTGTGGTGCCACACCATCTTGTTGCTGGTGCTGGTGCCATTGGTCACGAAGAAGCAGTGATCGGCATTGAAGATGCGCGCGGCATTGCGCTCGCTTTCACCGATGGCACCGTTGTGGTCGAGCAGCTGTCCGAGCTCTTCCACGGCGTTGCAGACGTCGGCACGCAGCATGTTCTCGCCATAGAACTGGTGATACATCTGCCCCACCGGCGACTTGAGAAAGGCCACCCCCCCCGAATGCCCCGGACAGTGCCATGAATAGGAACCGTCCTCTGCATAGTCGAGCAGCGCCTTGAAGAAGGGAGGCTGAATACCTTCGAGATACGCCTTGGCCTCGCGGATGATGTGGCGTGCCACGAATTCCGGCGTGTCCTCGAACATGTGAATGAAGCCATGCAGCTCGCGCAGCACATCGTTGGGCAGATGACGGCTGGTCTTGGTTTCGCCATAGACGTAAATCGGCACTTCCTCATTCTTGCGACGCACCTCCTCGATGAAGTTGCGCAGATTGAGCACGGCCGGGTCCAGGTCGGGGCCGGGGGTGAATTCCTCATCGTCGATCGACAGGATGAAGGCACTCGCCCGGCTCTGCTGCTGGGCAAACTGGGACAGGTCACCATAGCTGGTGACACCCACCACTTCGAATCCCTCGTTCTCGATGGCTTCGGCCAAGGCACGGATGCCGAGGCCGGACGTATTGTCCGAACGGTAATCCTCATCGATGATCACAATGGGAAAACGAAATTTCACTGCAAGACTCCTGAAGAACCGGCGGAAACCGGCAGTATGGAAGAGGCAAAAAAGAAAGGGAAATCATGCCCCCTCCTCCCGCCTCTCCAGGGGACGCCATAGTCGGTGGCGGTGTCCCAAAAAGAATGTGCAATGATACGAGTCTTGCATGACGATTGCGCTGCACATCCGGTGACAGCATGCCTGTCCGCGTGGCCTGTGGGCGGCATCCCACATGCCTCATGGCATATGGATGCTTTCCGTCATCCACAGCCTCCACCCCATACGGATGCACGGGTATTTTTTGCCGGACGCACCCCCTACCGCAAGGAGTTTTTCATGAGCCACACCCTGTTCTGGGGCATCGCCATGCTGCTGCTCATCGCCGCCGAACTGATGACAGGCACCTTCTATCTGCTCATGATCTCGCTGGGTGCCCTGGTGGCGGCCCTGGCTGCCCAGCTCGGTGCCAGCGTGACCGCGCAGTGTCTGCTCGCCGCCTGCGTGAGCACCGTGGCCGTGCTGGCCTGGCATCTCCTGCGCACCCTGCGGCAACGGCGCACGGCCAGCAGCTCACCTGAAACAGCCACAGGCAACGCCACCTTCAATGGCCTCGACATCGGAGAACCCGTCCAGGTGCAGGTCTGGCGCGCCGATGGCACGGCCCGGGTTCACTACCGCGGGGCTCCATGGACGGCCATTGCCGCCGACCCTGCGGCTCCGCGCCAAGCCGGTTCGCACACTGTCGTGGACATTCGGGGCAACCAGCTGGTGCTGCGTCCTGTCACGCCTCACGCCCCCTGACCTCCCAGCCCTCCTGTCGCAGCCAGCACTCCCGTGCCCCTGTGGACCACAGTCGTTTAGACTGTTTCCCGCAGTCTTTCCCGTCGGAATCCTGCTCCCCCTTTCCTCACCCTCTTGCACTTCCATGGCATACGCACTCATCCTTCTGGTTCTCGCCGTCATCTTCGTGGCCCAGACACTCAAGGTCGTCCCGCAGCAAAACGCCTGGGTGGTGGAGCGGCTCGGCAAATACCACGCCACTCTCAACCCTGGCCTGAACTTCCTCATTCCCTTCATCGATCGTGTGGCCTACAAGCACAGCCTCAAGGAAATCCCTCTCGATGTCCCCAGCCAGGTCTGCATCACGCGCGACAACACCCAGCTGCAGGTTGATGGCATCCTGTACTTTCAGGTCACGGATGCCATGCGCGCCAGCTATGGCTCGAGCAACTACATCGTGGCTGTCACACAGCTCGCACAGACCTCGCTGCGCAGCGTCATCGGCAAACTCGAACTCGACAAGACCTTCGAGGAACGGGACATGATCAATGCCCAGGTCGTCAATGCCATCGATGAAGCCGCACTCAACTGGGGCGTCAAGGTTCTGCGCTATGAGATCAAGGATCTGACCCCACCTGCCGAAATCCTGCACGCCATGCAGGCCCAGATCACCGCAGAACGCGAAAAGCGTGCCCGCATCGCCGCATCGGAAGGCAAGCGCCAGGAGCAGATCAATCTGGCCGAAGGCGAGCGTGAAGCCTACATCGCGCGCTCCGAAGGTGAAAAACAGGCCGTCATCAACAAGGCCCAGGGCGAGGCAGCCTCGATCACCGCGGTGGCAGAAGCCACGGCACAGGCCATCTCGCGTGTGGCCGAAGCCATCCGTCTGCCCGGCGGCCAAGCGGCCGTGCAGCTCAAGGTGGCAGAAAAGGCCGTGGACGCCTACAGCCGTGTCGCTGCCGATGCACAGACCACGCTCGTCGTTCCCGCCAGCATGCAGGAGGTCTCCACCCTCATCAGCTCGGCCATGACCCTGGTGAAGGCCCATGCAGACACGCCCACACCGCCCCGGGCATGAGCTGCATGTCACAGCAACAAAAGTGAGGGGCGTTTCAAAAAGACGAGATTTCTGAGCTACAATTCAATGCTTCTGGAGAGGTGGATGAGCGGTTTAAGTCGCACGCCTGGAAAGCGTGTGTAGGTTAATAGCCTACCGCGGGTTCGAATCCCGCCCTCTCCGCCAGAATGAAAACCCAGGTGATTTCGGTCACCTGGGTTTTTTTATGTATTTTCGGACTTCGACGACGCGATGCATGTTCACGTTCGATTGCGAGGGAAGAAAATCCATGCGGATAACCATGTCGCAAAGATTGCGACGGTACGAATGACGGTTGCATGACAGGGTTGTCCATGATGCGATGAGGCGGCCACATCTCCCACAATGAGCGATGGAATTCGCCCTGGATGTGCATGTGCCACCGTTTTTGCCTGGAGGTGTGTCCATGCCCGTGTGCTGCTGCTAAAATTTGTGCGGTGCAGCATCCCTGCGGCGGGCCTGCTTCAGGCACGGCTTCCTATCCTTTTTCGAGGTGCATCACCATGCTCTACCACTTGTATGAAGCCCAGCGGGCCCTGATGGCTCCGTTTTCCGAGATGACGCTTGCCGCATCGCACATGTATACCAACCCGATGCTGCCCTTGGTGAGCCTGTCGCCCTATGCCACGCGCATGGCTGCGGGTTACAAGCTGCTGCACCGTCTCGTCAAGGAATATCCCAAGCCGGAATTCGACATTGTCACTGCCAAGGTTCATGGCGTGGATGTGTCAATCCATGAGCGGGTCGACATCGACAAGCCCTTCTGCCGGCTGGTGCGCTTCAAGCGCTACGCGGATGACTCCAAGACGCTGGAGACCATGCTGCATTCGCCGCCGGTGCTGGTGGTGGCCCCTCTCTCCGGACACTATTCCACCCTGCTGCGCGATACGGTCAAGACTCTGCTCAATGACCACAAGGTGTATGTCACAGACTGGAAGAATGCACGTGACGTTCCCCTGTCGGCAGGCCGCTTCAACCTCGACGACTACGTCAACTACGTGCAGGAGTTCATTCGCCATGTGCACGAGATGAACGGCGAGTGCCATGTGATCAGCGTCTGCCAGCCGACGGTTCCCGTGCTGGCGGCCGTCTCGCTGATGGCCTCACGCGGCGAACGCACTCCAGCCAGCATGACCATGATGGGAGGCCCCATCGATGCAAGCCAGTCCCCCACGGCAGTGAATGACCTGGCCGTAAACCGCAGCCACGAATGGTTCGAGAACAACGTGATCTACCGGGTTCCGCCCGGATACGCTGGCGAAGGGCGACGTGTCTATCCCGGGTTCCTGCAGTATGCCGGGTTCGTGTCCATGAACCCCAATCGCCATGCCACGAGCTACTACGACTACTTCAAGAATCTGGTGCGTGGCGACGACGAAAGCACCGATGCCCACCTGCGGTTCTATGACGAGTACAACGCAGTGCTCGACATGGATGCCGACTACTATCTCGACACCATCCGCACGGTGTTTCAGGAATTCAAGCTCGTCAACGGCACCTGGGATGTCGAAAGCCCCGAAGGCAAGATCGAGCGCGTGCGTCCTCAGGACATCACCAAGACGGCCGTGCTTGCCGTGGAAGGCGAGCTCGACGATATCGCTGGCATCGGTCAGACGCAGGCGTCGCTTTCCATGTGTTCGAACGTCCCCGAAGAGGACAAGCAATACTTCGAGCTCAAGGGCGCTGGCCATTACGGCATCTTCAGTGGCCGCAAGTGGCGAGAGATTGTCTATCCGGTGGTGCGCGACTTCATTGCACGCCATCATGTGGATCAGGTTTCTCCGCAACGTCACCAGGCTTCGCAGGAGCTGATGGCGCATCTCAAGCAGGCTGAAGCGCTTCAGGGCACCCGGGTTGGATTGCAGGTCAGCGACGACATGCCGATGCCCATCGCCGAGCAAGGCGAAAAGGCAAGCCCTTCTGCTCCCGTTGCAGCTCCCCGCAAGCCGGCCGTGCCTCGTCGACGCACAACCGCTGCTGCCAGCGCCATGAAGGAAGAGGTGCCTGCGGTGGTTCCGAAGGAAGTGGCCAAATCTGCCACGCCTTCCACCGAACAGGCCGTGACGGAACCGGTAGCGCGGCCTGCAGTGCAGGTGCCTGAATCGGTTGCCACTCCAGCTCCGATTGCAGAAGCAAGTCAGCCAGCACCTTCCCCAGCCCCTGCTGCGGAGACCTCCGCTCCCTCTGTGGCCCCCACCGCAGGTGCAACGTCTTCGGCCGCGGCCGCCATGGCCACTCCGACCACCACGGTGGCTGCTCCGGCCGAGCCTGAGCACGCCAGCACCGAACCGGCACCGGTCACGACCTGGCGCTATCCTCACGGGGAAGAGGCTGAATCCAGCACGCCTTCCGCTTCCTCTGTCGCTGCGCCAGCTGCTCCCAAGCGCACTCCTGCACGCAAACGCAAATAAGACGTTTCGCTGACCCGCCAGGTCAACCGGTGCGGCATGGAGGCTCTCTCAGCTCCATGCCTGCATGGTTTCTTGGAGATCGGTATCTGGGCTACCCTGCTGGGGTGGCCTTTGTTTTTTGAGCTCTCATGCTCATGCCTCGCGGATGGCCGTTCCGGCATCCCTGCAAGAGGCAGACCACGCCACGTGGGTGTCCTAGAATCTGACCCACAGGTTTTCTTTTGTCCCGTTCATCCCTCTCTCCGGCAGAACACCGCTTGCGCGATGTCGACCGGTTTGCTCATTGCTTCGTCATGTCGCTCAGTTCCACTGCCCAGAAAATTCACGCCATCCTGCCGCAAACCCAGTGTCAGCGCTGCGGCTTCGAGGACTGCGAGGGATATGCCCATGCTCTGGCTGCAGGAGAGGCTGACCTTGATCGGTGTGCTCCGGGAGGCGTCGAGGGCATGCACCGCATCGCTCTGGCCCTGGGCCAACCACTGCAATCTGGCTCCATCTCTCAGGGTATTGATCCTGCCTATGGTGCAGAGGGGCCCATGACCGTAGCCGTGATCGACGAGCAGTGGTGCATCGGCTGCACCCTGTGCATCAAGGCCTGTCCTACGGATGCCATCGTAGGGACCCACAAGCGCATGCACACGGTGATCGAACCCTTCTGTACGGGATGTGATCTGTGCGCCCTGGCCTGCCCTGTCGACTGCATTGCCATGGAACCCCTGAATGCTCACCGTACAGGATGGGATGCCTGGTCCCAGCCTCTGGCAGATCAGGCTTTGACGCGCTATCGCGCCCATCAGCAAAGAATCCGCCGCACCGACAAAGAACACGCAGCAGAGCTGGAAGCCAAGGCAGAGCACAAGCTGGCGCATCTCGAATCCCAGAGTCTGCACACGGATCCGGCCGTTCTCGACAGGAAACGGGCAGTCATTGCTGCCGCCTTGGCCAAGGCACGTGCCAGAAGAGAGGCAGAAATGCCCCCCTCTCCTTCCGGGCACGAATAGGCACACCTGCAGAGAAATGTTCTTCTCAGCAGACACGCCACCGCATCTGGCATCCCCATCGACATCCTCCGCAGCCTGTCCCGCGACCAATGCGGGGCGAGGCCATCAAAAATGTGGGGGTATCCAGGCCTGCATCAGGCTGCGGACTGCTCCAGGGCTGCAAAGGCCTGGATGACTTCCCTGGGCGCCTGGACCAACTCGATGAGCACACCTTCACCGCCGATGGGCAGCTCTTCGTTGCCCTTGGGGTGAATGAAAGTGATGTCGAAGCCTGCAGCGCCCTTGCGGATGCCTCCGGGGGCGAAGCGCACGCCTTGTGCGGTGAGCCAGGCAACCGCGACCGGCAGGTCATCGATCCAGAGTCCCACATGATTGAGCGGCGTGGCATGGACGGCCGGCTTCTTTTCGGGATCCATCGGCTGCATCAGATCCACTTCGACCTTCATCGCCCCCTTGCCCATGGCGCAGATGTCCTCGTCGACATTCTCGCGCTCGCTCTGGAATGTGCCGGTTTTTTCAAGGCCGAACATGTCGACCCAGAGCGTCTGGAGGCGCTGTTTGCTCGGCCCGCCGATGGCAATCTGCTGGATGCCCAGCACCTTGAAGGGACGGGGGCTGCCTTTCTGGTAGTCAGTCATGAGTGAACTCCTGTAGAAAAAATGATGAAACAGAGGGTCTGCCCTTTCTCTGAACGAGAGAGAAATTTCTCTCTGCACAAGGAAAGGGACAGGGACACGTTCTGGGATCAGGCCACTGCCCGTTGCATGGGAAGCTGCCGCACCCCCCGATAGACGGGATTGCCGTCGCGCAGTGGGGGGCCATCGGGAAGCAGATCGGGACATTGACGCGCCAGGGCGCTGAACATGGCCTGCGCTTCGAGCTGTGTGAGTCCAGCCCCGATGCACACATGCGGCCCGCTGCCGAACGAAAGCGCCCCTGGCTGGATGCGCTGCACGTCGAGCCGGTCCGGTGCCTCGTGGCGCGCGGGGTCGCGGTTGGCCGAGCCGATGAGCAGAATGATCAGATCCCCACGACGGATTTGCTGGCCATGCCATTCGAAGGATGTCGCTGCCCGCCTGCCCGTCCACTGGACAGGACTGTCGTAGCGCAACAGCTCGCGCACGGCCTGCGGCGCCAGGGAGGGATCGGCACAGAGAGCCTGCCACTGATCACGGTGCGTCATGAATGCATGCATGCCATTGCCAAGCAGGTTGCGCGTGGTTTCGTAGCCGGCAAAGAGCAGCATGGCGCACTGGGCCAGCAGTTCCCCATGGCTCTGGATCGTGCCATCGGCCTCGGCCGCGAGCAATGTCCCCACCAGATCATCCCGTGGCACAAGCCTCCGGCGCGGCAGGAGATCTTCCTCGAAATAGCGCAGCATCTCGGTCAGGCAGCCCTGCGCCACAGCCAGCTGGCGCGCCGTGGGACGTGCTGCCCCGATGAAGGCTGCAAGTCCCTCGGCCCACTGCATGAAATCGAGCTCCAGACTGGCATCCACTCCCATGAGATGGGAAATGACGCGGGCCGGCAGCGGACGGGCAATGCGTTCCATGAAGTCGAACTGTCCCTGCAAGCCACAGGCCAGCTCGGCGCACCACTCTTCGAGCAGGGGCTGCAGCCGCAGAAGGCGATCCTGCCGAAAGGCGGGCATCATGACCTTGCGTAGCCGGGGATGATCTGGCGCATCGAGAAACAGCAGCGCACGAGCGAAGAAACGCTGGAAGGCACGCTGCGCGAGCCGGCTGTCTGCGTCATCAGCTCCCTCCACCTCGTTCACCCAGCCCCCCGTGCGCTGCGCCGACAGGCGTGGATCGCGCAGGGCAGGCTCGACATCGGCATGCCGGCTGACCAGCCAGGCCCCCTGGAAGAACTCGTCACTCCACTGCACCGGGTGCTCCTGACGCAGATGGGCATAGACCGGATAAGGATCCTGCAGAAAGGCCGGAGTGACGATGGGAGCATGTTCCTGTTCCATGACGGCGTTCATTCCGTGCAATCTCCTGAATCAAGTGCAAAAACCCGGCGCAGCCGCGCCGCATCCAGATGCTCAACGGCAGCAGCCGGCCCCGCCTGGCCCAGAGGAGGAATTCTGCCCAGACACGGCGTCTGGTGTTCGCGTTCGAGAAAAGCCTGAAGCGTATGGAAATTTTCTTCCAGATAGGGCATGTCGGCATGGACGGAGTTGGCAACCCATCCGGCGAGGCGCAGTCCCCGCTGGGCCAGCACATCGGCCGTCAGCAGCGCGTGGTTGATGCATCCCAGCCGCATGCCCACGACCAGCACCACCGGAAGATCGAAGTCGACCATCAGATCGGCGCTGTCCCAATCCTCGCCCAAGGGCACACGCAGCCCCCCAGCTCCCTCGATGACAAGGCGATCCACCAGTCCTCCCAGGACATGGGCCCCGCTCACCAGGGCCATGCGGTCGATGGGACGCTGCTCCAGCGCAGCTGCAATGTGCGGCGCGCAGGCTACCCGAAACTGAAAGGGCCCGATCAGGCCCGGAGGAATATCCGCACTGCCGGCTGCATGCAGACGCATCACATCATCGTTGTACCAGCGGCCGTCGGTCGCCTGCTCCATGCCCGATGCCACGGGTTTGTATCCTGCTGCACGCAGGCCCCGCGTGGTGAGCCAGTGCACCAGCGTGGAACTGACCAGAGTCTTGCCCACTTCGGTGTCGGTTCCTGTCACCAGGCAACCTTGCAATCCTTTCATGCGGGACCTCCTCCTTGCAATGCAATGTCCATGTCTGCCAGCGCCGCCGTGAGCGTCTGCACCTGATCGAGCGTATGGGCAGCGCTCAGGGTCATGCGCAGGCGTGCAGTCCCCATGGGAACCGTGGGCGGGCGGATGGCCGGAACCCACAGTCCCTGATCCTCCAGCCTGCCGGCAAGGGCCAGCGCATCGTCATTGCTGCCCACGATGAGCGGCTGGATGGCCGTGCATGAAGCGGGCAGACTCCAGCCTGCATGGCGCTCGACCACCTGCCCTACCCCTTCTCGCAGGGCGGCGATGAGATGCTGCAGATGCATTCGGCGCGCTGCCCCCTCTGCCCCTTCGATGAGATCCATGCTCACCCCGAGCACATGGGCAAGCACGGGAGGCATGGCCGTGCTGTAGATGTAGGGACGGGCACGCTGGATCATTCCCTCGATGAGGGTGCGATGCGCCACCACGACAGCGCCCGACACTCCAACTGCCTTGCCCAGAGTGCCCATCCAGATGAGTCGCTCACTGCGCAGGCCCGCATGCTCCAGCGAGCCATGTCCCTTCGCGCCAAGAACGCCCACACCATGGGCGTCATCGACCACCAGCCAGGCATCGTAACGCTCGGCCAGAGCCAGCAGAGCGGGCAGATCCGCGACATCCCCGTCCATGCTGAACACGGCGTCGGTCACGATCAGCCGGATGGGCGCTGCGGACTGCTGCAGCATCTGCTCAAGCCGGTCGAGCCGACCATGGGGATAGCGCTGCATGCGGGCCTGTGCCAGCAGCCCCCCATCGATCAGGGAAGCATGGTTGAGCTTGTCGGCAAGGATCACGGCCTGATCGTCCCCCAGCGCCGTCATGAGTGCCATGTTGGCCATGAATCCGCTGCAGAAGAGCAGCCCCCGCGCTTCGGGAATGTGAGCCTCCTGCCAGCGGGCAGCACGTTCCTCGACGGCCGCATGGGCCTGCGAATGGCCGCTCACCAGGTGCGAAGCCCCACTGCCTACCCCCCAGCGCCTGGCCCCTTCTGCCACAGCCTCGACCAGAGCAGGATGCTGGGCCAGGCCGAGATAGTCGTTGCTGCAGAAGGTGAGCAGCGGCGTCTCGCGCCCTTCCAGCTGCTGAACCGGGCCACAAGGCGACAGCACGGTGCGACGTCTGCGGCGCAGGGCAGCCGCATCGGCCTCATGCAACTGCCGGTTCAGATGTTGCATCAGCATCGTTGCTCTCCCAGACATCGTTGAGGGTCATCTGCAGGGCATGTGCAAGCCAGCTGCACACGCCTTCATCCAGCAGATAGGGGGGCATCAGGTACACCGTCGATCCAATCGGACGAATCAGTAGCTCATGGCGGCGCCCTGCCAGATGCACACGTTCGGCAAACCGCCCGCGTGCATGCTCGGGCTTCACATCGAAGGCCCAGATCATGCCGCGCCGGCGCCAGTGCTGAATCCGTTCATCCTCCCGAAGAGAGGCCAGTGCCGCATCGAGCCATTCGGCCTGCCGCACATTGCGATGCAGCACATCATCCTTCTCGAAATGGTCAAGCACCGCCAGTGCAGCACTGCAAGCCAGCGCGTTGCCAGTGTAGGAGTGTGAATGCAGGAATCCGCGTGTCACATCCTCCGACAGAAAGGCCGCATAGACGGTATCGCGCGTCATCACCAGCGACAGCGGCAGATACCCCCCCGTGATGCCCTTGGACAGACACAGAAAATCTGGCCATATGCCTGCCTGTTCACAGGCGAAGAACGTCCCGGTACGGCCGAAACCCACGGCGATTTCGTCGGCAATCAGATGCACGCCATACTGATCACACAGGGTACGCACCTCCTGCAGATAAAGAGGATCGTGCATGGCCATGCCTGCGGCACACTGGATCAACGGCTCCACGATCACGGCAGCAATGCGGTCATGCTGTTCCTGCAGCAGTTTCTCCAGATCGGCCGCCGCACGGCGGGCCACATCGACCGCCGTTTCTCCGGCTCCCGCCTGACGTGCATCGGGCGAAGCCACCTCGTGGCCCTGCAGCAGCAGGGCATCATAGGCATCGCGGAATACCGCCACATCGGTCACCGACAGGGCCCCCAGCGTCTCGCCGTGATAGCCATGGCGTACATGAACAAACTCGCGCTTGCCCGGCTTTCCGGTGTTCTTCCAGTAGTGGAAGCTCATCTTGAGGGCGATCTCGATGGCAGATGCTCCATCACTGGCAAAGAAGGCGTGTCCCAGGACTCCCTGTGTGCGCGCAGCCAGGCGCTCCGCCAGCACCACCGCCGGTTCGTGCGTGCATCCCGCCAGCATGACATGCGGCAGGGTATGAAGCTGATGCGTCACCGCCTGCTGAATGCGCGCGTCGGAATGCCCAAACAGGTTGACCCACCAGCTGCTGTTGGCATCGAAGTACCTGTGACCGTCCTCATCGAACAGCCAGGGCCCCTCTCCCCGCACCATGGGCAGCGGAGGCACGGCATCCGTCCGCTGCATCTGCGTGCAGGGGTGCCACACGCTGGCGATGCTGCGCATCTGCCAGGGCCCATTTCTGCTGTCCACACGTGCCGTGTGTGCTGCGCTTCCCGCTCCAGCATGGTCCACGGCCATGGGCGTTTTTTGATTCATCGAAAAGAACTCTTTTGTCATTCCTGATTTCCTCCGACCCTACGGTCGGCTGTCCTCTCTCTATCCCGTGCATGATTCGGCTGCAGCCGGAGCAATGCTCCCCTTCAGGTACTGCTGCCCGGCGCATCATGACAGAGTTGCTGCAACCTGAGTCTGGCCTGCTGCAGCGCATGCTCGTCTGCGCACTGCACCGCCAGCACTTTCTGTCGCCCTGCCGCGCCATGCAGCAAATCGACCTGCCGCCTCGGCACTCCGAAGACGTCAGCAGCCCAGGTCAGCAGCGCTTCGTTGGCCTTGCCGTCGACAGGAGGAGCCGCAAGACGCACCTTCAGCGCATTTCCATGCATGCCTGCGGCCTCCGTCCGGCGCGCCCCCGGAGTCGCATGGATCGATACCTTCAATACCCAGGACATTTCACTCCATCACCCCATTTGATGTCCCATGGACCCGCTCCTACCATATCTTTTCAACGGGAATGGCTCGCTGCAAAGGCATCCAGATTGACCCATACGGTTTCCAGATGTTCCTCGCAGCCCTGCCAAATGACAGAGGCCTTGTAGACTTCACCAGTTGCTATTCCTTCAGACGCATCCCAAGGCAGCTCTCCAGCTACCGCACCATATGCAGCCCCTCCGCTTGCATCGGCCAAGACCGTGCAGCGCGTGGCCAATGCATCGAGCCGTTCCTGCAGGCCTCTTGGAGGAAGTCCGTTTTCAGGCTGCTCGGTACTCTTGCGCAACCCATCTCCCAACGCTTCCGCTAAAAGCAAGGTCGAAGCATACAGACGATTGCCGCGCCGATCATAACGCGCTGCCACCTCATGCACCGCATCGGCCATCCAGCGCCCCCGCAAGGACCACCGTGCCGTCTTGCGCGCCTCAGTAATCGCGGCATCCAGGACCTGAACCGCGCCATAGGCTGCCGAGATACGGCGCATGGCCACCTCTGCTCGATGCCAGTCACCCTCTCGCAAGGCTTCAGCCGACAACGTCAGTCCTTGCGCCAATTGCCAAAGCAATGCATGCACGGCACGGTTGACGAGACGTACCGGATCAGGGGTCAGCAGCACTTGGCTGAACAGCAGCCCCACGCCGCATCCCACAAGCACATCCAGAAGCCTGGACACCCCTGCTGTCTCCGGCCCGAAAGCAAGAATGAGAATGGCGGAAACACCGGCTTGAATAGGCACGACTGCAGCAAAGCCGAAGGATGAAGCCACCAGCATCGATGCAAAGGTGGCCACGGCCACCTTGAACAGCATCGGCTCCACAGGCGCCATGAGCGTCAACTCGCCCAGCACCATGCCGATGACCACGCCCAATACCACGATGATGCTTTGCTGCCCATGATTGGGCAGCCCAGGCGCCAGACACACCACCGCCGTGACGGCGGCAAACAAGGGCCGTGGCTGTCCATAGAGGTATTGAGCCAGCATCCATGCCAGGGCGGCTGCGCATGCAGCGGTCAAAGCATCGCGTGCGGCAGGCCTCATGCGGGACAGCCACAAGGTCCACCAGGAAGAAAAGGCCATAGAAGTCATGCGTACCCCATGAACAAGGCGATGCTGCTGCCGGCATTCTGCAGGGCTGTCTTCATGACAGCCTGCATCATGCTGGCACGCAAGCATCGCCCGCTGTTTCCTGTGAGCGAGCAGGTCTGCTCCCACAGGAATGTGAATCACGCTTTATTCGAATTCAACGATAGGCTGATCCACAGCCAGGCTCTCGCCCTGCTGCGCCATGATGTCCTTGACCACCCCATCGGCTGCCGCAAAGAGAATGTTCTCCATCTTCATGGCTTCGATGACGGCCACACGCTCACCCGCCTGAACCTTCTGTCCGGGCTTGACCGCCACCTGCACCAGCAGGCCCGGCATGGGGGAGAGCACGTACTTGCTCATGTCCGGCGGTGCCTTGTAGGGCATGAGACGATGCAGCTCGGCCGTGCGGGGATGCATGACGATGGCATCGAGCTGCGTCCCGTTGTTGATCACGCGGATGGCCAGCGGATTCTTGGTGCGGCCACGTTCCATCTGCACCGTGAAGGGTTTGCCGTTCGAGGAACCATGAATGGCGCTGCCGCCCAGGAAGTGGTCGAGCTCCATGTCGTATTCACGATCGCCGGCAGCATCGTGCACCACCACCTTGGTGGGCTTGCCGAGCTCGACTTCACCCAGGCTGACATTGACATAGCGGTTGTCGCCTTCGTTGCCCAGGGCACAGACGGTGAACTCGCGACGCGGCAGACGCTTGTAGCCTTCCCAGAACTTGCCCTGGAGCCCTTGCGCACGGTTGCGATACCACATGTGCAGGCGTGCAGCGAGCGCCACGAGGAAATCGGGATCTTCGTGGGGCACGTCTTCGGCACGGAATCCATGCGCATAGTGCTCGGCGATGAAGCCGGTGTTGAAGTCGCCTGCCATGAACTTGGGATGTGCAAGCAGTGCAGCCTGGAACGGAATGTTGCTCTGCACGCCCTTGATCACGAAGCCATTGAGAGCTTCGCGCATGCGGGCAATCGCGTCGGCACGATCGGTACCATGCACGATCAGCTTGGCGATCATCGAGTCATAGTACATGGAGATCTCGCCCCCATCGACCACCCCTGTATCCACGCGCACGCCGAAGTCGGTCGTGGCCTGTCCGGCAAAAAGGGTCTGCTCCGGCGGCTGGAAGCGCACCAGACGACCGGTGGAGGGCAGGAAGTTGCGGAACGGATCCTCGGCGTTGATGCGGCACTCCATGGCCCAGCCGACGCGCTTGACCTCGGCCTGGGTGAAGGACAGCGGCTCGCCAGCCGCAATGCGGATCATCTGCTCGACCAGATCCAGGCCGGTGATCAGTTCGGTGACCGGATGCTCCACCTGCAGGCGCGTGTTCATTTCCAGGAAGTAGAAATCCTGGTTCTTGCCCACCACAAACTCCACCGTACCGGCAGACTGGTAGTTCACAGCCTTGGCCAGTGCCACAGCCTGTTCGCCCATGGCCTTGCGGGTTTCATCGCTGATGAAGGGAGAGGGAGCCTCTTCGATCACCTTCTGGTGACGGCGCTGAATGGAGCACTCGCGCTCGTTCAGGTAGACCACATTGCCATGCGCATCGCCGAGCACCTGGATTTCGATGTGGCGGGGCTGTTCGACGAACTTTTCGATGAAGACACGGTCATCGCCAAAGCTGTTGCGAGCCTCGTTGCGGCAGGAGCTGAAGCCCTCATAGGCTTCCTGGTCGTTGAAGGCCACGCGCAGGCCCTTGCCACCGCCGCCGGCAGAGGCCTTGATCATGACGGGATAGCCAATGTTCTTGGCGATCTCGACGGCATGCTCGGGCGTATCGATCGGATCGTTGTAGCCGGGAATGGTGTTGACCTTGGCCTCGTTGGCCAGCTTCTTGGAAGCGATCTTGTCGCCCATGGCCGCAATCGCAGCGTGCTTGGGGCCGATGAAGGTGATGCCGTGCTCTTCGACCTTGCGCGCGAACTCCTCGTTCTCGCTCAGGAAGCCGTAGCCGGGATGCACTGCCTGTGCACCGGTCTGCTGGCAGGCCTCGATGATCTTGTCGGCCAGCAGATAGGACTCGCGGGAAGGCGGCGGGCCAAGGCGCACGGCCTCGTCGGCGAGCTGCACGAAACGCGCATCCTTGTCGGCATCGGAATAGACCGCCACGGTCTTGATGCCCATTTTCTTGGCAGTGGCGATCACGCGGCAGGCAATCTCGCCACGGTTCGCAATCAGAATCTTGGTGAACATATTGGGTACTCTTGAATTCGATAAGCTAGTCTGTACGGAAGGCACACGGTGCGATTTACAGCGGAATGTTGCCGTGCTTGCGCCACGGGTTTTCCAGCTTCTTGTCCTTGAGCATGGCGAGGCTGCGGCAGATGCGCTTGCGCGTTTCGTGCGGCAGGATCACATCGTCGATGAAGCCACGGCTGCCGGCCACGAACGGGTTGGCAAAGCGTGCCTTGTACTCGGCCTCGCGGGCAGCGAGCTTCTCGGGATCATCCTTGTCCTGACGGAAGATGATTTCCACAGCACCCTTGGCCCCCATCACGGCGATTTCCGCATTGGGCCAAGCCAGGTTGACATCGCCGCGCAGGTGCTTGGATGCCATCACGTCGTAGGCACCACCGTAGGCCTTGCGGGTGATGATGGTGATCTTCGGCACGGTGCATTCTGCATAGGCGTAGAGCAGCTTGGCGCCATGCTTGATGATGCCGCCGTATTCCTGGCTCGTGCCGGGCATGAAGCCGGGAACGTCCACGAAGGTCACGACGGGAATGTTGAACGCATCACAGAAACGCACGAAACGTGCGGCCTTGATGGAGGACTTGATGTCCAGGCAGCCGGCAAGCACCAGCGGCTGGTTGGCCACGATGCCGACCACATTGCCGTCCATGCGCGCAAACCCGATCACGATGTTGGCCGCATAGTCAGGCTGCAGCTCGAAGAATTCACCATCGTCAACGGTCTTGACGATGAGCTCCTTCATGTCGTAGGGCTTGTTGGCATTGTCCGGCACCAGGGTGTCGAGGCTCATGTCGGCACGATCGACCGGGTCGAGCGTGGGACGATAGGGAGCCTTTTCGCGGTTGTTGCTCGGAATGTAGTTGTACAGACGACGCAGCATCAGCAGCGCCTGCACATCGTTGTCGAACGCCAGATCGGCCACACCGCTCTTGGAGGTATGGGTCACGGCGCCACCGAGCTCCTCGGCAGTCACGGTTTCGTGCGTCACGGTCTTGACCACGTCAGGCCCGGTCACGAACATGTAGGAGCTGTCCTTCACCATGAAGATGAAGTCGGTCATCGCAGGCGAGTACACGGCGCCGCCGGCACACGGGCCCATGATCATGCTGATCTGGGGGATCACGCCAGAAGCAGTCACGTTGCGCTGGAACACCTCGGCATACCCTGCCAGCGAGGCCACGCCTTCCTGGATGCGTGCGCCGCCCGAATCGTTGAGACCGATCACGGGAGCACCCACCTTCATGGCCTGATCCATGAGCTTGCAGATCTTTTCCGCATGGGCTTCGGACAGGGCACCGCCGAAAACGGTGAAGTCCTGGCTGAACACGAACACCAGACGGCCGTTGATGGTGCCATAGCCCGTCACCACGCCATCGCCCGGAATGTGGTTTTCCTCCATCCCGAAATCGGTGCAGCGGTGCTCGACGAACATGTCCCATTCCTCGAACGAGCCGTTGTCAAGCAGCACCTCGATGCGCTCGCGAGCCGTCAGCTTGCCCTTCTTGTGCTGGGAATCGATGCGTCGCTGTCCACCACCCATGCGGGCGGCTTCGCGCTTCTGCTCCAACAAATCAAGAATATCTTTCATTGCCTATCCTTCATGAAGTTTGAAAACTGAAAATTCTGGCCACTCTCACCGGGCCTGAAACCTTTCGAGCAGCTGGCGTGCAGCGGTGGATGCTGCAATTTGACCATGCCGAACCTGATCGGTGGTCGCACCCAGTTGCTCGCGTATACCCGGATGTTCCCTGAATGCCTGCTTGAGCCCGGCATCGATGCGCTCCCACATCCAGGACAATGCCTGCCGCTGCCGCCGCTGATCGAGCTGGCCGTTGGCTGTCTGCAGGCCACGGTACTGTTCGACTGCCGACCAGAAGTCGGGGACGCCTGCATTCTGCAGGGCACTGATCTGGAGCACCTGCCGCTGCCAGACTGCAGGATCATGGGTGGCGTGATGAGGATTGCCGTGCAGACCGAGGAGCCGGAGGGCACTGGTGATCTGCGCCTGTGCGCGCGTGGCGGCTGCAGGGTCTATGTCGGCCTTGTTGATGACGATCAGATCGGCCAGCTCCATGACGCCCTTCTTGATGGCCTGCAGGTCGTCGCCTGCATTGGGCAGCTGCAGCAGCACAAAAAGATCGGACATGTTTGCCACGGCCGTCTCGCTCTGTCCCACGCCGACGGTCTCGACAATGATGACGTCGTATCCGGCCGCCTCGCACACCAGCATGGCTTCACGCGTCTTCTCGGCCACCCCTCCCAGCGTGCCTGCGCTGGGGCTGGGACGGATATAGGCAGCTTCCTGTACAGACAGCTGCTCCATGCGTGTCTTGTCGCCGAGAATCGATCCGCGCGACACCGTGCTCGATGGATCGATGGCCAGCACTGCCACACGGTGCCCCTGAGCAATCACATACATGCCCAGCGCCTCGATGAACGTGGACTTGCCCACGCCCGGCACTCCGCTGATACCGATCCGCAGCGAGCGACCGGTATGCGGCAGCAGAGCCGTGAGCAACTCATCCCCCTGGGCACGATGATCGACCCGGGTGGACTCCAGCAGCGTGATCGCCTTGGCGATGGCCCGGCGCCGAGTGAGCGTCGAGCCCCCCAGGATATGTTCCTGGATGGTTGCAATCGCTGGGGTCATGGGCGGATCAGGCGGCGCGGGCCTTCTTGATCTGCTCCAGCACATCCTTGGCGCTGGCAGGAACCGGTGTGCCGGGACCATAGATCCCCTTGACGCCGGCTTCGTACAGGAAATCATAGTCCTGACGCGGAATCACGCCGCCCACAAAGACGACGATGTCATCTGCCCCCTGCTTGCGCAGCTCTTCGATGATGGCCGGCACGAGGGTCTTGTGCCCAGCGGCAAGAGTAGACACTCCCACGGCATGCACGTCGTTCTCGATGGCCTGACGTGCACACTCCTCGGGAGTCTGGAACAGGCTGCCGATGTCCACGTCGAAGCCCAGATCGGCAAAGGCGGTGGCCACGACCTTGGCGCCGCGGTCATGTCCATCCTGGCCCAGCTTGGCGATCATGACACGGGGACGACGCCCTTCTGCCTCAGCGAAGGCATCGATTTCCTTCTTGAGGGTTTCCCAGCCTTCGGCCGAGTCATAGGCCGCAGCATAGACGCCGGTGACCTTTTGGGTATCGGCACGGTGGCGGCCAAAGGCCTTTTCGAGTGCGTCGCTCACTTCGCCGACGGTCGCACGCAGGCGGATGGCCTGAATGCTCAGGTCGAGCAGATTGCCCTGTCCGCTTTCTGCGGCAGCCGACAGTGCGTCGAGTGCAGCCTGTACGGCGGCGGCATCGCGCGTGGAGCGGATCTGCTGCAGACGTGCAATCTGCGATTCACGCACCTTGACGTTGTCGACTTCCAGGATCTCGACCGGATCTTCCTTGGCGAGCTTGTACTTGTTGACCCCGACGATGACATCCCGGCCGCTGTCGATGCAGGCCTGCTTTTCGGCAGCTGCCGCCTCGATCTTGAGCTTGGCCCAGCCACTGTCGACAGCCTTGGTCATGCCGCCCATGGCATCGATTTCCTCGATGATCTTCCAGGCGGCATCGGCCATCTGCTGCGTCAGGGTTTCCATCATGTAGCTGCCAGCCCAGGGATCGATCACATTCACGATGTGCGTTTCTTCCTGGATGATGAGCTGCGTGTTCCGGGCGATGCGTGCCGAGAACTCGGTGGGCAGGGCGATGGCCTCGTCGAGAGCATTGGTGTGCAGCGACTGGGTACCGCCGAACACGGCTGCCATGGCTTCGATGGTGGTACGAACGATGTTGTTGTAGGGATCCTGCTCTGTGAGAGACCAGCCGGACGTCTGGCAGTGTGTGCGCAGCATGAGGCTCTTGGGCTTCTTGGCATCGAAGCCCTTCATGATGCGGCACCACAGCAGACGGGCCGCACGCATCTTGGCGATTTCGAGATAGAAGTTCATGCCGATCGCCCAGAAGAACGACAGACGGCCTGCGAAGTCATCGACGTCCATGCCCTTGGCGATGGCGGTCTTGACATATTCCTTGCCATCGGCCAGCGTGAAGGCGAGCTCGAGTGCCTGATTGGCACCGGCTTCCTGCATATGGTAACCAGAGATGGAAATCGAGTTGAAGCGCGGCATGTGCTTGCTGGTGTACTCGATGATGTCGCCGATGATCCGCATGGAGGGTTCCGGCGGATAGATGTACGTGTTGCGGACCATGAACTCCTTGAGGATGTCGTTCTGGATGGTGCCGCTGAGTTTTTCCTGGGAGACGCCCTGCTCCTCTGCTGCCACAACGTAGCCTGCCAGCACAGGCAGCACGGCACCGTTCATGGTCATGGACACGGACACCTTGTCGAGCGGGATGCCGTCGAACAGGATCTTCATGTCCTCCACGCTGTCGATGGCCACACCGGCCTTGCCCACATCACCGGTCACACGCGGATGGTCGGAGTCATAGCCTCGGTGCGTAGCCAGATCGAAGGCCACGGAAATGCCTTGTCCCCCGGCAGCCAGCGCCTTGCGATAAAAGGCGTTGGATTCTTCGGCCGTGGAGAATCCGGCATACTGGCGGATGGTCCAGGGGCGGCCTGCATACATGGTAGCCTGCGGACCGCGCACAAAAGGCTCGAAACCCGGCAGGGTATTGGCATAGGGAAGCCCATTGGTGTCTTCGGCCGTGTACAGCGGCTTGACCACGAGATGATCCGGTGTCACCCAGTTGAGTGCCGACACATCACCATGCGGGGCGGACTTGGCAGCAGCCTTGAGCCAGTCTTCCATGGTGGCGGTTGCAAAAACAGGAGCTTTGGGATTCTGGTCTGTAGACGACATGAAATTTTGTCCTCGAATGATGCAATATGTGCCGGCAGGTGAACGTATGTGCACCCATGTGCATGCATGTATCCACCTTGCGTGAATCTCATAATTATGAATGCGAAACCATGCGTTCAGCTTACATGAAACTGAATGTGAAGCCGAACTCTTCTCTCTGAACGGAATATGGCCCCCATCCACTCACGCTCCACCGAGAATCCTGCGCGCGCCACGCGGCTGAAACTGCCTTCTGCCCTGTATATCCAGGTGGCTGATGTGCTGCGCCAGCGCATCCTGAAGCAGGAGCTGCTGCCGGGGACCTGGATCGATGAGATGGCGCTCGCGGAGGAGCTGGGCATCAGCCGTACGCCCATGCGCGAGGCGATCAAGGTGCTTGCAACCGAAGGTCTGGTGACGATCAAAGTCCGTCGCGGCGCCTATGTCACCGAAGTGCCCGAAAGCGAAGTGCGGGAAATCTATCACCTGCTGGGCCTGCTCGAAAGCGACGCTGCCACGGATGTGGCGCTGCATGCCAGCGATGCCGAACTCGACGCGCTGCAGGAGCTGCATGTGGGTCTGGAAGAGTGTGCCGAGCGCTTGCAGCAAATGCCCGGAGACAGTGTGCTGGTGGACGAATTCTTCAGTCTCAATCAGCGGTTTCATGCCCATATTCTGGAAGTGAGTCGCAACCACTGGCGCACACAGATCGTGAACGATCTGAGGCGTGTGATGCAGCTGGGCCGACACCATTCGCTCTTCAAGCAGGGACGCATCCACCAGTCGCTGCGGGAGCATGCGGCCATCATGCAGGCGCTGCTCGCACGGGATGCCAACCGGACTCGCGCAGCCATGCTGCACCACTTCGCGCAGGGACTGCTGGCAGCCGGATGACCTCCAGCACATGACAGGGGATGTGGACGCGGTGCACCCAGCCTTCCGGGGAGCCCCCCTACAATCGGCACATGGCCATCCCGCACGGATTCATTCAGGACTTGCTCAGCCGCGTCGACATCATCGATGTGGTGGGGCGCTATGTGCAGCTCAAGAAGACAGGGGCCAATTTCAGCGGACTGTGTCCCTTTCACAGCGAGAAGTCGCCCTCTTTCACGGTAAGCCCAAGCAAGCAGTTCTATCACTGCTTCGGCTGTGGCCAGCACGGAGATGCCATCGGATTTCTGATGGCGCACAACGGCCTGTCCTTCGTGGAGGCGGTACAGGAGCTGGCGCAGCAGCAGGGCCTGCAGGTACCAGACGACCACCTGAGTCCCGAAGATCGTGACCGCGCGGCAGAACAGCGCCGTCAGCGGCTCACCCTCACCGATGTGCTGGAAAAGGCCGTCGACGATTATCGACAGCAGCTCAAGTCGAGTCCTGAAGCGATTGCCTATCTTCAGGGACGGGGGCTGAGCGGACAGATTGCCGCGCGTTTCGGGCTCGGATATGCCCCCAACAGCTGGCGACATCTGGCCAGCGTGTTTGCCGACTACACAAGCCCCCTGCTGGAAGAGACGGGGCTGGTGATCCATTCAATGCCGGAAGGAGCCACTGCCGGCAGCAGCTCCCATGCGTCTTCCCCGACCGAGGAAAAGCGCTACGACCGGTTCCGCCACCGCATCATGTTCCCGATCCGCAATGTGAAGGGGGAATGCATCGGTTTCGGAGGACGAGTGCTGGGCAATGAAAAGCCCAAGTATCTCAATTCGCCCGAAACGCCTCTTTTCAGCAAGGGACGGGAGCTCTATGGCCTCTACGAGGCACGCGATGCCCTGCGCGAACGGGGCTATGTGCTCGTCACCGAGGGCTACATGGATGTCGTCGCTCTCGCACAGCTGGGATTTGGCAATGCCGTGGCCACCCTGGGCACCGCCTGTACTCCAGACCATGTCCACAAGCTTTTTCGCTATACGGACGAGGTGGTCTTCAGCTTCGACGGAGATGCAGCAGGTCGCCGAGCCGCCCACAAGGCCATGGGGGCTGCGCTGCCCTACGCTACCGACACCCGCACCATCAAGTTTCTCTTCCTGCCGCCCGAACACGATCCTGACAGCTACGTTCGCACCCACGGGCCGGAGGCATTCGAAGCCCTTGTCAAGCAGGCCACGCCACTGAGCCAGTTTCTTCCGATGGCTGCCGCAGAAGGCTGCGATCTCGATACCGCCGAAGGACGGGCGCGCATGGCCAGCCACGCGCGGCCACTGTGGCAGGATCTTCCCGAGGGAGCTCTCAGGAGCCAACTGCTGGGAGAACTTGCCAGGCAGGTCCAGATTCCACTCGACGATCTCAAGGCTCTGTGGGACAAGCCGGATCCTGCCCGCAGATCACAGACACAGACTCCGCCGCCCTCCTCCTCTTCTTCAGGAGGATCAGCCCGCCAATCCCATGTTCCCCACGGAGGCAGGCCGGCATGGCGTAGCGATCGCGTTGCGGCATCCCCTGGGTATGTCGCCTCCGCGTCCTCTCCCAAACGCGGACGTTCCGCTCCGAGCACCAAGGCAGACCATGCACTGCGTCTGCTGCTGCTGAACATGCCGCTGTGGGAAAGCCTGCCGCCCGCTACGCAGGCCATGCTGTGCGAGCTGCCGGCGCCGCATGGCCCGCTCTTTGCGTGGCTCGATGCACAGTACCAGGAATATGGAGCACGCGGCTGGGGGGCCCTGCAGGAATCACTGCCCGCAGCCCCCGGAGGCACGGAGGCACTTGCACTGGTAAAGCGGTTCCAGGCCATGGAACTGCATCCCAGTTCCCAGGAAACCCAGACCGAGCTCCGCTCGGTACTCAAGAGACTGGAACTCGATGAGCTCGGCCGCGCCATCGAGGAAGCCATCCGCACTCAGGACATCGAGCGTTTCAAGACCCTCGACGCGCGTCGCACGGCGCTCAGGATGCACTGAAACCCCGGGGGCACTGCAGACCGCCATGCCTTGCATCACCCTGTGCATCCCTGCCGCCCTTCATGCCTCGGTACAGGACTGCGAAACGGGAGCAGAGACCTCCATTCGCAGGAAATGGGTGCGGTAATAGACCAGCTCCTCGATCGATTCATCCACATCGGCCAGGGCCGTGTGCTTCTGCTTCTTGCGAAAGCCGTCATGCAGATCGGGACGCCAGCGCCGTGCCAGCTCCTTGAGCGTGCTCACGTCGAGGTTGCGATAGTGAAAATAGGCTTCGAGCTTCGGCATGTATTTGACAAGGAAACGCCGATCCTGGCCAATGGTGTTGCCACACATGGGGGACTTGCCCTTGCTGACGTAACGACGGAGAAAGGTCAGCAGCTGCGACTCTGCATCTGCCTCGCTGAGCGTACTGGCCTTGACCTTGTCGATGAGACCACTGCGTCCGTGGGTACCCTTGTTCCAGGCATCCATCTTGCCAAGGAGCTCGTCACTCTGGTGAATGACCATCACAGGACTCTGCGCCCGCACCGACAGATCGGGGCTGGTCACAATGATCGCGATCTCCAGCAGACGCTCCTTTTCAGGATCCAGTCCGGTCATTTCGCAGTCGAGCCATATGAGATTGTCGTCGTGCTTGGTCAGTGCCGGCACTGCAGCCGGCTCCTGACCGACGACGGTTTCTGAGGGAGAGGGAGAAGAAAAGTTCATTCTTCTATTGTCGCGCAACTCCCGCACCCCCAGGATGCACCCCACTCGCCGCCAAGTCCCCACGAAGCCAGAGCCGGTACACTTGCGAGATGGATGCGCAACTCTTTACCGACATCAGTTATCTCAATCTTTTCACCGGGCTTTTCGTGGTCGCCCTGCTCGGTGGGCTGCTTATCAAGTTCTGGCTGGCCTTGCGCCAGATGCGCCATGTGGCGTGGCGCCGTGACCGCGTACCAGACATGTTCGCCCATATGGTCAGCCACGATGCCCACCAGAAGGCAGCCGCCTACACGATATCCAGGAACCAGTGGGACATCTGGGCTTCGGTGTATGCCGCAGCCGTGCTCGTAGGCTGGACACTGCTGGGTGGTCTGGCCGCTCTCAACTACGCACTGCTTGAGAAGCTGCAGCACCCCATGGCACAGCAGCTGGCCCTCCTCGCCTGTTTCTTCCTGATCAACGGTGCACTGGAGCTTCCCCTGGGCTGGTACCAGACCTTCCGACTCGAACAACGCTTCGGCTTCAACACCACTACCACCGCCCTTTGGATAGGGGACCTGCTCAAGGGCATTGTGCTCTCTGCCATCATCGGTCTGCCGCTGGCAGCACTGTTCCTCTGGCTGATGCAGAAGGCAGGCATCTGGTGGTGGCTGTGGGCATGGGCGGCATGGGTGGCCTTCAATGTGCTGCTGATGGTGATCTATCCCACCTGGATTGCCCCCCTGTTCAACCGATTCAAGCCTCTGGAGGATGCACAGCTTGCGGCGCGCGTACAGGCCCTGATGGAGCGCTGCGGATTCCGCTCCCGCGGACTCTTCGTCATGGACGGCAGCCGCCGCAGCGCGCATGCCAACGCCTATTTCACGGGACTGGGCCATGCCAAGCGTGTGGTGTTCTTCGATACGCTGCTCAACAAGCTCAATGCCGACGAAGTCGAGGCCGTGCTGGCGCATGAACTGGGGCATTTTCACCATCGCCACGTCATCAAGCGCATGCTCGTGCTCTTTGCTCTCAGTCTGGCAGGCTTTGCGCTGCTGGGCTGGCTCTACAACCAGGTATGGTTCTACACCGGACTCGGGGTGATCCCGAACATGATGTCCCCAAATGCCGCTCTGGCCCTCATCCTGTTCATGCTGGTCACACCGGTATTCGGATTTCTGCTTTCACCCTTCCTGTCGGCCCTGTCACGCAAGCAGGAATACGAAGCGGACGCCTATGCCGTTGCCCAGACGAACGGCAAGGCCCTGGCTTCGGCCCTGCTCAAGCTCTACGAAGACAACGCCAGCACACTGACGCCCGATCCTCTCTACGCACGCTTCTACTATTCGCACCCCCCGGCGGTGGAACGTCTGTCACACCTTGGCTTTCCTCCCCGGAACTCCTGACCCATGCCCCCTCCTCGCCCATCTTCAGGGAAAACAGGCAAGCGCCCTGTCCCTGCCTCCACCAGCTCTCCAGACCTGTCCACACTCCATGAAGCGCGTGTGGTTTCCAGTCACGGAAGGCACATCGTGGTGGAATCCAATGACGGTACACGGCGCATCTGTCACCCTCGTGGCAAGAAAAACCTGTCTGTGGTGGGAGACCGCGTGCAATGGGCAGCCCCCCCTGCCGGACAGGGACATGAAGGCACCATCGAACAGATTCTCCCGCGCCGCAATCTGTTTTATCGCCGGGACGACATGCGGACCAAGGCATTCGCCGCCAATCTGGACCAGATCCTGATCCTGCTCGCTGCAGAACCCGAGTTTTCACACCGGCTTCTGGCCCGGGCACTGCTGGCGGCAGAAGCTGCCCAGATTCGCCCCTTGATTGTCCTGAACAAAGCCGACCTCGAGGCCGCCCATGCCCGCGGTTGGGAACGGCTGGCGCCCTACCGCGCCATGGGCTACCCCGTGACTGCCGTATCGCTGCATCTCGCTGCAAACCATTCCGCCCACGAAAATGGAGCAGAGGCATTGCGCATGGCCCTGAGCGGACACCACACCCTGGTGCTCGGTCCATCGGGCACGGGCAAGAGCACTCTGGTGAACCTGCTGGTGCCCGGGGCCGGTGTCCAAACGGGCGCCATCTCCCAGGCACTCAATTCAGGCCGGCACACCACCACGGCCACCCATTGGTACTGGGTGGACCGCGCCTCCAACACCGCCATCATCGACTCGCCGGGATTCCAGGAATTCGGCCTGCATCACCTGGCTCCGGCCGAACTGGCCCTGCATATGCCGGACTTCAGTCGCCATGCCACCGCATGCCGGTTCTACAACTGCAGCCATCTTCATGAACCTGGATGTGCCGTACTTGCACAGGTCGGCAAACCGCTCGATCAGGGCGGCATAGATCCCGGCCGACACCGCTTCTATGCCGAACTGCATGCAGAATTGGGGCAGTCCCGCTACTAAACGCTGGCCCCGAGGAAGAATGTCGCCATTCCGCACAAACCGCAAGGCAACCACAACCTCGAGCTCATCCTGCCTGCAGGAAGTGATACAGATCCCGCAGAATGCCCGCTGTCACCCCCCATATATAGCGCTCCACTCGCTGTTCAGGATCGTCATAGGGCATGGAAAACCATTCCCGTCGCTCCCCGGTGGGCGCATGCCAGACATGCTTGCGGTGGTTGCGTGGATCCATCAGAAAGCCCAGTGGCACCGTAAAGATATCCGCCACCTCGGCCGGATTCGGATGCCGTGTCCATACCCTGGGCAAAAGCGCCACCACAGGCAGAATCCGATACCCGGTATGGGTCACGTAAGGGCGCAGTGCGCCCAGCACCTGGATGCCTTGCCTCTCAAGCCCAACCTCCTCGCGAGCCTCGCGCAACGCTGCATCCACAGCATCTCTGTCCTGTGCATCGATTTTTCCACCGGGGAACGCAATCTGTCCGGCATGTGCACGCAGCTGAGCGGTACGCTGGGTCAGCAGCACTTCCAGCCATGCAGACCTGTCAGAGGTGGAAGCTGCTTCCTGCACCCGCTGCAATCCAATCAGCACGGCTGCGTCTCTCTGCCCTGAAGGCACAAGCTGCAGATCATGTCGTTCTTCCTGTCTCCAATCCAGAGGCTGAAGAAAGCGCCTGCGCAGCGCATCGGACGTAAGTCGATCTGGCGTCACGGCCGGTTGATCATGCAGACGATTCGTGGCGTCCTGCCATATCGACACGGCATGTGGATCGGGAACACGTTCGGATACAGAGGCAGCAGGCACAGGGACTGCATGCGGGACAGGAGACATCATCGCGATCTCTGAATGGACAAATCACCGGGCAGGTACGCCTTGATTATCCCTATTCGATTTCGAGCGCACTGCAGTCAGACATGAAAAAAGCCGCTCCATCACAGAGATGGAAACGGCTTTTTTCATGCCGAGGTCCCGCAGCAGAGCTGCCGGACCTGCGTCGAAGCAATCTGCCTTTACTGGGCAGCGACTTCCTTGACGCGGGAAGGCAGCTTTTCCTTGATGCGGGCAGACTTGCCGCTGCGACCACGCAGGTAGTACAGCTTGGCACGACGCACGTCACCGCGGCGCTTGACTTCGATGCTGGCAATCAGCGGGCTGTAGGTCTGGAACGTACGCTCCACGCCTTCGCCGCTGGAAATCTTGCGCACGGTGAAGCCGCTGTTGATGCCACGGTTACGCTTGGCGATCACGACGCCTTCATAAGCCTGCACGCGCTTGCGGGTGCCTTCAACCACGTTCACATTGACAATCACCGTGTCGCCAGGAGCGAATGCAGGGATGGTCTTGCCAAGGCGTTCGATTTCTTCTTGTTCCAGGGTCTGGATGAGATTCATGGGGAATTTCCTCAGAATTTCCGATCGTATTCAAGCTGCACAAAAGGCCTCTTCACAATGTTCCCACACACGGAAACACGCTGCTGCTGGCCGATGCACTGCATGCATCAAGAGCCCAGCGAGGCGGCTAACAGAGGATCAGAACCGTTGATTATAAGATGATTATTTTGCTTTATGCAAGCAGTTCAAGCACTTAGGACCGTCATAGGCCCCTGATGGACAAATGCCCCACCAAGCCGGAGGCCTTGCGGGGCATTCATTCTGCAGACATCGATTCAGGCTGCGCTGCGCTTAATTGGCAGGATGCCGACGTCCACTGCGTGCGCCGGACATGCCATCAGGACGTCCCTGCCCCGAGCGTACGTTTCCACGCTCGGCACGGAATCCCCCATCACGCGAAGGCGCAGGTGCATGGCGAGGCTCCCGACGCCCGGTCGGCGCCGGATGTCCGCTCTCGCCAAATTCGCCGAAGCCGCCAACGCGTCCTCCTCCAAAGCCCTTGCGGCGATTGGCACCACCACCCCAGGCACCCTGTCCGCCCTTGCCACGACCGCCCCGGCCATCGCCAGTACCGGCACCACGCCCTCCCTTGCCGCGCGGCGGATGCCGCGTGGGAGTACGCTGCTCAGGCTCCATGCCCGGAACCACTGCGGTCATCAAGGGCTGGCGCGTGTAATCCTCGATGTCCCAGACGCGATTGCGGTCACGGAATTCCGCAAACGTGATGGCCAGACCCGAACGTCCCGCGCGCCCTGTACGACCGATGCGGTGCGTATAGTCCTCTGCCTTCATCGGCAGACCGAAATTGAAGACGTGCGAAATGGTCGGTACGTCGATTCCGCGCGCCGCCACATCGGTTGCCACAAGAAACTGCACCTGCCCCTGACGCAGCGCCATGAGACGCCGATTGCGCAGACCCTGACTCAGGGCACCGTGCAGTGCGACGGCGGCAAAGCCTGCCTGCTGCAGATCTTCGGCCAGACCATCGCACTCGATCTGGGTGCTGGCAAATACAATCGCCTGATCGATCGAAGGATCACGCAGCCAGTGGTCCAGCATGGCGCGCTTGTGCGCGAAATTGTCGGCCCAGTAAAGCCGCTGGGTGATCTGGCTGTGGCGATCCTGAGGTGAATCGATCTGGATGCGCTGGGGATCCCGCATGACGCGTGCAGCCAGCTGCTGAATGCGGGGCGCAAAGGTCGCGCTGAACATCATCGTCTGGCGCCGGTTGGCCGTAAGGGCATGGATCTCTGCCAGATCCTCCGCAAAGCCCAGATCCAGCATCCGGTCGGCTTCGTCGACCACCAGAAACTGTACCTTGTCGAGCTTGATCTGCATGCTGCGCTGCAGGTCCAGCAGGCGCCCGGGGGTCGCCACCACGAGATCGGCGTTCTGCAGGCGCGCAATCTGCATGGCGTAGGGCATGCCACCCACCACATGGGCAATGCGCAGTCCCTTGCAGTGGCGAACCAGGTCGATGGCGTCATGCGCCACCTGCTGCGCCAGTTCGCGCGTGGGACACAGCACCAGAGCACCAGGCTCGGCTGCACGGAAATGGCGGCGATCGGTGGGATTGCGACGACGGGGACGACGCGGCGCAGGTTCACCCTGCGCTTCGGCCTCATCGATCTTGCGCTGCCACTCAAGACGCTCTGCCTCGGCAGCTGCTTCGCGCTGCGCAAGCAGGGTATGCAGCACGGGAAGCAGGAAGGCAGCAGTCTTGCCACTGCCAGTCTGGCTGGACACCATCAGATCCACGAACCCCGGCGCCGATTCTTCGGAATCAGCCTCTGTGGCCAATGCCATGGGAATGGCGCGCGCCTGTACGGGAGTCGGTTCGGTATAGCCCAGATCGACGCAGGCCTGCACCAGAGGCTCTGCAAGATGCAGCAGTGCAAAACCGTTCGGCGCCACCTCGGCAGGCTGCGAGGGCTGTTCGGTACCGGACTGCTCGGTCGCTGCAGGAGAAGATGCCTCCACCTCGTCGGTGGAAGGCAACACAGAAGCGTCTGTCGAAGGCACCTGTGCCTCATCGGCAGGCGAAGTCATGCCGGGCTGCAGCTGTGCAGCGTCATTGGAAAAAGAAGGAATCATGAAAAACACGCACGCCAAGCTTGGCGCCTGGCGCGTCATCAGAAGGAAGGAGGAAATGTGCATCCACCTTCTGACGATTTTTCACCGCAACAGAGGTTGCGGGCTCCCACGACGTGGGACAGGAAAGAGGGAAGATGTACGCGAATGCCCGATACATTCACCGCAAGGTGATGCTGCGCCAAATCATGTCAGCGCAGCGTCTGGACATGGGACGCTCATTATGCGGCATTCATCAAAAATTGCCAAGCATCCCATGATCGATGCATCATTCGGTGCGCCCTGCTTCGGCACTTATGCCACACAGGCGCTGACGACGCGCCTCATACAGGCAGACCCCGCTCGCCACGGACACATTCAGGCTTTCCACAGCGCCCAGCATGGGAATGCTCACCAGTTCGTCGCACGTCTTGCGCGTCAGCTGACGCATGCCGGGACCTTCCGCACCCAGCACGAGAGCCGTGCCTTGCCGCATATCCACGTCATAGAGCGTGGAGGAGGCATCCCCGCTGGTGCCTATGATCCAGATGTTGCGCTCCTGCAGATCACGCAGGGTGCGTGCCAGATTGGTCACCATGAAATAAGGCACGGTTTCGGCCGCCCCACTGGCCACCTTGGCCACTGTGGCATTGATTCCCGCAGCATGGTCCTTGGGGGCAATGACGGCATGGGCCCCTGCCCCATCCGCCACCCGCAGGCAGGCTCCAAGATTGTGAGGATCCGTCACGCCGTCGAGCACCAGCAGAAGAGGCGGCTCCTGGAGAGTGTCGAGCAGATCATCGAGCGAGTGCTGCACAGGCAGATCATGCACACGTGCCACCACGCCCTGATGGCCATGACCACCACTCAGTCGCGAAAGACGCAGGCCATCGGCTTCGATCACCCTGATTTCCGCTTCCTTGGCACGCTCGAGAAACTGCCGCATACGCGCATCGCGTCGACTGGCGTCGATATAGACCTCAATGACCGAGGAAGGAGCCGTCTTGAGCCGGACGCCCACCGCATGGAATCCGAAGATGATCTTGTGATGTGTAGTAACCATGCGGCCATTATCGCCGCCCCTGCCAGTTGTGCAGCTCCTGTCCTTTGCCCCGTCCTGACGACTCACAATTTTGTTGCCTGGCTGAATCGAAAAACAGATTTTTTCCGCTATACTTTCGGCTTCAGCGCGGGAATAGCTCAGTTGGTAGAGCGCAACCTTGCCAAGGTTGAGGTCGCGAGTTCGAGTCTCGTTTCCCGCTCCAGATTCCTCAGGGAAGCATCACCAAAGCTTCCCTTTTTTGTCGCAGAAGCTGCTTCTGCGACAAAGCCCTGTTCAAGGCGCGATAGCAAAGCGGTTATGCACCGGATTGCAAATCCGTGAAGGGCGGTTCGACTCCGCCTCGCGCCTCCATCCATTGCTTCACACAAGCTTCTCAAGGCCCTCATTCGAGGGCCTTTGTTTTTTCACTCCCTTTCCAAAGACCGACCAGAAAAAATCCCGGAAGGCGGCTGGAATGCCCACCTGTCCGGGATGATCGGCCTTTCGGTCTCCCTACTATGGCATCACATCAGTGCTTGACTGCTCCCTTGCGGGACCTCGCAGTCGCTCTGTCGGACTTGACAACCACGTCTGCCGCTTGTGCCACGGGAACTTCTTCCGTTCCGTGGGCTGCTCCTGTCGCTTGAGGCAAGGGTTGGGGGACATGTTCCAGCGCAATGCCCAGTACCTGGTCAATCCAGCGTACGGGAATGATCTCCAGACCGGTCTTGACGTTGTCGGGAATTTCCTGCAGATCCTTGACATTCTCTTCCGGAATGATGACCTGACGGATACCGCCACGCAGCGCAGCCAACAGCTTTTCCTTGAGGCCACCGATGATGGTGACCTCTCCGCGCAAGGTGATCTCACCGGTCATTGCCACATCGCTGCGCACCGGGATGCCGGTGAGCGCGGACACCATGGCCGTCGTCATGGCGGCCCCTGCACTGGGTCCATCCTTGGGTGTTGCACCATCGGGCACATGAATATGAATGTCGCGCTTCTCGAAGACTTCATCCGGGATACCCAGCTGGGCCGCACGGCTGCGCACCACAGTGCGTGCCGCTTCCACCGACTCCTTCATCACGTCGCCCAGCGACCCTGTGCGCTGAATGACCCCCTTGCCCGGCATGGTGGCCACTTCGATGGTCAGCAAATCGCCGCCCGTCTCGGTCCAGGCCAGTCCCACCACCTGTCCTACACGGTTGGCCGTTTCCGCATGGCCATAGGTGAAGCGCCTTACTCCCAGAAGATCGTTCAGATTGTCTGGTGTGACGACCACCTTGCCGCTGGACTGCTTGAGCAGCACGGCCTTGACCACCTTGCGGCAGATGCGGGAGAGCTCCCGCTCCAGGGACCGCACGCCTGCCTCCCGCGTGTAGAAACGCACGATGTCACGGATGGCGGCCTCGGTCACCTCAAGCTCGGAATCCTGAACTCCATTGTTCTTCATCTGCTTGGGCAGCAAATACTGGATGGCGATATGGACCTTTTCGTCTTCGGTGTATCCGGAAAGCCGGATGACTTCCATGCGGTCGAGCAACGCTGCAGGAATGTTCATGGAATTGGAGGTGGCCACGAACATCACATCACTGAGGTCGAAATCAAGCTCGACATAGTGATCGGCAAAGACATGGTTCTGCTCGGGATCCAGCACCTCCAGCAGTGCACTGGAAGGGTCACCCCGGAAGTCCGCACCGAGCTTGTCGATCTCGTCGAGCAGGAAGAGCGGGTTGCGCGTACCTACCTTGGAGAGATTCTGGAGCACCTTGCCGGGAAGTGCTCCGATGTAGGTGCGGCGATGCCCACGGATCTCAGCCTCGTCGCGCATGCCGCCGAGCGCCATGCGGACATACTTGCGCCCTGTCGCCTTGGCGATGGACTGCCCCAGAGAGGTCTTGCCCACTCCAGGCGGCCCCACGAGACAGAGAATGGGCGCCTTGACCTTGTCCACGCGCTGCTGGACTGCAAGATATTCCAGAATGCGATCCTTGACGCGTTCCAGCCCATAGTGATCGGCGTTCAGGATCTCTTCGGCATGGGCCAGATCGTTCTTGACCTTGGTCTTCTTGCTCCAGGGAAGATCCACGAGCACGTCGAGATAGTTCCGCACGACGCCCGCCTCTGCCGACATCGGCGACATGAGCTTGAGCTTGCGCAGTTCGGACTCGGCCTTGGCAAGAGCTGCCTTGGGCATGCGAGCCTGCTTGATCTTCTTTTCGAGCTCCTCGATGTCGGCCCCCTCCTCGCCTTCACCGAGCTCCTTCTGGATGGCCTTGACCTGTTCGTTGAGATAGAAGTCGCGCTGGTTCTTCTCCATCTGACGCTTGACACGGCTGCGGATGCGCTTGTCCACATTGAGAATGTCCACTTCCTGCTCAAGCTGGGTGAACAGCTGGTCGAGCCGGGTCTTGACATCCTGCTGATCGAGGATGGCCTGCTTTTTGTCGAGTGTCAGCGGCAGATGGGCTGCGATGGTGTCTGCCAGACGTCCTGCCTCGTCAATGCCGGAAATGGAGGTAAGTATTTCCTGGGGAATCTTCTTGTTGAGCTTGACATACTGCTCGAAGGACTGCATGAGGGCACGACGCAGTGCCTCCATCTCGGACTGGGTTTCTCCCAGCACCGTGAGATCGGATTCCTGCTCGACGGGAGCGGGCTCGATGTGTGCAGAAAAATAGTCATCTCCCTCCACGATCGCATCCACACGTGCACGCTGACGGCCTTCCACCAGAACCTTGACAGTTCCATCGGGAAGCTTGAGCAGCTGAAGAATGGAGGCGATGCATCCGGTCCCGAACATGTCTTCGGTCGTCGGGCTGTCCTGGGCTGCACTTTTCTGCGCCACGAGCACAATGGAACGCCCGGCCTGCATGGCCGCCTCCAGCGCAGCGATGCTTTTGGCACGGCCGACGAACAGAGGAATGACCATGTGCGGGAACACGACGACGTCGCGCAGAGGCAGCATGGGCAGATCCACCGCCTCGGGTGGAAGATAGGTAAATTCAGACATGGGAGGCACTTTTCTCCATCTTGGGCATCAAGCCTTGTTTATGAGGGCAGCAGAAGGCTTTTCAAGCAGGGCACCCTGGGAAGGTGGCTGAATTCAGAGGTGCAGCGGTCACCGCTAACTCCGCATGAAAATCCCGAAGGCCGGCTGCAGGCACTTCGGGATAGAAAATGAACACAGGCAGAAGCAGCTCATGGCGTCAGCAAGGGAGCGAGAGGGAAAAGCTGCAGCGCAGCCGCAACTCTGCTCTCCTTCACCTTGCCGCCCACTGTACGGCGGACGCCGGGTGGGTCAGGCCTGTTTTTCCTGCTCGGGGACACGATAGACCAGCATGGGACGCTCTCCCTTGGAAATCGTGGCCTCTTCGAGCACTACCTTCTCGACGTTGGAGAGCGCGGGCAGCTCGAACATGGTGTCGAGCAGTGCCTGCTCCATGATGGAGCGCAGCCCCCGTGCGCCGGTCTTGCGCTGCATGGCCTTGTTGGCAATGGCCTCAAGTGCCTTGGGCTGCACTTCCAGCTCAACCCCTTCCATCTGGAAAAGGCGCTGGTACTGCTTGACCAGGGCGTTCTTGGGTTCGGTGAGAATGCGCACCAGGGCTTGCTGATCGAGCTCGGAGAGCACCGCCACCACCGGCATGCGTCCGATGAGTTCGGGAATGAGGCCGTACTTGATCAGATCCTCGGGCTCGATCTGGTCGAAGATTTCGCTGAGTGTACGGTTTTCCTTGCCACGCACCTCGGCACCGAAACCGATGCCAGATCCTTCGGTACGCTGCTCCACCACTTTTTCGAGTCCTGCGAATGCCCCACCACAGATGAACAGCATATTGGTGGTATCGACCTGCAGAAAGTCTTGATTGGGGTGCTTGCGCCCTCCCTGCGGAGGAATGCTGGCGATGGTCCCTTCGATCAGCTTGAGCAGTGCCTGCTGCACACCTTCGCCCGACACATCGCGTGTGATGGAAGGGTTGTCGGACTTGCGGGAAATCTTGTCGATTTCATCAATGTAGACGATGCCCTTCTGCGCACGCTCGATGTCGTAATCACAGCTCTGAAGCAGCTTGGTGATGATGTTCTCGACATCTTCGCCCACGTAGCCTGCTTCGGTGAGTGTGGTGGCATCCGCCATCACGAAGGGCACATTGAGCATGCGTGCCATGGTCTGAGCCAGCAGGGTCTTGCCCGATCCGGTGGGACCTATGAGCAGAATGTTGCTCTTGCTGAGCTCGACATCATCCTTGCCGGGCTGCTCCTTGTGACGCAGACGCTTGTAGTGGTTGTAAACCGCCACGGCCAGGGTCCGCTTGGCCACTTCCTGACCGATCACGTAGTTGTCAAGGTTGGCCTTGATCTGCGCAGGAGTGGGCAAGGCATCGGCTGCAGCGGTGTCGCTGCTCCCCTGATCGAGATCTTCCTTGAGGATGTCGTTGCATTGCTCGATGCATTCGTTGCAGATGAAGACGGACTGCCCGTTGTAGCTGCCCGAAACCATTTTCTGCACTTCATCCTGGGACTTGCCGCAGAACGAGCAGTGCATGGTCTTGCTGTGGGACGAGCCTTCTTTGTGCGTGGTCATGAATCATGTGCGACCGGCAAAATGCCAATCGACTGGAGAAGACGGAAAAAATGCGAGAAATGCCAGAACCAGAAATGCCCGGCACCAGTGTGGCCGACGGTCTCGCTGAGATCGTTGGCCACACCTGCAGGAAGGAGGTCGGTCAGACGGCCTGGCTGCGGTGCGTGATCACCTTGTCGACGAGGCCATAGTTCTGGGCTTCCTCGGCAGACATGAAGAAATCCCGCTCGGTATCGCGTTCGATCTTGTCGAGCGGCTGTGCGGTATTGGAGGCCAGGATATGGTTCAGGTCCTTGCGCAGGCGCAGGATTTCCCGGGCATGGATCTCGATATCGGTAGCCTGGCCCTGGGCCCCGCCCAGAGGCTGATGGATCATCACGCGGGAATTGGGAAGGCTGAAACGCTTGCCCTTGGCACCGGACGACAGGAGGAATGCCCCCATGCTGGCTGCCATCCCCATGCAGAGGGTGGAGACATCCGGCTTGATGAACTGCATGGTGTCATAGATGGCCATGCCAGCGCTCACCGACCCACCGGGAGAGTTGATATAGAAGGAAATGTCCTTCTCGGGATTCTCGCTCTCCAGGAACAGGAGCTGCGCCACCACCAGACTGGCTGTCTGGTCGTTGACGGGCCCTACCAGAAAGACCACCCGCTCACGCAACAGGCGGGAATAGATGTCATAGGAACGCTCCCCCCGTCCCGACTGCTCGATCACCATGGGGATGAGGCCAAGCGCCTGGGCGTCCAGTGCACCGGTACCGCTGAATTGATTCTGCATGACTTGCTCGCTCCGATAGGATGGATCAGACACTGCACTCACCTGACAGCAGATACAGAAAACAGTGTCGACCTGCAATAAATAAGGCCTGTGAAGGGGACTGCAAGCCCACCCGCACAGGCCACCCGTTCAAGGGCTGACGTCGCCGCCGATCAGGCCTGAGGGCCCATCAGTTCGTCGAAGGACACCTTCTTGTCAGTGACCTTTGCCTTGCCCAGTACATAGTTGGCTACGTTGTTCTCGGTGACGACCGCTTCGATTTCGGCCATGCGCCCTTCGTCGCCATAATACCAGCGGGCCACGTCCTCGGGCTTCTCGTAGCTGGAAGCCAGCTCTTCGACATGGGTCTTGACCTGTTCGGGCGTAGCAAGCAGGTTATTGGCACGCACGAGCTCTGCCACGATCAGGCCCAGACGGACGCGACGCTCGGCCTGATCCTTGAACAGGTCGCCGGGAATGGGCGCCTTGTCCGCATCCTTGATGCCGCGCTGCTGGAGATCGGCACGGGCGTTCTGCACCATGTTGTCGATCTCGGCCTGCACGCTGGCCTTGGGCAGGTCGAGCTGGGCATGGGCCAGCAGCGCTTCCATGACCGCAGACTTGTTGCGGGCCAGCAGACGGTACTTGACCTCACGAGCCAGATTCTTGCGGATGTCGTTGCGCAGGGCTTCGACCGTGCCTTCGGCCACGCCGAGCTGCTTGGCGAATTCGTCATCGACTTCCGGCAGGTGCGCAGCTTCGAGCTTCTTGACCGTGACGAGGAAGTCGGCGGTCTTGCCTGCCACGTCCTTGCCGTGATAGTCCTCGGGGAAGGCCAGGGGGAAGGTCTTGCTTTCGCCCAGCTTCATGCCGCGCACGGCATCCTCGAACTCCTTGAGCATCTGGCCTTCGCCGACGAGGTACTGGAAGTCCTCTGCCTTGCCGCCCGCGAACACTTCACCGTCGATCTTGCCCTCGAAATCCACAGTCACGCGGTCGCCATCCTGGGCCGGCTGATCGTTGCCACGCTGGCTGAAGGTGCGGCGCTGCTTGCGCAGGATGTCGATGGTGCGATCCACGGCAGAATCATCCACCTCGGCTTCCAGCTTCTCGATCTCGGCGTTTTCCAGGCCTTCGATCTTCACTTCAGGGAACACCTCGAAGACAGCGTCGAACTGAAGCTCGCCTTCGGGAGCGCCTTCCTTCTCGCTGATGGCAGGCTGGCCAGCCACGCGCAGGCCAGCTTCGCTGGCTGCCTGGTAGAAGGCCTCGCCGACCTTGTCGTTGATGACTTCGTACTGGACAGCAGGACCATACTGGCGCGCCACCACGCTCATGGGCACCTTGCCGGGACGGAATCCATCCATCTTGACGGTACGGGACAGACGCTGAAGGCGCTTGCCGACTTCGGTCTCGATGTCCTTGGCAGGGACGTTCAGGGTGATCTTGCGTTCCAGCTTTTCCAGCGTTTCAACGGTCACTGTCATTGAGATTTCCTTTGTGATGACGTGCATGTCGCAGCGGGGGCTGCGGCATGGCTGCAGAATCGTGTGGTGCGCGGGGGGGGACTTGAACCCCCACGCCATTGCTGGCGTCAGGACCTAAACCTGGTGCGTCTACCAATTTCGCCACCCGCGCTGCTCCCGGTCCATGGGGCACCGCACGGCGGTGTTCCGGACGAAAACAGGTAACATGTGATTCTACCTTGCAAAATGCACCGCACGGGCCACGCGCCGGACAAACGGCCGCTTTGGCCCGCGTGGCGCCCTTCCCCACAGGGGATCTGCGCCCTTGGATCACACCGTGCCCCCATCTCCCTCCCCCGTCGATCATTACGAGAACTTTCCCGTGGCCAGCCTGCTGTGCCCGGCTGCGCTGCGCCCTGCCATCGTGGCGATCTATCACTTCGCGCGCACAGCCGATGATCTGGCAGACGAAGGCAGCCACACAGCCGATGCACGGCTGCAGTCTCTGGCCGCGTATCGGCTCGCCCTCGACCGCACCCTGACTCGTGCCTCCGAGAATGTGGACGACGGTGCCCCCTGGGCGTCCGTGATGCAGCCGCTCAGAACGGCCGTGATCCGGCATGCCCTGCCGGTGTCGTGGCTGCATGATCTTCTCAATGCCTTCGAACACGATGTGGAGGCCTCCCGAGATGGCAGCGTGCACGCCGACCTGCGCAGCCTGCAGGACTATGCCCGTCTGTCGGCGAATCCGGTAGGACGACTGCTGCTGCACCTCTATGGTGTTGCTTCCGAAACGGCCCTGCAGCAAAGCGACGCCATCTGCACGGCGCTGCAGCTCTTCAATTTCTGGCAGGACCTTTCGGTGGATGTGCCCCGAGGACGCTACTATCTCCCAGCAGACCTGTGCGCACAGTTCCATGTGGATCCGCGGTGTCCGCAGCAAGCCCATGCCATGGATCTGCAGATGCTGATGGAGGAATTGCTGGCGTTCAGCACGACATTGATGCGCAGCGGGATGGGCCTGCCGGGTGTCGTGCGCGCCGCAGCGGGCTGGAAGGCCGGGCTGGAACTGCGGCTGGTGATCGAGGGCGGACTGCGAATCGGTCGCCGAACCCGCGCCCTTGGAGCCAGCATCGCGCAGCACCGCCCTGCGCTGGGTGCTGGAGATCTGCCGGGGCTGCTGCTGAGCGCCCTGCTCCTGCCGGCGCGGTGAGGCTTCCATGGGACAATAGGCGCATGTCTTCGCCTACCGCCAGTTCTCCCCAGGATTACGTTCAGCAGACCGCTGTATCTTCCGGCAGCAGTTTCTATTACGCCTTCCTGTTCCTCCCGGCCGAACGCCGTGCCGCCATCACGGCCTTCTACGCCTTCTGCCGCGAGGTGGACGATGTGGTGGATGAGGTCAGCGATCCCATGGTGGCACAGACCAAGCTCGCATGGTGGGAGCGCGAGGTCGAACAGGCCTACGCGGGAGAAGCGACCCACCCCGTGATGCGTGCGATCATGCCGCTGGCTCCGCGCTTCGGCATCGAGAAACGCCACCTGATGGCTGTGATCGAAGGCTGCCGCATGGATCTGCAGCAGACACGCTATCTGGATTTTCCAGGCCTGCAGCGCTATTGCCACCTCGTGGCGGGCATCGTCGGTGAAGTGTCGGCACGCATTTTTGGGCAATCGGAAGCCGGGACCACCGACTACGCCCACAAGCTGGGACTGGCCCTGCAGCTCACCAACATCATCCGCGATGTGGGCGAGGATGCCATGCGAGGCCGCATCTATCTCCCCGTGAACGACATGCAGACTTTTGGGGTGCGTGCAAGCGCCATCCTCGATAGGCAATACAGCCCCGAATTCCGGGCCTTGATGCAGTTTCAGGCCCAGCGTGCCCATGCCCTCTACGATGAGGCACTGGCCGCATTGCCGGCAGCGGATCGCCGCAGCCAGAAGCCGGGGCTGATGATGGGCAGCATCTATCGCACGCTGCTGCGCGAAATCGAAAGAGAAGACTTCCAGGTTCTGCACCAGCGCATTGCCCTCACTCCCCTGCGCAAGTTCTGGCTGGCGTGGAAAGTGCAGGCGCTGGGGGCGCGCAGGATATGATCCCGACGCTTCTTTCCCTCACAGACTGGAAGGCCAAGCTCCTGCAGTGTCGGGATTTTATCCATGCCCATGCCTGAGGCCCTGAGGCGCTTCGACATCGCCATCATCGGTGCCGGCTGGGCAGGATGTGCCGCCGCCGTGACAGCGGTGGCAAGGGGACATCGGGTCACGGTATATGAAGCAGCCTCGGAACCCGGTGGGCGTGCGCGCACGATCGCAGGCCGAAACGACCTTCCGCTGGACAACGGCCAGCATATCTTGCTGGGTGCCTACCGGGAAACGCTTGCGCTGATGCGCGAGGTGGGCATCGAACCGGACACCGTACTGCAGCGGCTCCCCCTGGATCTGCGCTGGCCTGACGGCACGGGACTGGCCCTGCCCTGCAGCTGCCGCTTTCCGAGTCTTGCCACAGCCTGGGGCATCCTGCGTGCCAAGGGATGGACCTGGGCGGACAGATGGCACCTGCTGCAGACCGCCATGCACTGGCAAAAAACCAGATTCACATGCTCCGAGGAGGTCACGGTACAGACCCTGTGCGCCAGCCTGCCTCCGATCATCCAACGCCACCTGATTGAGCCCCTGTGCCTGTCGGCCTTCAACTCTCCACCGGAAAAAACCAGTGGACCGATGTTTCTGCGCGTGATTCGAGACGCCTTGTTCTCCACGCGGGGGAGCGCCGACGTGTTGTGGCCCATGGTTCCTCTGGGCGCCGTACTGCCCGCTCCCGCTCTGCAATGGGTATCCCGTCATGGCGGACAGGTGCACCTTGCCAGCCGCGTGCGCAGCCTGTCGCGCCATACAGACACCGCCCCCTGGGAACTGGAAGTGACCCCGAAGGGGACCAGCACCGTGAGCGCCCGGCATGACCGTGTCATTCTGGCCTGCCCCTCCTGGGAAGCGGCTAAGCTGGTATCGACTCTGACTGCTGCTGAGGTTGTCCCCGCCGATCTGTCCTGGGCACAGGATGCCCGTGCACTTGCGCAGGCCGCCATCGCCACTACGTACGTGTGGTGCCCCGCTCGATCCTGCGCCGGACTGCCTGCAATGCAGGCCTTGCCCGACTCGGACAACGCTCCTGCACAGTTCGTGTTTCATCACGCCCACCGCACGCGTCTGATGGATGGACAACCGCACCACCTGCTGGCCTTTGTCTGCAGCCATGCCATGGAAGAGCGGCAGGTGATGGAGGCTCGTGTGCTGCAGCAGGCCACCGACCAGCTGAATCTGACTGAACTGATCCTGGAGCGCACCGTGATGGAAAAACGGGCGACCTTTGTCTGCGCCCGGGAACTGTGCCGCCCATCCCCACGCGTCCTACCGGATCTGTGGGCATGTGGCGACTATGTGGAAGGCCCCTACCCCGCGACGCTGGAAGGTGCCGTATCCAGCGGTCGTGCGGCCGGCATGGCCGCCACTGCCGCAACCGATGGGGCCGATCAGCTCTTGTCGACGTAGGGGTTGTGCGAAGTCTTCATCTCGATGCGCAGCGGGGTGCCGATCAGATTGAAGTGCTTGCGCAGGCGTCCTTCCAGATAGCGCTTGTAGGCATCGGTGACACCTTCGAGCGAGTTTCCATGCACCACCACCACAGGCGGATTCATGCCCCCCTGATGCGCATAACGCAGCTTGGGGCGGTACATTCCGCTGCGCCTGGGCGCCTGGAACTGCACTGCCTCATGCAGCAGCCTGGTCAGCACTGGCGTGGGCATCTTGCAGTTGGCTGCTGCATGTGCGTCGGCGATGGACTGCCACAGAGGACCGAGCCCCTGCCGTTTCTTGGCGGAAATGTAGTGCAGCGCCGCGAACTTCAGGAAGGCCAGACGACTCTCTACCGACCGCAGCACCAGCTCACGCTGGTATTCGTCCACGGCATCCCATTTGTTGATGGCGAGTACCACGGCGCGGCCGGATTCCAGGATATAGCCTGCAATGTGGGCATCCTGGTCGGTCACGCCCTGGGTGGCATCGAGCAGCAGCAGCACGACATTGGCAGATTCGATGGCCTGCAGCGTCTTGACGACGGAGAACTTCTCGATCGCCTCGAACACCTTGCCCTTGCGGCGGAGCCCTGCGGTATCGATCAGCTCGAACTTCTGCCCGTTGCGCTCGAAAGGCACCGAAATGGCGTCACGGGTAGTGCCGGGAAGATCGAACGCCACCAGACGCTCCTCTCCCAGCCAGGTGTTGATCAACGTGGACTTGCCCACGTTCGGGCGGCCTGCCACCGCCAGCCGGATCACGTCATTCGCAGGCTCTGGCGCGTCTTCATCGGGCTCTGGAATGCCGATGAGATCGAGCGCCAGATCCACCAGACCGCGCACCCCCTGTCCGTGGGCCGCAGAGATGCCGTGCACCTCACCAAGACCCAGTTCATAGAACTCGGCGAGCTGCCGCCCCTCCTTCATGCCTTCGGCCTTGTTGCCCACCAGCACGGTAGGCTTGCCGAGACGACGCAGGTAATTGGCGATCTCGTAATCCTGGGCAGAGAGCCCTTCCCGAGCGTCCACCACGAAGATCACCACATCGGCTTCTGCCACGGCCTGCTGGGTCTGCCGCGCCATTTCCCGGTAGATGCTGCCGTTGCCCGCATCGGGCTCGAAGCCCCCGGTGTCTATGACGATGAACTCCCGCCGACCCTGACGGCCATTGCCGTAGTGACGGTCGCGCGTGAGGCCGGCGAAGTCGGCGACGATGGCGTCGCGGGATTTGGTCAGGCGGTTGAAAAGTGTCGATTTGCCGACATTGGGCCGTCCGACCAGTGCAATGACGGGCTTCATCGTGACAGGTTCCTATGAATAAAGAGGATGGGGAAGATCACTGGAGACGAATGGCCGATACGGTGCCCTTGGCCCCCACGACCACTGCAAGATCGCGGCCTGCTGCCACCGGTGCAACCTGAATGGGCGCGCCATCGGTGGCCACGCGGTTGCGCAGCTCTCCGTCTGCTGCGTCGAGCACGTGCACATAGCCCTGGGCATCTGCCACCAGCACGTTGTCTCCCATCACCAGCGGGGCCGACAGGCCACGATGGCGGAAGGTCGTGTTCTTCCAGAGCTGCTTGCCATCGGCACGGGACCATGCCACGACATCGCCAAGGGAATCGGCGCCGACGACGATGCGTGCATCTCCGGAAATGCCGGAAGTGCCATCGCTGGGCTGACTCCAGGCAATGGCTGACTTGCCGTAGTCGGCGCAGGCCACATTGGCCTGGAAGGTGCGGGCGCACAGACTGTTGCCCACGCGCGAGGCGGGCGCCACCACATCGGACATGCGCGCCACCTCATCGACTCCGCGCGGAATGGCCAGCGTGACCTCTCCCAGCGGGGCTCCATTGTCCGGATTGAACGCAACGATGCGTCCTGCGACTCCCACCAGCAGGCCGCCGCCTGCCGCCATCAGCAGGGAATCCTGCTTGAGCACGAGGTTGTCCTCATTGCCTGCACGGGCCTTCTGCTGCCAGAGGCGATAGCCATTGCCCGCATCATAGGCGGCAATGCTGCGATCGGCGTTGACCACGAACACGCGCCCCCCTGCCACCAGGGGAGCTGTGTAGGATTGCGACGCAAGAGGAACCTTCCAGGCCACCATGCCATTGCGAATGGCAATGAGCTCGCTGCTGCCGCTGACCACGGCGCTCGTGGTGCCGTCGGTACCGACCCCAGCCACGAGGCTCGAAGCGACATGGGTGCGCCAGGCCACACTCCCCGTGGTGGCATCGAGTGCCATGACATCTCCGCTGGCATCCGCCATGATCAGGCGGCCATCGACAGCGGCCACATGCAGGGGAAAGTTCACCCCGCCTGCCAGGCGCTGCGTCCATGCTGCATGGGCAGCCACCGTGGCCGGATTCGGCTGCAGGGGCGACGGGGGCGGCGGTTTGTAGCCAGAGCAGGCCGACAGCATGGCCGCCACCGCGAGAGATACGGCACAGACCGTCCGGTGCAGGCCGCGGGATGCATGTCGAGAGGTTGCGGAACTGTCCGCGGGGAGGAGAGACCTCATGGAATTTCCTTGCACTCAGGCGGAAAAGAAGAAAAAGATGACAGATCGGGCTCCACGGCTACACCCGGAAGCTCCCTGCAGAAGAACCGGCAGGAATCAGCCTGCCTGCGCTGCCGAGGATGCGGATGCAGCGCTCGATGCGGGTCCGGCTGCCGATGCAGCAGCGGCCTCCGGCGCAGACGATGCAGCTGCGGTTTCCGGGGCAATGTCGACCCCCAGTGCAGTCAGCTTGAGGGCCACCATCTGCCGATAGGGCAGTCCGGCTTCCAGGGCCTTGTAGGCGCGCGTGTAGTCCTGAATGGCCTCTGGTGTCTTGCCCTGCAGCTGGTGAATGTCTCCCTGCGCATCGGCTGCCAGACCTTCGAACGCGGGATCCATGCTGCCCGACACCTGCTGCAGCGCCAGATCGTACTGTTTCTGCTGTGTCAGGATCTGTGCAAGCTGCAGCCTCGCCATGCTCTGCAGGCCCTTGTCGGCCTTTTCTGCGATGACCTCGGTCAGTGCCGCCTTGGCCTGGTCGACCTGCCCTTTCTGGAAGAAGGTCGATGCGGCCAGAAGGCCCGCCTGCTGCGCGTAGGTGGTGCTGCCGTACTGTTCCTGCATGGTCTTGAGACTCTCGGCAAGCTTGACTGCATCACCGGACTGAGCATCGAGACGCACCTGGTCATACAGCAGGGAAGCCTTGCCAGCCTGCTGGGACTGGTACCAGTCGTAGCCGCGCCAGCCTGCAAAACCCAGCAACCCCACGATCAGCACGCCGGTGATGATGTTGCCCCACCGCTCCCAGAACTGCTTGATTTTGTCGAGCTGCTCCTGCTCCTCTAGATCGAGATGTTGAACCTGGATGACCATAAATTGCCTGTGCGCGCCTGGGCGCGGAAAATTCGAATGTCAGGATTGTAGGCGCTGTGCCCACGTAGATACGTCGGCCAATGGTAACGGGCTTTGCGCCCCCGTTCCATCGCGGAGATGCTTGAGCGTGACAACTCCCTGTGCCAGCTCGTCGGAACCGAACACGAGCGCATAGCGTGCACCACTGGCATCGGCCTTCTTGAACTGGGACTTGAAGCTGCCAAGCTCGGGCGTTCCCCCCGCATGCATCTGGACCCGCACGCCAGCCAGACGAAGCTGCTGCAACGTCCGCATCGCCACCCCCAGAGCGGCGACATCGGGAATCACTGCGTACACATCCGGCGCTTCGGCTGCCGGCAGCAGATTCTGCTCGCGCAACAGCTCAAGGACACGTTCCACGCCCATGGCCCAGCCCACTCCGGGGGCAGGCTTGCCTCCCACCTGCTCGATGAGCCCGTCATAGCGCCCACCTGCACAGATGGTGCCCTGCGCCCCGAGACTTTCCGTGATGAACTCGAACACGGTGAGGTTGTAGTAGTCGAGGCCGCGCACGAGACGCGGATTGATGCGGAAGGCAATGCCGTTGGCCGTCAGGATGTCCTGCAGGGTCTGAAAGGCCGCCAAAGAGGCTTCACCGAGAAAATCCAGCAGCCGGGGAGCAGATTCGACCACCTCCTTCATGGCCGGATTCTTGGTGTCGAGAATGCGCAGTGGATTGCTGTGGAGGCGCCGGGTGGCATCCTCGTCGAGCAGCTCGGCATGGGCCTCGAAGTGGCGAACAAGGGCCTCGCGGTGCTGGCGGCGCTCGTCGGGCTGCCCCAGGCTGTTGATCTCCAGCCGCACATCTCGCACACCCAGCTCCTGCCACAGGGCCTGCGCCATCAGAATCAGCTCGGCATCGACATGGGCGCCGGCAAAGCCGAGCGCTTCGGCTCCGATCTGGTGAAACTGGCGATAGCGGCCCCGCTGGGGACGTTCATGGCGGAACATCGGCCCCATGTAGTACAGGCGCTTGCCGCCTTCGTACAGGGAATTGTGTTCCACCACGGCACGCACCACTCCCGCGGTGTTCTCGGGACGGAGCGTCAGCGCCTCGCCATTGAGCTTGTCCTCGAAGGAGTACATCTCCTTTTCGACCACGTCGGTGACCTCGCCCAGACCGCGAATGAACAGCCCCGTGGATTCCACGATGGGGGTGCGGATGTTGCGGTAGGCAAAGCGGCCCATGACGCTGCGGACCTTGGCTTCCAGCCACTCCCACTGGGCCGACTCAGGGGGCAGGATGTCGTTCATGCCCTTGATTGCGTTGATTTTCTGTGCCATGCGTATTTCCATCAAGAAAAATGCCGTGCACGAGACCTCGCGCACGGCATGCGAACCCGGGATGCGTCAATGACCTGCGGAAGGCGCAGCGTCGCCGAAGCGGTCCTCGATGTACTGCGTCACGAGCGCCTGGAACTCCTGGGCAATGCCATCCCCGCGCAGCGTGAGCGCCTTGACGCCATCAATGAACACGGGAGCAGAAGGCGATTCGCCGTTGCCGGGCAGGCTGATGCCGATGTCGGCATGCTTGCTTTCTCCGGGACCATTGACGATGCAGCCCATGACGGCCACCTTGAGTCCTTCGACTCCTGGATAACGGGCACGCCATACCGGCATCTGCGCGCGCAGGAAGTCGTCGATCTGCTTGGCCAGCTCCTGGAAGGTGCTGCTGGTGGTCCGGCCACAGCCGGGACAGGCGGTGACGCTGGGCACGAAGGTGCGCAGACCCAGAGCCTGCAGGATCTCGGAAGCGACCACCACCTCCTGCGTGCGGGATTCACCGGGCTGTGGCGTCAGGGACACGCGGATGGTGTCACCAATGCCCTGCTGCAACAGGATGGAGAGTGCCGCCGTGGAAGCCACGGTGCCCTTGGTGCCCATGCCGGCCTCGGTCAGCCCCAGATGCAGCGGATACTCGCAGCGCTCGCTCAGCGCCTGGTAGACGGAGATGAGATCCTGCACGCCACTGACCTTGCACGACAGAAGAATCTGGTGCGGCGGCATGCCCATTTCAACCGCGCGAGCAGCTGACCCCAGCGCAGAGGCGATGAGCGCCTCGTACATGACCTGCTGCCCCGTCCAGGGTTCGGCCCGGCGGCTGTTCACATCCATGAGACCTGCGAGCAGCTCCTGATCGAGACTGCCCCAGTTGACGCCGATGCGAATGGGCTTGTCCCAGCGCAGCGCGGCTTCGATCATCTGCCCGAACTGGCGGTCTTTCTTGTCCCCCTTGCCTACATTGCCGGGGTTGATGCGGTACTTGGACAGAGCCTGTGCGCAGTCTGGGAAATCGGTGAGCAGGCGATGGCCGTTGTAGTGAAAGTCGCCCACGAGCGGTACATCGATGTCCATGCGATCGAGCTGCTCACGGATGTAGGGAACCGCCTGTGCCGCCTCGGGCGTGTTGACCGTGATGCGCACCAGCTCGGACCCCGCCACGGCCAGCTCCTTGACCTGGATGGCAGTGGCAATCGCGTCGGCGGTATCCGTGTTCGTCATGGACTGGATGCGCACCGGCGCATCACCACCGATGGTCACGACACGACTGCCGTGCACGACCCGTGCCTGCATCGTGGCATGACGGCGCGGCATGGCAACCGGAATGGGGAGTTCCTGATCCTGCATGAAGGGCTTCTTTGCGTTACTTGAGTTCAAACCGTGCCACGCCGGTTCTGGCGATGGCAGAAAGATCGAAGGGATGGCCCCGATCCTGGAGATGGACATTCTCGACCCGTCCCACCGTGACCTTGACCGGGTAGGCTGGAATGGCCACATGGTCCTGCTGGCCAGCGGTCAAAGTCCGTTCGTACAGGCGCTTGCCGGATGCGGAACGCACCTGCACCCAGGCCTCCCCGGAGGCCTCCAGGGACAGTCCCGCCTGAGCTCCGACTGCAGCCGATGCCGGGAGCTGAGTCGACGAGGCGGTAGCCGAAGCTGGGACTGCTGCCGCGACAGCGGCCGATGCCGGTGTCGTGACGGCAGCAGGCGCCAGGCGCGGGAGCCCTCCGCTCTCTCCAGCCGTGCCGGATGCATCCTGGACCACGCCCGAAGCACCTGCTGCGGACGAAAGCCCTTGCGACGCAGCCACGGAGGCATGGCTTGCCGCATCAGCGGCTCGGCTCTGCCACTTGGCAGTCAGGGTCGGGAGCAGGAACAGCAGCAGCGCTGCCAGCAGGGCCACCACGATCACTGCCACTGCCCAGCCGGGCATGGACAGGCCGCCGCCCAGTCGAGGCACCAGATCAGCCAGACGCCCATGCGTGACAGGTTCGTTGATGGATTCGTCATCCGAGGCGATATGAGGACGCTCATCGGGCATGAGTGCAAGCACCGGCTGTGCGTCATAGCCGAGATAGCGGCAGACATTGGATGCAAGTCCGCGGGCAAAGAACACTCCCGGCAACTTGGTGAGTTCGTCGGCTTCGAGGGCACGGAGTTTCTGGGGGGTGATCTTGAGATAGGAGGCCAGGCTTTCCAGCTCGACTCCGGCCTGTTCGCGCAACTTGCGCAGCACTGGGCCCGCCGTGGTCTCGCCAGCGAGCGTTTCCTGAGGAATCTCTGCCACTACTTGATGGTTGCTGCTCATACGCCTGCGTGATCATTCATCCCACGCGCCGCGCTGGTAGAGCTGCGATTCATGGGAGTTGGGAAAGGAATCCTGAAGCTGCTGCCCATACCGGGCCACGCCATCGGGATGACCGAGACGCTGTTCCGCACGGATGCCCGTCCACAGCGAAGCCGCAGTGGCGGTGCCAGGACGGTTGGCCTGATTGGCATACATGGCAGACTTGCGGTAGTCACCGCGCTGATAGTAAAGATCCGCCAGCCCCGCCGAGGCCTGTGCATCCTGGGGGTTGGACTGCAGGACATCGAGCAGGGCATTTTCTGCATCGCCGCGATCTCCTGCCTTCAGGTCGCAACGCCCCTTGGCCACCCGAGTGCGTTCCTTGTTCTCATAGTATGGATTGGCAAGCGCCTGATCGAGATAGCCCATGCCTTCGGCCGTGCGGCCGTTCTCGCACAGCAGCCAGCCGAGATTGTGCTGGGCATCCCCATCTCGTGGATTGAGGGCAACGGCTCGACGGAAGCTCTCCTCGGCCATGCGCTGATCATGGAGCTGGTTGTAGATGAGACCACGCACGTTGTAGGCCTTGGAATATCCGGGGTAGGCCGTGAGCGACCGCTTGACCTCATCGAGTGCGAATTCCATCTGACCGCGCTGGAAATACCCGATCGCCAGCTCCAGCCGAATGCGCGCCCGACGTGCGTATTCGGGTTCATCGGAAGCCGTGATCATTTCCCCCTCGCCTGCCGTTGGCGCCTGCGGCGCTGCGCAGCCGGCCAGACCATGCACCGTTCCCCAGACGGCCGACAGAATCAGGCTCCACCGTCCGACACGCTGCCGCCAAGTGGCAGCCGTGCGGGCAAGAAGGAAGTGAGAAACGGGTTCAGATGCCATGCGTGCCTCCTCGCGACAACGGCGCAATGGCCGTCCCCGCAGCTTCCGGTGCATTGCGGCGCTGCCATTCGATGCGCTGCGCCACGCCGGTGCGATCCCTGATCTCGCCTGCCAGCTGGCCACAGGCCGCATCGATATCGTCGCCACGCGTCTTGCGCACGGTGGTCACAATGCCGGCCTCGGCGAGCTGGCGTGCAAACGCTTCGACCGCTGCTGCAGAAGAACGGTGCAGCCCCGAAGCGGGGAACGGATTGAACGGAATGAGATTGAACTTGCACCACGCGCCCCTGCCGGAGGTGCGCACGAGGTCGATGAGTTCACGCGCATGCTCGGGCTGGTCGTTGACGCCGTCGAGCATGCAGTATTCGAAGGTAATGAAGTCGCGGGGGGCATAAGCCAGATAGCGCTGGCAGGCTGCCATCAGCTCGTGCAGGGGGTACTTGCGGTTGAGGGGCACCAGATAGTCGCGCAGGGCATCATTGGGCGCATGCAGCGACACGGCCAGAGCCACGGGCGCATCCTGGGAAAGCCGGTCCATCATGGGCACCACCCCGGAGGTGGAAACGGTGACGCGGCGGCGCGACAGGCCATAGCCGTGATCGTCGAGCATGGTGCGCAGCGCGGGCACGAGGGCGCTGTAGTTCTGGAGAGGTTCTCCCATGCCCATCATCACCACGTTGGAGATGACACGCTCTGCAGTGCCCAAGTGGCCCCGCAGGAAATGTTCTGCATGCCAGAGCTGGGCGATGATCTCGCCCGTGGAGAGATTGCGGCTGAAGCCCTGGTGCCCGGTGGAACAGAACCGGCAGCCCACGGCACATCCGGCCTGGGACGACACACACAGGGTGCCTCGGTCTGTCTCGGGAATGAAAACGGTCTCGACGGCGTTGCCGCCGCCGACGTCGAACAGCCACTTGATGGTCCCGTCCGAGGAAATATGCTGCGACAGCACCGGCAGGCCACTGACATGGGCCTGTGCGGTGAGCTTGTCGCGGAGCGATCTGGCGAGATCGCTCATCAGGGCAAAATCGGACACCCCCTTCTGATGTATCCAGCGGAACAGCTGGGTGGCGCGAAAGCGCTTCTCACCCAGCTGGCCACACCATGCCACCAGCGATTCCAGATCGTAGTCCAGCAGATTGACGGTGGGATGCATGTCGGGAAGTGCCTTATTGTCCCGCTGCTTAGCGGGAATAGATGTTCATGCCGGGGAAGAAGAAAGCCACTTCGACAGCGGCCGTTTCGGGCGCGTCGGAACCGTGCACGGCGTTGGCGTCGATGCTTTCAGCGAAGTCGGCGCGGATGGTGCCCTTTTCGGCCTTCTTGGGATCGGTGGCGCCCATGAGGTCACGGTTCTTGAGGATGGCGCCTTCGCCTTCCAGAGCCTGGATCATGACGGGGCCGGAGATCATGAACTCGACGAGATCCTTGAAGAAGGGGCGTTCCTTGTGCACGGCATAGAACTTCTCGGCTTCGCCACGGGACAGATGCACCATCTTGGCAGCAATGATCTTGAGGCCGGCAGCCTCGAAGCGGGCGTAGATCTGGCCGATGACGTTCTTGGCGACTGCGTCGGGCTTGATGATGGAGAGCGTGCGTTCGATAGCCATTTGGATTCCTGTGTGGGGTTGAGAACTATATCTGTCGTTGTAACCGGGACTGCCCACAAGGCCCTCCCGTACAGGGAAGGCATTTTACGTCATGGGATGCATGCCGGGTCAGCTGCCGCTGGCCGGCCATTGCGGAAGGGGTTCCTCGTCAGCGCGTGCCCCGACCTGTGGTGCGCCCGCGAGGACCGGATGCCGGCTTGCCGCCCAGCCAGCCGCCCGGTGCACCACGCCCCGCATCCTTGCGGGAGGCACCGGGAGCAGCACGACGGCTGCCGGAGCGGTTGCCGCCGGGGGCGCGCTCTTCCCGCTGGACCGGCGGCTGATCGCCTCCGGCTTCTGCCTGGCGCCCGCGAGCGAGCGGCAGATGTTCCTGCTGATGGCGCTTGCGCGCGGAAACGGCACGATCAGGACTGCGTCTGCGGATGTTCTGGGTATTCTGTTCCTGGCGGCGCACCTGCTCGATGCGCTTGGACTCCTGCATGCCGGCCGCTTCCATGAGCGCCCTGACGTCACGTTCGCCGAGCTCCATCCAGCTGCCACGCCGCAGTCCACGCGGCAGGGCGAACAAGCCATAGCGGATGCGAATGAGCCGGCTGACTGCATGACCGACGGTTTCGAACATCCGGCGCACTTCGCGGTTGCGCCCCTCGGAAATGGTGACGCGATACCAGCAATTGGCCCCTTCGCCACCGCCCTCCTCGATGCTGCCGAACTGTGCCGGACCGTCCTCGAGCTGCACGCCATCGAGCAGCCGCTGCTTTTCTTCATCGCTCAGGGCGCCGAGCACCCGCACCGCGTATTCACGCTGGAGGCCGAAGCGGGGGTGCATGAGCTGGTTGGCCAGTTCGCCGGAGCTGGTGATGAGCAGAAGGCCTTCGGTGTTGAGGTCGAGCCGTCCCACCGACTGCCATTTGCCGTGGGCAAGCCGTGGCAGGGTGCGGAACACCGTGGGGCGGTTCTGCGGGTCATCGTGGGTCACGACCTCCCCCACCGGCTTGTGGTAGGCGATCACGCGGGGCAGGGGCGGAGCAATGCGCACGCGCAGAATCCGGCCGTCGAGGCGAATGACGTCTCCGTACTGAATGCGCTGCCCGACATGGGCCGGCTCCTGGTTGACGGAGATCCGTCCCTCGGTGATGTAGCGCTCCATTTCGAGGCGCGAACCCAGGCCTGCCTGGGCCAGCACCTTGTGCAGCTTGGGTGCGTCAGGCTGTGGTTGCAGTACCCGCTTGGCAGGCTGATCGGTGTCCTCCTGCTGGTCGGCGGCATTTTCTGCCCCATCGAAGGCACCGGAAACCACCTCGGCAAAGAGGTCGTCGTGCTGAGCCTGCTCCTGTGAAAATCCGGTCGCATCGGACAGGTCCTGCGAAGCACCGGTGCGCTGCTCCTCGGGGTTCACCCGGCGTGAGCGCCCTGGAGCGGTCCCCTTTGCCGATGCGGCGCGACCCCCCTGGAACGGGGAACGGGGCTTGCGGGAAGGACGGGAAGGTTGGTTCATGAAAAGGATCTCGGGATCGGAATCAGATGGGTGAAAGGGGGAAAGTGGCGTGCTCCACCACTGTGTGGCAACCGGCACGGCCGCGCCGACAAGGACAAGACCAAGGCCCCATGCGGGCCCTGGGCAGAAGAAAAGGGGAAACAGGAGCCCTGAATAGCGGTGGCATCCATGGCGTTTGAGACTGCCGCTCAGGCACGGTATCAGTCTGGCGATGGAGACTCTGCGACGGATGTGCGTGCATCAGAGTCCTCTGCGACGTCCTGGCGGCTCTCCTGGGCATCATTCTGCCCGTTTGTGGGCGCCACTGCATCCTCTGCGACGTCCATCTCGAGTTCCTGCTGGGCTTCCTGCTCTGCGAGGGAGGCCATGAGGGCCTGCTGGCCCGCGTCGTCGAGGGCTGGCAGCTCCTGGAGCGAGGAAATGCCCATGTCGTCCAGAAACTGCCGTGTGGTGGCAAGCAGGGCCGGACGGCCTGCCGTATCGCGGTAGCCGACGGTTTCGACCCATCCACGCTCCTCCAGCTGGCGGATGATCTGGGAATTGACTGTCACCCCTCGGATGTCCTCAATGTCGCCCCGCGTCACGGGTTGGCGGTAGGCGATGATGGCCAGGGTTTCGAGCGTGGCCCGCGAGTAGCGGGGAGGCTTCTCGGGCTGCAGGCGCTCCAGATATTCCCGCATCTCGGGCCGGCTCTGGAAACGCCATCCGCTGGCCACGCACACCAGCTCGATGCCGCGTTGCTCCCACTGCCGGGCCACGTCACGCAGGAGCTGCCGGATCGAATCGGCTCCGAGCACGTCGTCGAACAGAAGCCGCAGCTCACGCATCTGCAGCGGCTGCGGCGCACAGAGCAGCGCGGTTTCGAGAATGCGGAGAGCTTGGACGGAATTCATGGGCGGAAAGACATCACTCGGGGAGGCGAACCACTGTCATTCTCCGGTTCCGCACTCACTCCCTGGGCAAGTCGAGCCCCATGGCCGCAATGGCCGCCTGCATGTCGGCCGGAGGAAGTGCCTGGTATTGTAAGGGGGCTCCCGTCTGAGGATGGCGAAAGCTGAGCCGGAACGCATGGAGTGCCTGGCGCTGCATGCCCAGAGCGACCGCACCGCCATACACGGCATCCGACACCAGCGGATGGCGCAGCGTCTGCATGTGCACCCGGATCTGGTGCGTGCGCCCGGTATGCAGCGTGCAATGCACCCAGCAGGCCGCCTCGGCAGAATCCATGCTGTTGCCCACCAGCCGGAAATCAGTGCGGGCGGGCTTGCCGGCCTGACGCTCCAGATCCACGGCCGCCATGCGCAGGCGATTGCGTGGATCGCGCCCGATGCCGGCCGTCACGATGCGCTGCGCAGGCCCGCTCCAGCGGCCTGTCCCGAGGGCCCAGTATTCGCGGTGCACCTCCCGGTCGGCAATGAGCCGGATCAGCCGGTCCATGGTGATGCGATCCCGCGCCACCACCATGAGTCCGCTCGTATCCTTGTCGAGTCGATGAACAATGCCGGCACGCGGCAGCGTGGCTGCCTCGGCATAGCGGTGCAGCAGCGCATTGAGCAGGGTCCCGCTCCAGTTTCCTGGAGCCGGGTGCACCACCAGTCCTGCCGGCTTGTTGATCACCGCCAGATGCGCATCCTCATACACCACTTCCAGTGCAATGTCCTGTGCCACGAAGGCCTGTGACTGTGCCGTGGCGCGCAGGGTGAGTTCGAGCACATCACCTGTCTTCAGTCGCACGGCTGCCTTGCCGCAGGGAACGCCGTTGCGCCGCAGCAGGCCTTCGTCGATGAGCTGCTGGAGGTAACTGCGTGAAAAATCCGCGACCTGTTGCGCCAGAAAGCGATCCAGCCGCAGCCCTGCTGCCTCTGCCGGCACCGTCCAGTGACGCTCCTCGGATGCAGCTGCCCCTTCGTCCTGGAAATCCTCTCCTTCACCGCTTTCCCCCTCGATCCGGGGCCCTATTTCGGGAGACTGCACGGGGGAAATGATCGGGGGCACCTGGGAATGGGTCATGGACAGTCACGCAACGCCGCCATCGACGGCGGGAAAAGGAATAGAACCGGGGTCATGGACGTGCTGGCTATAATCAAACGCACTCATTCATCGCGCCTTACGCCACACATGCAACACATCTCACGCCACGGCAAATTATCTGGTGTTTCTGCCCTGCTGACGATTGCAGCAGCCATCTTGTCCGGATGTGCAGCACAGGATACGGTCCAGCAGAAGACAGCTTCCTGGAGTCCCAACAAGATCTATGCCGAAGCGCGCGACGAAAGCAACTCGGGCGGCTATGACAAGGCCATCCCGCTGTATGACGTGCTCGAAGGCCGTGCCGCAGGCACCCCGCTCGCCCAGCAGGCACAGCTCGACAAGGCCTATGCCCAGTACCGCAATGGCGATACGGCTGAGGCCAATGCCACGCTGAACCGGTTCATTCAGCTCAACCCGTCGAGTCCGGCACTGGATTACGCGATGTACCTCAAGGGCATCGTCAACTTCAATGGCGACGTGGGCTGGCTGGCATCCCTCGCCAATCAGGACATCACCGATCGGGACCAGCATGCCGCACGCGAATCGTTCGATGCCTTCCGTGCGCTGGTAAGCCGCTTCCCGAACTCCCGCTACACTCCCGACGCCAAGAAGCGGATGACGTACATCATCAACTCCCTGGCCAAGTCCGAAGTGTCGGTGGCGCTGTACTACTACAGGCATGGCGCCTATGTGGCTGCCATCAACCGTGCCCAGTCCGCCATCAACAGCTATCAGGGAGCTCCCGCCCAGCAGGAGGCGCTCGCCATCATCGCGCAATCCTACGATGCACTGGGTCTTGCACAGCCCCGGGACGATACCCGCCGTGTACTGGCCCAAAACTATCCGGACAGCCCCTACCTCAAAACGCCCTATACGGGCTCCGCTCACTCGTGGTGGCGGCTCTGGTAACTGCGCCGCCCTCACTCGGACGGAGCTCCGCTTCCCCTCGTGCAGCAAGCCCGGCAATGCCGGGCTTGCCCGTTTGATGGGCATGTCCCGTCTCGCGCTTGTCCGTTTGTCCGTTCGTCGATTTGTCCCTCTGGCAGGCATCGCCCCCTTGTCACAGCGCAAGGAAAGAGAGCCAGGAGCCGGCGTATGATCGCCCTCCATGCATGCCCTGACCACCGCGTTTCCTCTTCCTACCCCCCTTTTCGGCCACCTGAATGCCCCTGCGCGCATCGGCATTGCGGGGGCAGGCGTACTGGGACGGCTGCTCGCCTGGCAGCTGGCCCGTCAGGGGCATCAGGTCACGGTCATCGATCCGGCATCGTCTGCCGCTCCCGACTACGCGCACGCCCGTGCGGCCGGATTCACGGCCGCAGGCATGCTCAGCCCGCTGGCTGAACTGGATTGTGCCGACTGGAGTCTGGCCCAGCTGGGCTGGCGCAGCGTCGATCTGTGGCACGCCCATGTCGCACGCCTGAACGAGGAATGTGGCCAGCCGGTGTACTTTGCCCAGAAGGGAAGCCTGCTGCTCGCCCATGGCAGCGACATGGGGGCCGCCCAGCGCATGCTGCAGATGCTGCACAGCAAGATTCCTGCCGGTGAAGCCATGCGCGAAAGTGCCATCCAGCCCCTGAGCGCAGCCCGCCTGCAGGAAATGGAGCCTGCCGTATCCCGCCATCTCAAGGGCTGGCTGCTCGACCGGGAAGGGCAGATCCACACCGTGCAGGCCATGCAGGCCATGGCGGCGGCGGCCGTGCAGGCAGGAGCCACCTTTGCATGGGGCCAGCATGCCACGCAGGTGGTTCCACATGCCATCGATGGCACCCCTTTCGACTGGGTCTTCGACACGCGGGGACTGGGGGCCCGTGACGGCAACGGGCATGCCGCTGCACGATCCACACCCACCTCTCCTGTTTCTCCTGACGCACCGCAGAACCTGCCTGAATTTGTCCATCCGGTCATACCGGGAACTGCATTGCCCAACCAGCCTACACGGGGGGTGCGCGGCGAGGTGTTCTGGCTGCACGCTCCTGGTGTGACACTGCATCGCCCCGTGCGGCTCATGCATCCCCGGCACCGGGTCTACGTGGTCCCCCGCCCCGGTGATCTGATCGTGGTGGGCGCCAGCGAAATCGAAAGCGAGGATCGCAGCCCCGTGAGCCTGCGCAGCACGGTCGAACTGCTGGCTGCCGCCCATGCCGTCCTGCCCGAACTGACCGAGGCCCGCGTGGTCCACACCGAGAGCAACCTCCGCCCTGCCCTGCCAGACAACCTTCCCGACATCACGGTCACGCCGGGACTCACCCGCGTGAACGGCCTGTTCCGACACGGCTGGCTCATTGCCCCGGCCATGGCCGAACGCGCCCTGGCAGTGAGCGGCCTGCTGAAAGCCTGAGCACGGTGGTTTGCGGAGGGAGGCCGCACTCCCTCTCCATGCAGACACAAAAAAGCCGCCCGGTACAGGGCGGCTTGTGGCCATGAGAGAAATCTGCACCCCATGCCGTCATGACACGGATGGGGTGCAAAGGCAAGCCTCCACTCAGCTCTGCTCGACCGAGAACTGGAACTCGCCGGGTGCCTTGACGGGGTCGACAGCCACCCGGATGGTGGTCTTGGGCGGGAAGTGCCCTTCGAGCAGCTCCCGGGCCAGCGGATTCTCGATGCGCTGCTGGATGGCCCGCTTGAGCGGCCGCGCACCGAACACCGGATCGAAGCCCACCTTGGCCAGCTCTTCGAGCGCACTCTCGGTCACGTCCAGACGCAGCTCCATCTTCTCGAGGCGCTTTTCGAGCACGTGCAGCTGAATCTTGGCAATCTCGGCAATGTGCGAGGCGTCGAGTCCATGGAACACCACAATCTCGTCGATCCGGTTGAGAAACTCGGGGCGGAAGTTCTGCTTGAGCTCCTCGAACACGGCGTCCTTGATCTCCTGCTGCTCGTGTCCCACCATGCTCTGGATGATCGGCGAACCGATGTTGCTGGTCATGACGATGACGGTGTTCTTGAAATCCACCGTGCGCCCCTGGCCATCGGTGAGCCGTCCGTCATCGAGCACCTGCAGGAGCACGTTGAACACGTCGGGATGGGCCTTCTCGACTTCATCGAGCAGCACCACGCTGTAGGGCTTGCGGCGAACCGCCTCGGTCAGATAGCCACCTTCCTCGTAGCCCACATATCCCGGAGGCGCACCGATGAGGCGTGCCACCGAGTGCTTCTCCATGAATTCGCTCATGTCGATGCGGATCAGGTGCTCCTCGCTGTCGAACAGGAACCCGGCCAGCGACTTGCACAGCTCGGTCTTCCCCACCCCGGTCGGCCCGAGGAACAGGAAGGAACCAGTGGGGCGGTTCGGATCACTCAGGCCCGAACGCGAACGCCGGATGGCATCGCTCACGGCGCGAATGGCTTCGTCCTGTCCCACGACCCGCTCATGGAGCTTTTCTTCCATGTGCAGGAGCTTGTCTTTTTCTCCCTGCATCATCTTGGCCACGGGGATGCCTGTGGCACGGCTGACCACCTCGGCGATTTCCTCGGCCCCCACCTGCGTGCGCAGCAGCTGGTTGCCCTTGCCGTGACCGTCCGCAGCGGTTTCCTTGGCCTGGGCTTCCTTGAGACGCTTTTCCAGTTCGGGAAGCTTGCCGTACTGCAGCTCGGCCACCTTGTTGAAGTCGCCCTTGCGGGTGGCCTCCTCGATCTGGAAGCGCAGCTTGTCGATTTCCTCGCGCACCTGCTGGCTGCCCTGTGCGGCGGCCTTCTCGTTCTTCCAGATTTCCTCCAGATCGGCATAGCGCTTCTCGTCGCGGGAGATCTCCTCTTCCAGCAGCTCCAGACGCTTCTGGCTCGCCTCGTCCTTTTCCTTGCGCAGCGCTTCACGCTCGATCTTGAGCTGAATAAGGCGGCGGTCGAGCTTGTCCAGGGCCTCGGGCTTGGAATCGATCTCCAGCTTGATCTTGGCAGCAGCCTCGTCGATGAGGTCGATGGCCTTGTCAGGCAGGAAGCGATCGGTGATGTAGCGGTTGCTCAATTCCACAGCAGCCACAATGGCCGGATCGGTGATGTCCACCCCGTGGTGCACCTCGTATTTTTCCTGCAGCCCCCGCAGAATGGCGATCGTGGCCTCGACGGTGGGCTCGTCGACCATCACCTTCTGGAAGCGGCGCTCCAGGGCAGCATCCTTCTCGATGTACTTGCGGTATTCGTCGAGCGTGGTGGCACCCACGCAGTGCAGCTCGCCGCGTGCCAGGGCAGGCTTGAGCATGTTGCCTGCGTCCATGGCGCCGTCCGTCTTGCCAGCACCGACCATGGTGTGGATTTCGTCGATGAACAGGATGGTCTGTCCATGGTCCTTGGCCAGCTCGTTGAGAACGTTCTTGAGACGCTCCTCGAAGTCACCGCGATACTTGGCACCAGCCAGCAGCCCGGCCATGTCGAGCGCCAGCACGCGCTTGCCCTTGAGGGTGTCGGGCACCTCGCCAGAGACGATGCGCTGGGCCAGTCCTTCGACGATGGCCGTCTTGCCCACACCGGGTTCGCCGATCAGCACCGGATTGTTCTTGGTGCGCCGCTGGAGCACCTGCAGCGTGCGGCGGATCTCGTCATCGCGCCCGATCACGGGATCGAGCTTGCCCTCGCGGGCGCGCTCGGTCAGGTCGAGCGTGTATTTCTTGAGCGCACCGCGCTGTTCCTCGGCATTGGCACTGTCCACTGTCTGTCCTCCTCGTACCGCTTCGATCGCGGCTTCGAAATTCTTGCGGGTCAGCCCGTTCTGGCGGGCCACATCACCGATGCTGCTGCGCGCATCGGCCACTGCCAGCAGGAACAGCTCGCTGGCAACGAACTGGTCACCGCGCTTGATGGCCTCCTTCTCGGCTGCTTGCAGCAGGCGCCCCAGATCAGGGCCCACTTGCACCTGTTCCTGCCCTTCGACCTGAGGCAGGCGGTCGACGGCCTGCTCGGCAGCCGCCAGCAGACCCACTACATTCACGCCCGCGCGCTGCAGAAGCGGCGTGGGGCCATCCTCCTGCCGCAGCATGGCCACCACCACATGGGCCGGCTCAATGTAGGCGTGATCCTTGCCCAGTGCCAGACTCTGTGCGTCGGCCAGGGCTTCCTGAAAATTGGTTGTCAGTTTGTCCATTCGCATAGGGGAATATCCTCCGTGTATGACTCAGAAATGGGGGAAATCACCCGCCTTTCAAGGCACTCGGCAAGGCTCCCCAGGACGAATGTGGTCAGCTGGCTGACATTCCAGGCACAGAGAGGAGGCGTTCACCTCTCAGCCTGAGTCACTGCGGTCTTATCGTCCTGCCCTATTTGCTGAGGACGTAGCGGTCGGCATCGACTCCGCGGATGCGCTGGCCGTCCTTGTCGAGCATGCGCAGGCGAGTGGGAGACAGGATCTCGAAGCTGCGGTTCTGCCCGTTGGCATCCAGCAGGATGTGGGTTTCATTCGCATTGAAGGTGAAACTTCCGCGACGTGTGAAATGCCGGTTGGTTCCCAGAATATCGGTCTGCAGCTCATAGGTGGCATCCCGAAACAGCGACAAGGCCACGCGGACTCCGGCGCAGTCATTGCAGGGCAGCATGCCCTGATAGGTTCCGGTCCAGGAAGGCTCGGCCGCGCGCACGGCCGGATGGTGCCCCCCCCGCGCCTGTCGGGACGATTCGGAAGGACCGAACACCTGTTGCGACAGACTGTCGACCGTGGTGCACCCTGCCAGAGTCACGGTCAGGGCTGCGCACAGTCCACACCACCGTGCAGCACGGAAGACTGTCTTCCGAGATGGAGAAACGGCAAGCATCATGAAAACTCCTTCGTCCTGTATACGATGGTGTCATTCTAGGCGCTGCATTCCGGGATGCGGCTCTTTCCTTCCCTGTCCACGCAGGCCGTCTCGATCCCCCTCTCTCCCCTGAAAGAGCCATGCCGCCTGGGCCACGAGAATGCAGAAGGCCACCCGCAGGTGGCCTCTCTCTGGATGGGTGAGTCGGGGCAGTGGCGTGAATGCCCCGGCGCCCCTGACGCAGGGGACGGTCTCAGGCGCAGTCGGTGGCGATGAGATGCTTGACCACCTCCACATCGGCCGGGATGACCTGCACGCGCTTGGGCAGGTCTTCGATGCCACGGAAGCGCTCGGGCACATCGGGCGCCCGTCCCAGAGCTTCCTCGATGGTGACGGCGAACTTGATGGGCAAAGCCGTTTCCAGCACGATCATGGTCTCGCCGGTCTGCGGATGCTCGCGTGCCACCTTGACGCCATCGGCGGTATGGGTGTCGATCATGACGCCCAGCCGCTCGTAGCAGTCCCGGATGGTGGCGAGCCGGTCGGCATGGGTGCTCTTGCCGCTCAGGAAGCCGTAGCGGTCTGCAGCCTGGGCAAAGACCGGGTCCTGGCTCAGATCGAAGCACCCGGTGCGCGGAAGCTCTTCGCCGAACAGCCCTGCCAGCCGTGTGGCATCGCGTCCGACCAGATCGAAGATGAAGCGCTCGAAGTTGCTGGCCTTGCTGATGTCCATCGAGGGGCTGGAGGTTTCATAGGTATCAGCCCCGGCACGCACGCGGTACACACCGGTGCGAAAGAACTCGTCGAGCACGTCGTTCTCGTTGGTGGCCACCACGAGATGGTCGATGGGCAGTCCCATCATGCGGGCCACATGGCCAGCACAGACATTGCCGAAATTGCCGCTCGGCACCGTGAAGGACACGCGCTCCGCATTCGAAGCGGTGGCCTCGAAATAGCCGGCAAAGTAATACACCACCTGCGCCAGCAGCCGAGCCCAGTTGATGCTGTTGACCGTACCGATCTTGTAGCTGCGCTTGAAGTCGAGGTCGTTGCTCACCGCCTTGACGATGTCCTGGCAATCGTCGAACACGCCTTCTACCGCCAGGTTGTGGATGTTGGCGTCCTGCAGGCTGAACATCTGGGCCTGCTGGAAGGCACTCATGCGCCCGTGAGGGCTGAGCATGAACACGCGCACCCCTTCCTTGCCGCGCATGGCGTATTCGGCCGCACTGCCGGTATCGCCACTGGTGGCTCCCAGAATGTTGAGCTGCTCGCCGCGGCGACGCAGCTCGTACTCGAACAGGTTGCCCAGCAGCTGCATGGCCATGTCCTTGAAGGCCAGGGTCGGCCCGTTGGACAGGGCCTCCAGACACAGCCCGGCTTCGAGCGGCTTGAGGGGAGTGATCTCGGGCGTGCCGAACACGTCGGCCGTGTAGGTTCGCTGGCAGATGTCGCGCAGATCGGCGGCGGGAATGTCGTCGATATACAGCGAGAGCACGGCAAAGGCCAGCTCGGCATAGCCCTTCTCGGCCAGCAGCGCGCGCCAGTCGGCCAGCGTGGCGTCGTTGACGAGCGGGTAGCGCACGGGCATGTAGAGGCCGCCGTCGGGAGCCAGCCCTTCCAGCAGGATTTCGCAGAACTTGCGCGGAGTGGCTCCGCCACGGGTGGAGATGTAATGCATCGTTTGGGCTCGGATCAGTTGAGTTCTTCCTTGCGGATGCGCACGATCGGCCGCAGCACGCTGGGCAGCTGCTGCATGCTGGCCATGGCCTTGTTCATGGCAGCTTCGCGGCATTCATGGGTGAGGATGATGACGTCGGTCTGGCTGGCGTTCTCGCCATCCACCTCGTCCGCCTCGCGCTGCACAATGGCGTCGATGCTGATGCCGTCATCCGCCAGGATGCTGGTGATGCGCGCAAGCACACCGGCCTCGTCGGCCACCCGCAGACGGAGGTAGTAGCTCGTGACCACCTCGTCCATCGGCAGGATGGGCAGATTGGTCTGCATGGCATCGGGCTGGAACGCCAGGTGCGGAACGCGGCTGGAGGGGTCGGAAGTGTGCATGCGCGTCACGTCCACCAGATCGGCGATCACGGCGCTGGCCGTGGGCTCGCTGCCGGCACCCTTGCCGTAGTACAGCGTGGTGCCGACGGCATCGGCATGCACCACCACGGCGTTCATGGCGCCTTCCACATTGGCGATCAGGCGCCGCGACGGGATGAGCGTGGGGTGCACGCGCAGCTCCACGCCCTTGGCCGTGTGCCGGCTGATGCCCAGCAGCTTGATGCGGTAGCCCATCTGCTCGGCGTAGCGGATGTCGGTGGAGGACAGATGGGTGATGCCCTCGATGTAGGCTTTATCGAACTGCACGTTCACCCCGAAGGCGATTGCACTCATGAGCGTGACCTTGTGTGCCGCATCGACCCCTTCGATGTCGAAGGTCGGATCGGCCTCTGCATAGCCGAGCTCCTGGGCATCGCGCAGAGCCACGTCGAAATCGAGCCCCTTGTCGCGCATCTCGCTCAGGATGAAGTTGGTGGTGCCGTTGATGATTCCCGCGAGCCACTGGATGCGGTTGGCCGTCAGTCCTTCACGCAGGGCCTTGATGATGGGAATGCCACCGGCCACTGCCGCCTCGAAGGCCACCATCACGCCCTGCTTCTGCGCCGCCGCGAAAATCTCGCTGCCATGCACGGCCAGCAGTGCCTTGTTGGCAGTCACCACGTGCTTGCCCTGGGCAATGGCCTCCAGCACCATCTCACGCGCCACGGTGTAGCCCCCGATGAGCTCCACCACGATATCGATGTCGGGACGCTTCACCAGGGAGGCGGCGTCGTCCGTCACCTCCACTTCGGAACCGACATAGGCACGCGCCCTGGCCACGTCACGCACGGCAATGGCGGCCACCTCGATGCCGCGACCGGCACGCCCGCGTATTTCTTCCTGATTGCGGCGCAGAACGGTGTAGACGCCCTTGCCCACGTTGCCAAGACCGAGAAGGCCGATTCGAATGGGATGCATGCTGTTCATCGTGCGGAAAGTGAAGGTAGGAGAGAAAGGCTGCCTGTCGGCAGGAGTCAGGACGCCGCGCCGTGGCGCTTGCGATAGACGGCAAGAAAGTCGGCCAACCGCCCGATGGCGACGCGCAGGTCATCCTCGTTGGGCAGAAAGACGATGCGGAAATGCTGGTTGTCGGGATAGTTGAACCCCGAGCCCTGCACCAGCATGACGCGGGTGGCGCGCAGCACCTCCAGGAAGAACTCCCGGTCATCCTCGATCGGATAGAGCTCGGGATCGAGGCGCGGGAACATGTAGAGCGCAGCCTGCGGCTTCACGCAGGTCACGCCCGGAATGGCGGTGATCAGGGCATGGGCCAGGTCGCGCTGACGGCGCAGACGCCCTCCTTCGCGCACCAGGTCGTTGATGCTCTGGTATCCCCCCAGCGCCGTCTGGATGGCCCACTGGCCGGGCACATTCGAGCCCAGCTTGATGTTGGCCAGCATGTTCAGGCCCTCGATGTAGTCGCGTGCGGCGGACTTGTCGCCCGACACCACCATCCAGCCGGCCCGGTAGCCACAGCCGCGATACGCCTTGGACAGGGAATTGAAGGTCAGCGTCAGCACGTCGGTCGACAGGCTTGCCAGCGCCGTATGCTTGACCCCGTCGTACAGCACCTTGTCATACACCTCGTCGGCCATGATGATGAGGCCGAACTCGCGCGCAAGCGCCACGATGCCCAGGAGCAGCTCATCGGAATACAGCGCCCCCGTGGGATTGTTGGGGTTGATCACCACGATGCCCTTGGTGCGGGGCGTGATCTTGGAGCGGATGTCGTCGAGATCGGGCATCCAGCCATGGTTCTCGTCACACATGTAGTGCACCGGAATGCCGCCCGCGAGGCTGGTGGCCGCAGTCCACAGGGGATAGTCGGGCGCAGGGACGAGCAGCTCGTCGCCATCGTTGAGCAGGGCCGTGGTGGCCATCACGATGAGGTCGCTCGCACCGTTGCCCAGGTAGATGTCGTCCAGGGTGACGCCCTTGACCCCCTGCTGCTGGCTGTAGTGCATCACGGCCTTGCGTGCGGCAAAGATGCCCTTGCTGTCGGAATACCCGGCCGAGTTGGGCAGGTTGTGGATCATGTCCTCCACGATCTCTTCCGGCGGCTCGAACCCGAACGATGCCAGATTGCCGATGTTGAGCTTGATGATCTTCTGCCCCTCGTCCTCCATCTGCCGCGCCGCCTCCACGATGGGACCTCGCACGTCGTACAGCACGTGGGCAAGCTTGGAAGATTTGAGTACGGGTTTCACAACGACTCCTGCTGAGGGTTTTTGAGGAAAAACTATAATTTGACCACATTTCCCAGGCCACTGTCCGTCTGCATCGCGATGGGGCATTTCCCAGCGCTCCGGCTCTCATGCCCTGCTGATCGACCCACACACAGCCCTGCTCCATGAAGAGGCCAATGCACGACGATGCAGCCTCTTGGCGCCCCTCTGTGTCTCCCTTCTTCCCTTCCGGACCCCTGCCATGAAGATTCAGCCCGATCACATGGATGTGCAATCCATCACCGCCTACGGCCCCGGCTGGATCGCCGTCGACGAACAGCGCCGCACGCGCAGTGTCTGGCTGGGGTCGGACGGCTTCCTGCAGGACTGGCCCTGCTCGCGCTTCGAAGACCTGGCTGCAGTGGATTTTGCGCCGCTGGCCGAGCTGGACTACGAAGTGGTGATCTTCGGCAGCGGCAACCGTCTGCGCTTCGTGCCGCCGGCGTGGCTCGCACCGCTCATGGCCCGGCGCATCGGTCTGGAGACCATGGACACCGAGGCGGCGTGCCGTACCTACAACATTCTTGCCGGCGAAGGACGGCGGGTGCTGGCCGTGCTGCTGCAGGAAGAGCCCGCACAGACCGCCTGAGGCGTCTGCCCCAGAAAAACGGGGGCATTGTTATCGCTCAAAACAGGCGCGGCTTTCCGTTTTGGATTAAAATTACTACTTGGCTGTAGCATGGCAGCCACGCTCCAAGCCCTCACCAGTAGTACGAAGGAGTACATACGCAGTCACTCCTTCTTGGCAGCGCTTGTTTGTATCCCATCGTCGGCAGCGGCGTGCTCCTCCTGCACGCCACGCCCATCCGACACATCGAAAGAGAACGATTCACATGGCGATTGCTGTAGACAAACCGATCCCCGAATTCGAAGCCAACGCAACCAACAACGTCAAGGTCAGCAATACTTCTCATCATGGTCAGATCGTGGTGCTGTTCTTCTATCCCAAGGACAACACACCGGGATGCACCACCGAGTCCATGGGCTTCCGCGACAAGTACAAGGACTTCGTGAAGGCCGGTGCCACGGTGTTCGGCGTCTCGCGCGACAACATGACGTCGCACGACGGCTTCAAGGCCAAGCTCGAACTGCCCTTTGAACTGATTGCAGACACCGAAGAGAAAATGTGCCACATGTTCGGCGTGGTCAAGAACAAGATCATGTACGGCAAGAAGGTCAAGGGCATCGAGCGCAGCACCTTCCTGATCGATCCCGACGGCATCCTGCGGCAGGAATGGCGTGGGGTCAAGGTGGCAGACCACGTCGAGGAAGTGCTCAAGGCCGTCAAAGCACTCAAGAAAACCCTGGCCGCCACCCACGCAGAAGAATAAGCCAGAACACCGCGCACCCTCTGCGAGAAGGGCGCGCTGGTCGCTGGCCATGCTGCACACCAAGGCTTCCCTTCGGGAAGCCTTTTTCATGCGGGTGGCATCCACATCGTCCTGCCGCAGCGCGGCAACGCAGCTCCTCTGTACGCAGGCGAGCCATTGGTGCAACCAGGCGTTCTGCTCGATGCAAGAAGAAAGATGCCACACCTCTCCGACACGGAGAGGCCATGCCGCAGCGGTTCGGTTCAGAAGGACTGCTGCGCCCCACTCTCTGCGGAGCGTACCGGCGTGGCCCGTGCGAGCGCCATCCAGACATCGAAGCGCAGCCGGACAAAGGGACGCTGGGGAGCCTCGCGCAGGCAAACCAGGTGATCCTGTGCATCCAGCCCCATGACCCCGCATTCGTCGGGAATTTCCTCGGGCGTGGCGATGGGCTTGCCTGCCGACGTGCGTCCCAGCACGTAATACAGACGGGGTGCCATGGCCAGGTAAGCGGCGCGCTTGGAGGCCTTGCGCAGGTCTCCAAGCAGATCGGCACGGCTGACCTTGATCTCGTGGATCACCGGTTCGAGGTACGCCTCGCGCGAGGTATGGCGCAGGCTGAAGACATCGGGCATCGCCACGACCCATTCGCGTGCAGCAGGGGCGATGACGTCGTCTGGCACGCACAGGAGTTCTGGGAGCTCCAGATGCTCCGGGTCATCCGGCGCTTCTTCCACTGCCAGCCTTCCCACAGCGTCCCGCACGATGGACGCCCGCAGCGACAGACCGCGCCATGCAATGCGTCCCTGCGCATGCTGATGCTGTGCCACCTGCTCCACCAGCTGCTCGTGGGCCGAGCGAGCCTCTCGGTTGTCGGCACCGTAGGCCGCCAGCGAGTCGATGCCCGCAGCGGTCAGGCGAATAGTGGAACGGCCGTCGGCATCCCAGTGCAGGGACAACAACCCTGCCGCGATCAGATCGACCTCCAGCGTGTCCTGACAGGGCCAGCCCGAGGAACGGTACATCTGACGCAGACGGGTGAGATGACGACGGGAGAGGTTCATGAAAAGACAGGCATCAGGCATGCCGAGCCACGAAAGAGCCGGTGACAGCCACACGATGCGAAACGCCGCATGACTGTATATGCGTACAGCATTGTAGAGGCACTCAGCCCCGCTGCCAAGCAGACTCTTCATTCCCAATGCTCTGCTGCAGCGCCGGCCACCGCACTGCCACAGAAAGCGGAACGATGGACGACAGGCTGATTTTGAATCAGTGAATGGGTCTTTCTGGAATATCAACGGAGAAATGCCATTTCGCAAGATAAAAATACACGGAAATCACATGCATGCATGTCGTCATCTCAGGAAATGGGAAAAAGACACCACTGCAATGCAACGACACCCCAATTCCGCCTTCTTCCTGATGCGTGCCACACAGGACAGGGGCTTGCAGCCCACAAGGGTTTTCCATGAAATGGCCGCGAATGTGACATAGGGATATTTCCCTATATTTCCCTATTCCAAGGGCAAACCCTTGATGGTTTACCCTGAATGACGCATCACTCTGTAAGTTTGCATTCAACATGCATTTTTATAAACACGCCTCGACCTTTTGAGGCCTGTTTTCTTGAAATGACATGAAAGGGAATCGATGAGCAGTGCAATTTACGAAAGAGTGCGCGCCAATCCGAAATTCCATGAGCTGGTGGCCAAGCGCGGCCGGTTTGCCTGGACGCTGGCATTTGTGGTGCTGACGCTTTTCTACGGGTTCGTGATGGTGGTGGCCTTCACCCCCAAGGTGCTGGGTGAGCCTGTGAGTGCAGGTTCGATGCTGACGGTGGGCGTGGCAGTGGAGCTGTTCATGTTCATTCTGTTCTGGGTGCTGACGGCCGTGTATGTCCGTCGTGCCAATACCGAGTTCGACTCCATCAACCAGCAGATCCTGCGTGATGCAGCCCAGGGAGGGAAGTAATGCGTACCTTGTTCCGTCGATTCCCTGCACTGGCACTCGCTGGTGCTTCCGGTCTGGCCTATGCCGCAGGCCCCGCACTGGAGGCCACCACCAAGCAGGCCACCAACTGGTCCGCGATCGTGATGTTCATGATCTTCGTGGGTCTGACCATGGGCATTACCTACTGGGCGGCCAGCCGCACAAGTCGGCTGCCGATTTCTATACCGCTGGCGGCGGGATCACCGGCTTCCAGAACGGCATGGCCATTGCGGGCGACTACATGTCGGCTGCCACGCTGCTCGGGCTGACCGCGCTGGTCTACGGCACCGGGTATGACGGCTATATCTACGCCATGGCGTTCTTTGCCGGCTGGCCCATCATCCTGTTCCTGATGGCCGAACGCCTGCGCAACCTGGGGCGCTTCACCTTCTCCGATATCACGGCCTACCGGCTCGACCAGGGCAAGATCCGCACCATGGCGGCCATTTCCTCCCTGATCGTGGTGTGCTTCTACCTGATCGCGCAGATCGTGGGTGCCGGTCAGCTCATCAAGCTGCTGTTCGGGCTCGACTACATCGTGGCGATCTTCGCCGTGGGCATCCTGATGATGGTGTACGTGACGTTCGGCGGCATGGTGGCCACGACCTGGGTGCAGATCATCAAGGCCGGTCTCCTGCTGTTCGGAGGCACGGTGGTGATGCTGCTGGCCATGAGCCAGTTCGGCTTCTCGTACACGACGGTGGTGGAAAAGGCCATGTCTGTGCACAAGCTCAAGGGCAAGCTGATGTATCCGGGCAGCCTGCTCGCCGATCCGGTGACGGCCATCTCCCTGGGACTGGGCCTGATGTTCGGCACGGCCGGGCTCCCCCACATCCTGATGCGTTTCTTCACCGTGACCGACGCCAAGGAAGCACGCAAGTCGGTGCTGTACGCCTCGGGCTTCGTGGCTTACTTCTTCAACGTGATCTTCCTGATGGGCCTGACCGCCATCGTGATCGTGGGCCAGAACCCCGACTTCTTCGAGGGTGGCAAGCTGGGTGGCAAACTCATCGGCGGCGGCAACATGGTGGCCATGCATCTGGCCAAGGCCGTGGGCGGCAACCTGCTGCTGGGCTTCCTGTCTGCCGTGGCCTTCGCGACGATTCTGGCCGTGGTGTCCGGACTCGCCCTGGCTGGTGCCTCTGCCATCTCGCATGACCTGTATGCCCGCGTCATCAAGAAGGGCAACGTGAGCGAGACCGATGAGATCCGCGTCTCCAAGTACGCCACCATCGTGCTGGGTGTGATTGCCATCGTGCTGGGCATCGCCTTCGAGAAGCAGAACATCGCGTTCATGGTGGGCCTTGCCTTCGGCGTGGCTGCTGCCGCCAACTTCCCGGTGCTGATCCTGTCGATGTACTGGAAGGGTCTGACCACCCGCGGTGCCCTGTGGGGTGGCTATTCCGGCCTGGTGTCCGCAGTGCTGTTCGTGCTGTTCTCCAAGTCGGTGTGGGTGGATGTGCTGGGCTACAAGGCCGCGATCTTCCCGTATACGCAGCCTGCCCTGTTCGCCATGCCGCTGGCCTTCTTCATGGCCTGGCTGATGTCGAAAACCGATGGCAGCGTGCGTGCCAAGGCCGAGATCGCTGCATTCGATGACCAGTATGTGCGCGCACAGACCGGCTTTGGTGCAGCCTCTGCAGCCAAGCACTGAGCCACAACGCTGCTCGCATGGCTGTCCCCGAGGCAGCCATGCCTCCCGGGGTACCTGTCCATCGCGGCAGGTACCCCGTGTGCATGATGGGCAGGCCCGTGCTGACGCACCATGCCTTCCCGCCCCGGCTGAGGCATGGGGGCACCGCTAGAATGGATCACCGGGCTGCCGCCGTGGCGCCCGGTTTTTTTGCGTGTGGAGTGCCGATGCCGCATGGCATGTCTGCGCGGCTCCGCACCGGTTTGCTGGAAGGCTGGTCATGGATATCTTCGATTACGACAACGTACTGCTGCTGCCCCGCAAGTGCCGCGTCACGAGTCGCAGCGAATGCGACACACGGGTGACGTTCGGGCCGCGCGCGTTCCGGATTCCGGTGGTGCCTGCCAACATGAAGACCGTGGTCGACGAGCGGCTGTGCACCTGGCTGGCGGAGCACGACTATTTCTATGTGATGCACCGCTTCGATCTGGATACGGTGGCCTTTGTGCGCGATATGCGGGGCAAGGGGCTGTATGCCAGCATCTCGGTGGGCATCAAGGCAGCGGACCGCGCCGTGGTCGATGCGCTGGCGGCCGAGCGGCTGATGCCCGAATACATCACCATCGACGTGGCGCACGGACATTCGGATGGCGTGCGGGACATGATTGCCCACATCAAGGATCGGCTGCCGGGCAGCTTCGTCATTGCCGGCAATGTGGGCACGCCCGAGGCGGTGATCGACCTGGAGAACTGGGGTGCCGATGCCACCAAGATCGGCATCGGGCCGGGCAAGGTCTGCATCACGCGCCTGAAGACGGGCTTTGGCACCGGAGGCTGGCAGCTCAGTGCCGTGAAGTGGTGCGCCCGCGTGGCCACCAAGCCGCTGATTGCCGATGGTGGCATTCGTTGCCATGGCGACATTGCCAAGTCGATCCGCTTCGGGGCCACCATGGTCATGGTTGGCTCCCTGTTTGCGGGACATGAGGAGTCTCCGGGCAAGACGGTGGAGGTCGACGGCACGCTGTTCAAGGAGTATTACGGCTCGGCCAGCGACTTCAACAAGGGCGAATACCGGCATGTCGAGGGCAAGCGCATTCTGGAACCGGTCAAGGGCAAGCTGGCCGATACGCTGGAGGAGATGCATCAGGACATCCAGAGCTCGATCAGCTATGCGGGTGGCAGGAGCCTGATGGACATTCGCAAGGTGAACTACGTCATTCTGGGCGGCGCCAACGAAGGGGAACACCTGCTGATGTAGGGCAAGGTGCCCTGCCCTTCCCTGCAGTCCAGATGGACTGCTGCACCACGATTCTTGCCTCCCATGTTGCCGATGCGTCCCCTGCCGACTGTCCTGCTGCGCCTGCGCTCTCTGTGGCTGGTGGGCATGTGTTGCCTGCTGGCGGCCTGTGCCTCGGTGCGCTATACCCCGCTCGCCACCATCGACCGGGTGCAGCCCGAGGTGGGCTACCGGCTGCGCACGGCAGTGCAGTCGCAGACGGCGGACCGGGCACGGGCCGATGACCTGTTCGTGGTGATGATGTTCTCGGGCGGCGGCTCGCGGGCGGCGGCGCTGGGATATGGCGTGCTCAAGGAGATGCGCCGGCAGCAGTTCGTCCGGAACGGCGAGACCACGGACCTGTCGGCACAGGTGGATCTGACGTTCGGCATTTCGGGTGGTTCGATGCTTTCGGCCGCCTGGGCGCTGGAAGGGCCGGAGATCTTCCAGACTTTCGAGCCGCACTTTCTCAAGCAGGACATTCAGCGCAATATCGTGCACAAGGTGTTCTCGGTGACCAACTGGTCGCGCCTGAGCTCACCGGAATTCGGACGAGGCGATCTGCTGGAGGAGCAGCTCGACCTGACGCTTTTCCAGCACGCCACCTTCGGCGATCTGGCCAGCCGCCGCAAGGGGCCGTTCTCCGTCATCAGTGCGACCGACATGTCCACCGGATCACGGCTCGACTTCATTCAGGAGAACTTCGATGTGCTCTGTCTGAACCTGTCTAAGCTGCCAGTGGCCAGGGCCGTGGCGGCATCGAGCGCGGTGCCGCTGGTGTTTGCACCGGTCACGCTCAACAACCACGGCGGACACTGCCACTACACCCTGCCGGAGGAAATGCAGCAGGCGCTGTTCCTTACATCGCCCGGCAGCCTGGAACACAAGACCCGCATGGAGATCGTGCGCTCGCTCACGGGTTATGACGAAAGCCGCCAGCGCCCCTACATCCATCTGCTCGACGGTGGGCTGGTGGACAACCTGGGCATGCGCGGCCTGCTCGATGCCACCCAGCTCTACAGCAGCGAGCAGATTTACGACCAGTTCACCCTGCACCGGGCACGCCGCATCGTGGTGATCAGCGTCAATGCGCAGAACCGTCCCGCCTCGGTCATCGACCAGAGTGCAGCCGTTCCGCCCACCCGCGAAGTGGTGCAGGCCCTGGTGAACATTCCCATCGACAGGAACTCGCAGGAATCGCTGCGGCAGTTCCGGCGGCTGATCGATCACTGGCGGGCAGGCGAGCAGGCCCGTGCCCGGCAAAAGGGCGAGACGCCGGTGGATCTGTATTTCATCAGCCTCGATCTTGCCGATCTGCCCGATGCTGCCCAACGCCGACAGGCGCTGAACATTCCCACCAGCCTGTACCTGCCGCCCGCCCAGATCAACCTGCTGGAAGAAGCTGGCTCCGTGCTGCTGCGCCAGTCGTCCGAATTCCAGCGGCTGCAGAAAGACCTGTCCCTCACGCGCTCATGATGTCGTCCTCATCCTCTCCTGCCGCTCCATCTTCTTCCACCGCCTTCACTCCGCTGCAGCTGGCCTGGCTCGGCACCGGCGCCATGGGGCTGCCCATGGCGCAAAGACTCTGCGCTGCAGGGCATCGGGTGCATGTCTGGAACCGCACGACTGCACGGGCCGAGCCTTTGCGCGAGGCCGGAGCGGTGCTCCACACACAGGCTGCCGATGCCGTCCGAGCCGCCGATGTGGTGGTGGGCATGCTGGAAAACGGCCCTGTCGTGCAGGACGTGCTGTTCGGCGCCGCAGAGGCTGCCGCCCACATGCGGCCCGGCACGCTGTGGATCGACATGGCGAGCATCGCCCCCGACGAAGCACGCGCGCATACCGAACGGCTGGCCCGGCTGGGCATCCATGCGCTGGATGCCCCCGTCTCGGGCGGCACCGTGGGGGTCGAGGCGGGCACGCTGTCGATCATGGTGGGTGGGAGCGCAGAGGATTTCGCACGCGCCACACCGATCTTCTCGGCACTCGGACGTGCCACACGGGTGGGCCCTGCCGGCAGCGGGCAGCTGGCCAAAGTGGCCAACCAGATGATCGTGGGCACCACCATCGGCGCCGTGGCCGAAGCCCTGCTGCTCTGTGCCCGGGGCGGGGCCGACATGGCGCAGGTGCGGCAGGCGCTGCTCGGCGGATTTGCCGACAGCCGCATTCTGACGCTGCACGGCGAACGCATGGTGCAGCGCGACTTTGCCCGACGTGCCCGCATGCAGGTGCAGCTCAAGGACATGCGCAACGCCCTGCACACGGCCGATGCCCTGGACTGCCAGCTGCCGATCACGGCGCTGGTCGAGCAGCTCTACGCCGATGCCATCGCTCACGGGCTCGGCGATCTGGACCACTCTGCCCTGTTTCTGGAGCTGGCCCGGCGCAACGGCATGGCGTAGCGGGCCCACAGAATCCCTGAACGGGTGCGGATGCCTTCACTCCTCCCACAGTGCCCGGCGCAGGGCGGCGGCGGCATCTGCATGGGCCTGCAGGGCTTCGGGAATGGCTCGCCCCATCTTGATGAATTCATGGATGACACCGTGGTAGACCTCCAGCGTCACGGGCACTCCCTCCGAACGCAGCCGATCGGCCCAGAGCATGGCATCGTCATAGATCGGGTCGCACTCTGCCAGCCCCAGCCACAGGGGAGCCACACCATCCACCCGTGGGGCCAGGAAGGGAGCAAACCGCCAGTCCTCATAGTCGGCAGGGCTGTTCACCCATTGCTCGAACATCCATGCGATCTGGGGCTCTGTGAGCAAAAAGCCCTGCGCATACTTGTGTCGTGAAGGGGTGAGGGGCGCAGCCTGCATGCCGGGATAGAAGAGCAGCTGCAGGCGCAGAGGCACTCCCTCCTGCGCGGCCTGCACCGCACATCCTGCCGCCAGGGTGCCCCCTGCGCTGTCCCCACCGACAGCCATGCGCTGGGCATCCAGCCCCAGGGCCGCTGCCTTCTGCCGCAACCAGAAAATCGCATCCCACGCATCCTGGAAGGCAACGGGAAACTTGTGATCGGGGGCCAGCCGGTAGTCCACCGATACCACGGCGCAGCCACTGCCTGCACACAGCGCGCGGCACAGGGTGTCGTGCGTGGCCACGCTGCCGACCACAAATCCTCCCCCATGGTAGAAGACCAGCACCGGCAGCGGAACGGTGGCGTCCTGCCCTGTCCCCCGCAGGGGAATGTAGAGCCTGCCCGGGATACTGCGCGCATCGCGCGTGGGAATCCGAAGCTCCTCGACACGGGCCAGCTCGGGGGGACGGATCTCCAGCACCTCGGAGCCCAGCGCATAGGCCTCGCGCGCCAGATCGGCGGGCAGGCTTTCCATGGGGGGACGCGTGCGGCGGCCTATGCGTTCGAGCAGGGTGCGCACGTGAGGCCGCAGCTCGCCCCACGCCACGGGATCGACTCCCGCAGGAACCGAAAGGGGAGCAGAGAGAGAGAAAGACGAATCGGAAGAAGACATGATGGGAATGATGCAGAAACAGGCAGGCAGCGAGGCAGCCTCCACAACGGAACGCACAGAATGCAGATTCAGAGAGGCTGCACCTGCCCCGGGTCGGGATGTTCGAGCCAGTGCGCCCATTCATCGGCCAGCTGGCGACTGGCTGCCACGGCCTGGGTCCAGGCCCGGATACGCCCCGCGTCATCGCCCAGATAGCGCTTGAAATCCTGGCGGTCTGGGAGTTTGCCATGGGGCAGGTGCGCCACCCAGTCCGGGCGCGGGGACAGCAGCAGGACATGATCAAGGGCTGCTGTGCTCGCATGACGTCGAGTCCAGGCCTTGTCGAACCACCCGGGAATCAGGGTGCGCTGGAAGTGAGGATACAGCACGATGCTGCGGGCTGGTCCAGTGCCTGCGGGCTGCGCCGAGAGGCCCTGCAGATAGCGCAGGTGCAGATGGTAGTCGGTGATGCCCCCATCCCAGTAGGCCCCGCATGGGGCTCCCGGAATGTCATGCACGGCCTCCAGCACAAACGGAATCGAGCCACTGGCCTGCACGGCGGGCAGGAAACTGGCTGGCGTCAGGCTCACCTGCCGGGTCGGAAAGTCCCGCGCATCGAACGGCAGGGGAGACGACTCGGCCCCACCCGTGTCCGCCCCAGTCCCACCGGAAACCACCGGTGCAGAGAACACCACGCGTTCCAGCCACTGCCCCAGTGCCTCGCGCCTGCGGGCGTTGCCGACATAGGCGGCCAGGTACCCGAGTGTGCTGCGCCACGGGCCTTCCTTCGCCAGCAGCCCGCTCCGCCCATGCGAGGTCATGACGTGCAGCCGATAGCGGGGATGCGCCAGCACCCGGTCCACGCTCCCGTCGAAGATTTCATGCAGGTTGGCCGCAAACGAAGCACTGATGGCAGACGGCGGCGGCAGGCGCCATCGTCCCCACGCCCGCCGCAGCGGATAGCTGTCATGGATGTAGTGGTGTTCCAGAGCATCGAAGCCGGCCACCGGATCATCCAGACAGGCCGTGGCCAGTCGCCATGCGCCGATGGAGGCTCCGACCAGATTGATGGGACCTTCGGCCTGCGGCAGCCAATGCCCGAACAGATGCCTGTCGAGGTGCAGCAGCATGAGACCCTTGGGGCCACCTGCGGCAGCCGGCACCGCAGCGACATGGGACGGCACGAGGCCGTGTGCACGAATATGGGCCAGGGCTGCCGGCCCGGCATGCAAGGCAAGCGCTTTCATGAAAGTCCTTCGTCACCCCCCTTTGGGCATGGCCTCCGCAGACAGACCTGCGATGATCACCCCCTGGAGGCATGGCCGATGCCATCGGATGGCATGCAATTATGCAGGAGCCCCTGCATCCCCTTCTTCCCGGAAAGGGTACGCCCCCAGTCAGCCGGCCATCATTGCCATGGCTTGATACTTTCTGATTTGCCTGCATATAGAAGCATCTGTTCCCTGTTCTGCCGTGCGCAGGGCAAAGGTATTAGACTGCCTCACGCCGCCGATGCCGGGTCCGTCACACGGGCACATCGGAATACAGGGTCGGCACCCCACGAGACCATACAAGGAGAATCCGTTCCATGCGCATCGAAGCATCCCGTCTGGCACAGGGACATCCTGAGCTGGAAGACGCCATTGTGCGTGCCCGCAAGCTGCTGCGTCGCAAGGCCCTGACGGGCGCTGCCACCAGCATGGTGCCCATTCCCGGGGTGGACTGGCTGGTCGACGCCTCCCTGATCACCCGCGTGATTCCGCAGATCAATGCCGAGTTCGGTCTCACGCCCGCACAGATCTCGCGCCTTGATCCGGGGCGCCAGGAACGCCTGCAGAAGGCCATCGCCACGGTCGGCACCATGATGATCGGGCGTCTGGTCACCAAGGAAGTGGTACTGCAGGTCCTGCGCCGTGCCGGTGTGCGCATGACTTCGAAGCAGGCCGTCAAGTACGTGCCCGTTGCCGGCCAGCTGGCTGCCGCTGGCCTGGGCTATGCCGCCTTGCGCTACCTGGGCGAGCAGCACATCCGGGACTGCGTGCAGGTCTGTCTGGACTCTGAGCTGGCCAGCGAATTGCCCCCGCTCACGCGGCTCTCGGGCAGCGTGGGCCGGCGCATGCAGGGACACTGGCTCGGACGTTCGGCTGACGACGAGTGAGCCGATGAGGAGCCGGCATCGCACTGCCGGCTCTCCTCTGCTGGTGACTGGGAACCTCCGACGCACGACGGGCTCCTTGCCGTTCGGCCACCAGCCACCGCCTGCAGCTCCCGGCCTCTGCCGGAGGCTGCACACGGTTCTCATTACAATGGGTTTTTCCCCGCAGCGGTTGCCGTGCGCGGGTGTGCCCATGCAGACCCGCCAGATCCGACCATCGTTCGCGTTCTTTCCGATGATTGTCCGATTGCCCAGGAATGTCCGGTCCGCCGCAGCTCATAGCCATTCTTCTGGTGCCCCTGTTGCTGGGCATCCCCCTCACCCTGCTCCCGCACCATCTGCCGGGCCGCGCCCTGCGCAACGGCGCGCTCCCGGCTGCTGAACGGCCTGCGGCACGCCAGGCCAGTGCCATGCTCGCTGGCCTGCTGGCTCTGGGCAGCCTGGGATGCCTGCTGAGCCTGCTGCCCGACCTGATGGCCGCCGGGGCAGTGCAGACCTCCATGCCCTGGGTGCCCGAGCTGGGGCTCGACATCTCCCTGCGGCTCGACCCGCTCTCGGCCCTGTTCGTGGGGCTGATCGACGTGATGGGCCTGCTCACCATCGTCTATGCCAGCGGCTACCTGCACCGACACGATTCCACGGCACGGTTCTACAGCCGGCTCATGCTGTTCATGTCGGCCATGCTGGGCGTCGTGCTGGCGGACAACCTGCTGCTGCTCATCGTGTTCTGGGAACTCACGAGCCTCTCCTCCTTCCTGCTCATCGGCTACTGGGGCACGCAATACGACGCACGGCGCGGCGCGCGCATGGCACTGACCGTGACCGGCGGCGGGGGGCTCGCCATGCTGGGTGGCTTCATGCTCATTGGACAGATCACCGGCACCATGCGCATCAGCGAGCTGCCAGCCCTGGCCTCCCACATCCAGGCCCATCCGCTGTTTCCATGGGCGCTGGGACTGATTCTGGTGGGCTGCTTCACCAAAAGTGCGCAGCTGCCCTTCCATTTCTGGCTCCCGAGCGCCATGGCGGCACCGACTCCCGTTTCGGCCTACCTGCACTCGGCCACCATGGTCAAGGCGGGCATCTATGTGCTGCTGCGCCTCTTTCCGGTATGGGAGGGGAATGCGCTGTTCCAGCAGATCGTGCTGCCCGTGGGGCTGTGCACCATGGCCTTCGCGGCAGCGGTGGCCATTTTCCGGCATGACCTCAAGGCGCTGCTGGCCTATTCCACGGTGAGCCACCTCGGACTCATCGTATGCCTGATTGGCATCGGCACGCCCCTGGCGATGGAGGCGGCGGTGCTGCACATCGTGAACCACGCCAGCTTCAAGGCAGCCCTGTTCATGACGGCCGGCATCGTCGACCACCAGGCCGGCACCCGCGACATGCGCAAACTCGGCCAGCTCTCCCTGTATCTGCCTATGACGGCCACCGCCGCCACCGTGGCCACGGCCAGCATGGCCGGCGTGCCGCCGCTCGGCGGCTTCGTGAGCAAGGAGATGTTCCTGACTTCGGTCTGGTCGCTGCAGGCGCTCTCGCCTATGGGCTGGGTCCTGGTCGCAGTGGCCGCGCTGGGCGCCACGGGCAGCGTGGCCTATTCGGCGCGCTTTCTGCTCGACACCTTCTTCCGTCGGGGAGATGCCGCGTTTGCTGAGCAGGCCCGCCGCAATCCCCATCTGACGGATCCGGTCTGGAGCATGCGTGCCCCGGTCCTGCTGCTGGCCGCCGTGTGTGCAGCCGGCGGATGCTTTCCCGAGGCTCTCTGGGGCGGTCTGGTCCGGAGCGCCGCCTCCACGGCGCACGGAACGCCAGTCGACGTCCATCTGGCCCTGTGGCATGGCTGGAATGTCCCGCTGCTGATCAGCGCTGTCGCCCTGATCGCCGGCCTGTCCATCTACCTCTGGCTTGTGCGGGACCGGCGGCTGCAGCTGCGTCCGGAGAGCGGATTCTGGAAGCACTGGAGCGGGCCCGAGCTCTACACCCGCACCATCGACCGCCTGTTCGCACTGGCCGGGCGTCTCACCAGCCTGACTGCCAACGGCTCGCTGCAGCGCTACCTGGTGCTGCTGCTGGGGTGCGTCGTCGTGTGCGCAGCAGGAGCGGCCATCGCATGGCCCGAAGCTCTGCCCGTTGCTGGCACGCGCGCCCTGCTGCCCGCCACTCCGCTGGCCTGGCTGCTGTGGGGGCTGACGGCACTGGGATGCGTGTCCGTGCTCCGGTGGCATCACCGGCGCCTGTACAGCGTGGTGTTCATCTCGATCGTAGGCATGGTCACTGCACTGTGCTTCGTGTTTCTGTCGTCTCCCGATCTGGCTCTCACCCAGCTGAGCGTGGAGGTGATTTCCACCGTGCTGCTGCTCATGGGGCTGGCACTGCTGCCGCCCACCACTCCGCGCGAATCTTCCGCATGGCGCAAGGCCCGCGACGGTGCGCTGGCGTTGTCCATCGGTGCCCTGGTGGCGTGGCTGGCCTGGGTCATGCTCACGCGCGACCATGCGTCCATCGCCTGGTACTTCCTGCAGAATGCGCTGCCCCACGGCGGCGGCGGCAATGTGGTCAATGTCATCCTGGTCGATTTCCGTGGCTATGACACCATGGGCGAGATCACCGTGCTGTCCATCGCAGGGCTCGGAGTCATGGCCCTGATGCAGGGCCTCCGCGTGGAGCGCCCCGCACGGGATCCGCAGAGCCTTGCCTGGTCCTTTGCCCCTTCGCCGCTCATGCTGCGCATGGGAGCGACGGTCATGCTGCCCTTCATCGTGCTCGTGGCACTGCACGTCTTCCTGCGCGGGCACCAGGCGCCTGGCGGGGGGTTCATCGCCGGCCTGATCACTGCGGCGGGACTGGTGCTGCAGTACATGGCCCGCGGGCAGACCGAAGCCGATGCCCTGCTGCACGTCCGCCACGGCGACCGTTTCGTGCGCTGGATTGCGCTGGGCCTGGGCATGGCGGCCATCACCGGGCTGGGGGCCATGGTGTGGGGATACCCTTTCCTCACCAGCGCCGCCGGCCATCCGGTATGGCCCGTGGTGGGCGAAGTGCCGCTTGCCTCGGCCGCGCTGTTCGACCTGGGAGTCTACGGCGTGGTGATCGGCTCTGTGCTGCTCACGCTGTCCGTGCTGGGACAGGCCTCGCGCCATGCCCACCCTGCGTCTCTTTCTCCCGCACGTCTGCCAGACGGCATGCCGGGTCCGAACCTGCTCCCCACAAAGGGAGATCCATCATGAGCCTCGAATTCCTGCTGGCCAGCGGCATCGGCCTCGTCACCGCCAGTGGCATCTACCTGATCCTGAGGGGCCGGAGCTGGCCCGTGGTGCTGGGACTGAACCTGCTGGGCTACGCAGTCAACGCATTCATCTTCGCCATGGGACGCCTGTGGCTCGACGCCTCCCCCCTCATCGGCCATGACACGCCCCCCACGGCGCGCACGCTGGCCGACCCCATTCCCCCGGCCCTGGTCCTGACGGCCATCGTGATCGGCTTTGCCACCACAGGGCTGCTGCTCGAACTGGCACTCCGGGGCTATCACACCCACCACAGCGACCATGTCGACGGCCACGAGCCCGGGACTCCCGCGCGCGAGGAGGACACCCATGCATGAGCTTGCTCCCGCACTGACCCTCCTGCCTCCGGCGTGGCGCCAGCACCTGCCCCTGCTGCCCGTGCTGCAGCCCCTGCTCACGGCCATCGTGCTGCTGATGGTGTCCGGACAGCGCCGTCTGCACCTCCAGCGCGCACTGGGGCTGGCCAGCCTGGTGCTCGGAGGAATCGTCGTCGTGGCGCTGCTGCAGGTCGCCGACACGGGCTCCGTCATGGTCTACCGCCTCGGCAACTGGCCCCCTCCCTTCGGCATCGTCCTGGCGGTGGACCGTCTGGGAGCCTACATGCTGGCCATGGCATGGCTCATCGCCGTCCCCATCCTCTGGTACGCCTGTCACGGCTGGGACGAACGGGGCCTGCATTTTCACGCGCTCTTCCAGCTCCAGCTCATGGGGCTCAACGGGGCCTTTCTCACGGGCGACCTCTTCAACCTGTTCGTCTTCTTCGAGATCCTGCTCATTGCCAGCTATGTCCTGCTGCTGCACGGACGCGGAGACGAACGCCTGCGCAACGGCCTGCACTACGTCATCCTCAATCTGGTCGCTTCGTCGTTCTTCCTCATCGGACTGGCCCTCGTCTACGGCATCACCGGCACGCTCAACATGGCCGATGTGGCCCTGCGTGCCATGCAGCTGGCCCAGGAATCAGCCACCCAGGCCTGGCTGCTGCGCATCACGGCGCTGCTGCTGCTGACCGTATTCGGCCTCAAGGCTGCGGTGTTTCCCCTGCACGTATGGCTGCCCGGCACCTATGCCTCTGCCAGCGCTCCCGTGGCCGCCCTGTTCGCCATCATGACCAAGGTGGGCATCTACGCCATCCTCCGCACCCATGTGATGATGTGGGGCCACGTACCGGGTGCTGGCGACGTGGCCCAGCACTGGCTGCTGCCGCTCGGCATTCTCACGGCAGTCACCGGGGTGCTCGGGGCGCTCGCTGCCCACCGACTGGCCCGTCTGGTGGCCTGGCTCACCGTGACCTCGGTCGGCACCGTGCTCACCGGTGCGGGACTCGGCACGGTCGAAGGCCTCTCTGCCGGCCTGTACTATGCGCTGCACAGCACCCTTGTCATGGCCGCCATGTTCCTGCTCGTCGAACTCGTCGCCCTCCAGCGCGGCTCCGCCTATGACCGCCTGCAGCCAGCCAACCGCCTCGCCCAGCCCGCCACGCTGGGGCTGCTGGTGCTGCTCGGTTCGGCCTCGGCAGCGGGCCTTCCTCCCCTGCCGGGCTTCCTCGGCAAGCTGATGCTGCTGCACGCTGCAGCCGGACACATGCACCAGGGGCTGATCTGGGCTTCCGTGCTGGGTGTGGGCTTTCTCACCCTCATAGGACTGGCACGCGCAGGCAGCCTGCTGTTCTGGAGCGTAGAGCCCGCAGCGCCTGCCAGCGGTCACCTTCCCGCGTCGACCCCCTATATTCCCAGCGCCGCCTCCTGGGCCGTGCTGGCCCCGTCCTCCCTGCTGCTGGGCTGCGTCATGCTCGTGGCCGTGTATGCCGCACCCCTCAAGCACTACACCGACGCCATGGCCCGCCAGCTCCTCGACATCCACAGCTATGCCACCCAGGTCCTGGGGCCACAGCAGCACAACGGCATCTCCCTGAGCACACGCCCCTACACCGGCCACATGCCAGCCACATCCAAGGAGGCCCACCCATGACCCCTCCCTCCGCACCTCCTGCTTCCAGCCTGCGCCGCTGGCTGCCCCATCCCTGGTGGAGCCTCTGGCTGGCGGCATGCTGGCTGCTGCTGGAAGATGCAGACAGCCCGGGCCACTGGCTCATGGCCCTTCTGTTCGCCCTGGTGCTGCCCCGGGTGCTGCACGCCTTCATGCGTCTCCCCCCACCCCCGCAGACCCCGGATGCACCCGACACCCCCACTCGCATCCGCATCCGCTGGCAGCCCATCCCCCGACTCGTGGCCCACGTGCTGCAGGACATTCTCCTGTGCAATCTCATCGTGGCCCGTCAGGCCCTCGGGCGCATGTCGGCCCTGCATCCGGCCTGGCTCGAAGTCCCCGTCTCCCTGCGGCACCCCCTGGCCATCGACCTGCTGGCCTCCATCATCACCAACACCCCGGGCACCATCAGCTGCACCATCAGCCCCGACCGGCGCCGCATCCTGGTGCATGCCCTGCATTGCGACGACATTCCAGGCGCGCTGGCCTCCATTCACAGGCGCTACGAGCAGCCGCTTGCCGCCATCTTCGACACCCCACCGGAGACCCTTCCCCATGCCCCATCCCGCTGATTACCCGATCTGGATCCTGGCCCTGCGCATTGCCATGGGGGCAGCCGGACTCTCCATGCTCCTGTGCGCCTGGCGTCTGTGGAAAGGCCCCTCCCTACCGGACCGCATTCTGGCACTCGACACCCTCTACCTCTACACCCTGGCCCTCATCGTGCTCACAGGCATCCTGCAACAGTCGGCTCTCTTCTTCGAAGCCGCGCTCGTCATCGCCATGCTGGGATTCGTTTCGACACTGGCCGCCGCACGCTACGTCGCCCGCGGCACCGTCATCGAATGATCCGCAGGAGCAATCCCCATGCCCCCCGTCCTCGCATCGCTCCTCGTCTGGCTTCTCTCCCTGCTGCTGCTGGCCGGGAGTTTCTTCATGCTCGCCGGCGCCATCGGCCTCGTCCGCTTTCCGGACTTCTACATGCGGCTCCACGCCCCCACCAAGGCCTCGACCCTGGGCGTCGGCAGCATCCTGCTCGCCTCGATGGGAGCCTCGGCGCTCGATCTGCACCTGCATGCCGCCGAACTGCTCATCACCCTCTTCCTGTTCCTCACGGCCCCCATCTCCTCCGGTCTGCTGGCACAGGCAGCACTCCACCTGCGCCAACCCGGTGTGTGCGCCCTGCCGGGTTCTCCCGAAAACGCCGAGTTGGCCGCACGTCAGCCAGACAGGGCACAATAGCGCCTGCGCTCCGGGCGGCGCCTTTTAGCCTCTGCCCGGAGACACATACACCCTGCATGTTTTGACCCCGCACCGCAAGGAACCCCATGACCACCATCATCAAGCAGGACGATCTGATCGAATCGATCGCCGCCGCGCTGCAGTACATCAGCTACTACCATCCCGCCGACTACATCGAGCACCTGGCCCGCGCCTGGGAAATGGAACAATCCCCCGCCGCCAAGGACGCCATGGCGCAGATCCTCACCAACAGCAAGATGAGCGCACTGGGCCACCGCCCAATCTGTCAGGACACCGGCATCGTCAACGTCTTCCTCAAGGTCGGCATGGACGTCCAGTGGGGCGACTTCACCGGCAGCCTCGATGACGCCGTCAACGAAGGCGTGCGCCGCGGGTACAACGACCCTGACAACACCCTGCGCGCCTCCATCGTCTCCGACCCCCAGTTCAAGCGCAAGAACACCGGCGACAACACCCCCGCCGTCATCCACACCGAAATCGTGCCTGGCAACACCGTGGAAGTCACCGTGGCAGCCAAGGGAGGCGGCAGCGAAAACAAGTCCAAGTTCGCCATGCTCAACCCCAGCGACAGCGTCGTCGACTGGGTCCTCAACACCGTTCCCCACATGGGTGCAGGCTGGTGCCCGCCCGGTATGCTCGGCATCGGCATCGGCGGCACGGCCGAAAAGGCCATGCTCATGGCCAAGCAGGCTCTCATGGAAGACCTCGACTTCCATGAACTGCAGGAAAAGGCCAAGCGCGGCGAACCCCTCACCGATGTGGAAAAGCTGCGCATGGAACTCGTCGAAAAGGTCAACGCCCTCGGCATCGGCGCCCAGGGCCTCGGCGGCCTCACCACCGTGCTCGACGTCAAGATCAAGATGTACCCGGCCCATGCGGCCGGCAAGGCCATCGCCATGATCCCGAACTGCGCCGCCACACGCCACGCCCACTTCACCCTCAAGGGCAACGGTCCGGTCTATCTCGCTGCGCCCAGCCTCGACCTCTGGCCCAAGGTCGACTGGCATCCCGATGCCGACAAGGCCACCCGTGTCAACCTCGACACCCTCACCCCGGAAGAAGTCGCCTCCTGGAAGCCGGGCCAGACCCTGCTGCTCAACGGCCGCATGCTCACCGGCCGCGATGCCGCCCACAAGCGCATCCAGGACATGCTCGCCAAGGGCGAAAAACTCCCGGTCGACTTCACCAATCGTGTCATCTACTACGTCGGCCCGGTCGACCCCGTGCGTGACGAAGTGGTCGGCCCTGCCGGCCCCACCACGGCCACCCGCATGGACAAATTCACCGAGATGATGCTGGCCCAGACCGGCCTCATCTCCATGATCGGCAAGGCCGAGCGCGGCCCGGTCGCCATCGAAGCCATCAAGAAGCACAAGAGCGCTTATCTGATGGCCGTTGGCGGAGCCGCCTACCTCGTCTCCAAGGCCATCAAGGCAGCCAAGGTTCTGGCTTTCGAGGATCTGGGCATGGAAGCCATCTACGAATTCGAAGTCCAGGACATGCCCGTCACCGTCGCGGTCGATGCCCAGGGTGTATCGGTTCACAAGACCGGCCCAGCCGAATGGTCCCAGCGCATCGCCAGCGGCGAATTCAAGGGCGTCGGCATCATCGCCGGCTGACAGGCTGACAGGCTGATACGCAGTCCTCACGGTGCGGCAGCCCTGCCGCACCCCTCCTTGTTCCTCTCGGGGCCGCCTCCCTCGGAAGCGGCCTGAGTGGCACACAGAGTCCCTGCGCTGCAAGGCCATCTGATGCCTCCAGCGCGGGCGACTTTTTCTTCCCTCTTGCTTCCGGGCACACTACATGCCGGTCTTCAATCCCCACAGTCTCGAACCCATAGGCGTCTTCGACAGCGGGGTGGGAGGACTGAGCGTACTGCGCCAGCTGCTGCGCCTGCTGCCTCAGGAAGACTTCGTGTACCTTGCGGACACCGCCTGGGCCCCCTACGGCGAACGCAGCGAGGACGACATCCGACACCGCTGCCTGGACATCACCCAGTATCTGGTGCGCGCCCACGCCATCAAGGCACTCGTCATCGCCTGCAACACGGCCACTGCCGCTGCCGCATCCCTGCTGCGCGAACGTTTCCCCACCCTGCCGCTGATCGGCATCGAACCGGCCATCAAGCCTGCCGCATCGCTCACGCGCACCGGCCATATCGGAGTCATGGCCACGCGCGCCACGGTAGGCAGCGCCCGCTTCCAGCAGCTGGCACGCACCTGGGGCACCAACTGCCACCTGCATATCCTGGCATGCAACGGCCTTGCCCTCTCGATCGAAAATGCCCTGGAAAACCATCCCAACCCCGATGGCGAAACCGTGCGCAGCCTCTGCGAGCGCTACATGCACGAACTGTCGCCCTTCGTCGGACAGGACTCCGCCCACGGCATCGACACCTTGGTGCTGGGCTGCACGCACTACCCGTTTGCCACACGGCTGCTCGCGCCACTGGCCGGCCCCGGCGTCGCGCTCATCGAGCCAGGCGAACCGGTGGCACGCCAAACCGCCCGTCTGCTCGGCAAGACGGGCCTGCTGCGCAGCGCCCCGGTGCCCTCGCCCGACGATGCCAGCGAACGCCCCGAGCGCCCCGTGCCCGGCACCCTGATCCTCGAAAGCACCGCTTTCCCGGAACGGCTCACCACAGCCGCCAGGCGCTGGCTGCATCTGCCTCACATCGAAGCCCACGCAGTCACACTGTCCTGATCACCGTCTGCCGATCACAGCTTTCAGGGTTCTGGGGGAAGCGGGCACCGATCCCGCACTGCTCCCGCTGGGGCGCTGCTGCCAGAACACGCCCTCCCTTTGAAGGAAGGCATGAAAGGCCCCGCCACCTTGCGCGCCAGTCGCGCCTTCGCATCAATGCAGATGGCGCGGCTTGCGTCCACCGCCACTGCGGTGCCCAGTGCCTCCGGCATTGCCGCCTTTCGGCGACTTTCCGATCTCCAGCGACTCCACCAGCGCATCAAAGCGCTCGGTGAACAGCCGGTCGATCTCGCCCACCACACCAGTCAGCTCGCTGGCATCGAAATGCCGCTCCATGACATTCACCACATCCTGCACCAGCAAGTCGCGCTGGATCTGCATGATCGCCGCCGGCGTGGGACCGACGAAGACCAGAATGAAATCGTCTCGCGACTCCTCATCGCGCGATTCCTCGTCGTCCTCATCGAATTCGGTGTCATAGAACGACACCTCGATAGGCGCCCCCACACTGGCGAGCTCATTGAGGTTCATGCACATGTCGTCGATGTTCTGGCGAAAATCCTCGTCGCCGCGCAGCGTCCAGCACATGCGCAGCAGATGCTGGCGCGCCTCGTACTGGATGCCGGGCTCTTCGTCATAGATGCTCGCCGCACCGTCCTGCAGAGAACGGGCTCCTGCGTACTCCCACAACGGGCGCAGTGCCTCCTGCACATCTTCGAGCTTCACTTCGGGATGCAGAGACACTTCGCCGTGCACATGGATTTCAAAGGGGGGGTTGTAATGTGCCATGATCTTCTCTGTCTGTAGTGTCTGCCTGTCATGCGTCCGACTGTCAGGCACGTGTCCCCGGCAAGCCCGCATGCTCCAAGTGTAGCGATCTTTTCCCGCTGCCCCGTGTCCATGCCTTCCGCGCACCGGCATGGGGGTGCCCCATGTCCGTGCATCTGGGCTAGAATCAAGAGAGTTTTTCCTGTTTCACCCTCAGCAAGAGCGAGAAAGGCACATCCGGTTATGACACCGCGAACTCCGTCCTCCCCCTCTCTCGACGTCTCCCTGCAGACGTCGGGCCGCTGCTTGCACGGCCGTCGGTAAATTCGGCGGACATTCCGTTTTCAGAAGCAGGCGCGGCATCCCCCGCGCCTTTTTGTTGCCTCCTTCCCTCCTTTTTCTGATCCAGAGTCTTTCACGATGGTACGCATTACCCTCCCCGACGGTTCCCAGCGCAGCTTCGACCATCCCGTCACCGTAGCCGACGTGGCTGCCAGCATCGGCAGCGGATTGGCCAAGGCCGCCCTCGGCGGCCGCATCGGTTCCGCAGACGATTCCCGACTGGTCGACACCAGCTATCTCATCGAGCACGACACCCCGCTGGCCATCGTGACCGCCAAGGATGCCGACGGCCTGGACATGATCCGCCACTCCACCGCCCACCTGCTGGCCTATGCGGTCAAGGAACTGTTCCCCGATGCGCAGGTCACCATCGGCCCTGTGATCGAAAACGGCTTCTACTACGATTTCGCCTACAAGCGCCCCTTCACCCCCGAGGATCTCGCCGCCATCGAAGCCAAGATGACCGAACTGGCCGGCAAGGACGAACCCATCGTGCGCCGCGTGCTCCCCCGCGATGAAGCCATTGCCTACTTCAGGGATCTGGGAGAAAAGTACAAGGCCGAGCTCATCGGCAGCATTCCACAGGGCGAGGAAGTCAGCCTCTATCGGGAAGGCCGCTTCGAGGACCTCTGCCGCGGCCCCCACGTGCCGAGCACCGGCAAGCTCAAATACTTCAAGCTCATGAAGGTCGCCGGTGCCTACTGGCGCGGAGACAGCCGCAACGAAATGCTCCAGCGCATCTACGGCACCGCCTGGGCCTCCAAGGACGAGCTCAAGCAATACCTGCACATGCTCGAAGAGGCCGAGAAGCGCGACCACCGCAAGCTCGGCAAGGAACTCGACCTCTTCCACATCGACGAATTCTCGCCCGGCACCGTGTTCTGGCACCCCAAGGGCTGGACCATCTGGCAGCAGGTCGAGCAATACATGCGCCATATCTACCAGGACAACGGCTACCTCGAAGTCAAGGGACCGCAGATTCTGGACAAGGGACTCTGGGAGAAGACAGGCCACTGGGACAAATACCGTGAGAACATGTTCATCACGGAAAGCGAGAAGCGCGAATACGCCCTCAAGCCGATGAACTGCCCCGGCCACATCCTGATCTTCAAGCAGGGCGTGCGCAGCTACCGTGACCTGCCCCTGCGCTATGGCGAATTCGGGGCGTGCCATCGCAACGAACCCAGCGGCGGCCTGCACGGCATCATGCGCGTGCGCGGCTTCACGCAGGACGATGGCCACATCTTCTGCACCGAGGCACAGATCCAGTCCGAAGTGACGGCTTTCACCACCCTGCTGCAGAACGTCTATCGCGAATTCGGCTTCGAGAACATCATCTACAAGCTCTCGACCCGCCCCGAGAAGCGCATCGGCACCGAAGAAAGCTGGGACCGAGCCGAAAACGCCCTTGCCGAAGGCCTGCGCGCCTCCGGCTGCGAATTCACCTATCTGCCCGGCGAAGGGGCGTTCTACGGCCCGAAGATCGAATACACCCTCAAGGACGCCCTGGGACGCGAATGGCAGTGCGGCACCATCCAGGTCGATCCCAACCTGCCCCAGCGGCTCGATGCCGAATATGTGGGAGAGGACGGCAACCGCCATCGCCCCATCATGCTGCACCGGGCCATCGTGGGGAGCCTCGAACGCTTCATCGGCATCCTCATCGAGCACTATGCCGGCGCAATGCCCACCTGGCTCGCTCCCGAGCAGGTGGTGGTGCTCAACATCACCGATGCACAGGCCGACTATGCCACCCAGGTGGCCGAAACGTTGCGCAGGCACGGCATCCGTGTGGCCACCGATCTGCACAACGACAAGATTACCTATAAAATACGCAGTCACGCCACCCAGAAAGTGCCGTATATCCTCGTCGTGGGAGACAAGGAACGCGACAACCACCAGGTGGCCGTACGCGCCAGAGGCAACCAGGATCTTGGCGTCATGTCCGTCGAGGATTTCATGAGCCTCGTGCAGAGTGACATCACCAGCCGGTCAGCCACTCCGCCCATTCCGCAAAAGAGCTGAGTATCCGGGCGGCAGCGGCTCTGCCTGCTCGCCGCCCGACTGGCGTACAACGTATTGAAAGGACATTCACCATCGCTACCGAATATCGTGATCGTCGTCAGCGCGAGGAACGCAAGCATCGCCTGAACCGCGAAATTTCCGCACCCGAGGTGCGCCTCTCCGGGCCCAACAACGAACCCATCGGCATCGTCAGTCTGCAGGAAGCCCTGCGCATGGCTGGCGATCAGGATGTCGATCTGGTCGAAATTGCCCCCATGGCCCATCCTCCTGTCTGTCGCCTGATGGACTACGGCAAGTTCAAATACCAAGAACAAAAGAAAGCCGCAGAAGCCAAGGCCAAGCAGAAGGTCATCGAGGTCAAGGAGATCAAGTTCCGTCCTGGTACCGACGAAGGCGATTACAACATCAAGATGCGCAACGTTCGCCGCTTCCTTGAAGAGGGCAACAAGTGTAAAATCACGCTCCGTTTCCGCGGACGCGAGATCACGCACCAGCAGCTCGGCATTGAGCTGCTGCAGCGCATCCGCGACGAGCTCGGCGACACCATTGTCGTCGAGCAGTTCCCCAAGCTCGAAGGCCGCCAGATGATCATGATGATCGCTCCTGGCCGCAAGAAGGTGGTCGGCAACGCCAAGGACGCAGGCAAGCCCGCTTCCGAAAGCACCGTCGACGCGGGAGCAGAAGCCGGACAGTGATGCCTCGTCGCTGCGCGACGCATTGCCATCCGCACCCCATGGATGCAGGGCTGCCCTCACCCGGCAGCCCTGTCCATTGACCGCCTCCGGCAACGGAAGCGATCACAACAAGTGGCTCGGGGCCAGCAAGCGTGTGTGAAAGGTTGCACACCGCCTCACGAGCACAAATGAAGGAGCATCACAATGCCCAAGATGAAGACCAAGAGCAGCGCGAAAAAACGTTTCCGCGTTCGTCCCGGTGGCACGGTCAAGCGTGGCCAGGCCTACAAGCGCCACATCCTGACCAAGAAGACCACCAAGAACAAGCGCCATCTGCGTGGTGCAGTGACCGTGCATGAGACCAACATGGGTCACATGGCTCAGATGCTGCCGTTCGCCGGCCTGTAATCAGACGAATAAGGAGATAAAACATGCCTCGCGTCAAACGTGGTGTCACGGCTCGTGCCCGTCACAAGAAAGTCCTCGCCCTTGCCAAGGGTTTCCGCGGCCGCCGCGGCAATGTATTCCGCATTGCCAAGCAAGCCGTCATGAAGGCAGGTCAGTATGCCTATCGTGACCGCCGCAACAAGAAGCGTGTGTTCCGCCAGCTGTGGATCGCCCGTATCAACGCCGCCGCCCGTGCCAATGGCCTGACCTACAGCCAGTTCATCAACGGACTCAACAAGGCCCAGATCGGTCTGGACCGCAAGGTGCTGGCCGACATCGCAGTGCACGACGCTGCCGCATTTGCCGGCATCGTCAATCAGGTCAAGGCCTCTCTGGCAGCCTGATGGCACGCGGGATCGTCCCGGAATCGGTCTCTTCGAGGCCTCTTTCGGGAAAGTCCATCGCTCAAGAACAAGGGCTGGTGCTTCACGGGACCAGCCCTTGTTGCTTTTGGCAGCTTCACCCACATGCCCTGCCTGCCATTGCAGGGAGCAGGACATGCCGCTGATGCTGTCCCCCGCGGGAGACTTCCTCTCCCGCTTTCCCCGATCCGTCTTTTTTCCGTATTTGCCATGAACGATCTGGATTCCATCGTCACCCAGGCCCGGCAGGATTTCGCCGCTGCCAGCACCCCCAACGATCTGGAGAATGCCAAGGCACGTTTCCTGGGCAAGTCCGGCCAGATCACGGAGCTCATGAAGGGGCTTGGCAAGCTCCCCGTCGAGGAAAAGAAAACCCGTGGCGCCGCCATCAACCAGGCCAAGCAGGCCATCGAGGCGGCCCTGACGGAGCGTCGCCAGGCCCTGGCCGATGCCGAGATGCAGGCACATCTCCAGGCTGAACGTCTGGATGTGTCCCTTCCCGGCCGCCAGCGCGGACTGGGAGGGCTGCATCCGGTCACACTCACTACGGAACGAATCGAGGCCATCTTCGGTTCCATGGGATTCGAAGTGGCGCGGGGCCCCGAGATCGAGGCCGACTGGTTCAATTTCACGGCACTCAACACGCCCGAGGACCATCCTGCCCGCTCGATGCACGACACCTTCTACGTGGAAGGCGGCAGTGCCCATGCCCCCAATCTGCTGCGCACCCACACCAGTCCGATGCAGATTCGCCATGCGGTGCAGCATGTCAAGCGGCATCGGGCGCTGCTCGATGCGGGGCAGCGCATGCCGGAAATCCGTGTCATCGCTCCGGGACGCACCTATCGCGTGGACAGCGATGCCACCCACTCCCCGATGTTTCACCAGTGCGAAGGGTTGTGGATTGGCGAAAACGTGAGCTTCAAGGACCTGAAGTTCATCTTCACCGAGTTCTGCCGCACGTTCTTCGAAAGCGATGATCTGGTCCTGCGCTTCCGCCCCAGCTTCTTCCCCTTCACCGAGCCCAGTGCGGAAATCGACATCCAGTTCCAGAGTGGCCCCCTGGCCGGCAAGTGGCTGGAAGTGGCCGGCAGCGGACAGGTGCATCCGAACGTGGTCCGCAACATGGGACTCGACCCCGAGCAGTACATCGGCTTTGCCTTCGGCATGGGGCTCGACCGGTTCACCATGCTGCGCTATGGCGTCAACGATCTGCGCCTCTTCTTCGATGGCGACGTGCGCTTCCTGAGCCAGTTTCGCTGAGCCTAGCGCTCCACCGACGGCGCAGCGCATCCCCTCCCCTTGCCCATCCTTCGACCTGCCCCATCCAAGACAGGTCTCAGAGAACCCATCATGCAATTTCCCGAATCCTGGCTCCGCACGTTCTGCAACCCTTCCCTGTCCACCCAGGAGCTGGCCGACACCCTGACCATGGCTGGTCTGGAAGTGGAAGAGCTCCGTCCCGTGGCGCCTCCGTTCACGGGCATCGTGGTCGGTGAAATTCTGGAAGCCGTACAGCATCCCGATGCCGACCGTCTGCGCGTGTGCCGAGTGAATGTCGGACAGGACGAGCCGCTGCAGATCGTCTGCGGCGCGCCCAACGCCCGTGCAGGCATCCGTGTGCCCTGTGCCCTGGTCGGAGCCGAGCTGCCCCCCGGAGAAGATGGCAAGCCCTTCCGCATCAAGGTCGGCAAGCTGCGCGGCGTGCAGAGCTTCGGCATGCTGTGCTCGGCCCGGGAGCTGCAGCTCTCCGAGGAACATGGCGGCCTCATGGAACTGCCGCCCGATGCGCCTGTGGGAACCAGCATCCGCACTTATCTGGATCTCGACGACACCCTGTTCACCCTCAAGCTCACGCCCAATCTGGCCCACACCCTGAGTGTCTATGGCGTGGCTCGCGAAGTGTCCGCACTTACCGGAGCGCCGCTCGCGCCGCTGCCGTCCGCCGAGGTGTCCGTCGCATCCCCGGATGCAGTGCATGTGGACATCCAGGCCACCGATCTGTGCGGACGCTTCAGCGGCCGCGTAATCACCGGAGTCGATCCGCACGTCCAGACGCCTGCGTGGATGGTGGATCGCCTGGCCCGCTGTGGACAGCGCAGCGTGTCGCCACTTGTCGACATTTCCAACTACGTGATGTTCGAGCAGGGACAGCCCACCCATATTTTCGACCGCGACCGGATCTCTGGCGACACGCTGCGTGTGCGCTGGGCTCAGGCAGGGGAAACGCTCAAGCTGCTCAACGGCACCACCGTCACCCTGGACGGTGAAGTGGGCGTCATTGCCGATGACCGCGCCGTCGAATCCCTCGCCGGCATCATGGGGGGTGACGCCACGGCAGTCAGCGACAGCACCCGTAACATCTATGTGGAAGCCGCCTTCTGGTGGCCTCGCGCAATCGCAGGCCGCTCGCGCCGTTACAACTTTGCCACCGATGCAGGGCACCGATTCGAACGCGGAGTCGACCCTTCGCGCACACGGGAAGTCCTGGACCGCATCACGGCACTGGTCATCGACATCTGCGGAGGCAAGGCAGGTCCGGCCAGCGACGAGCGCCCGCATGTGCCCGAAGCACGCCCGGTCACACTCCGCGTGGACCGTGCCAGCAAGGTCATCGGCATGCCCGTGACCGAAGCACAATGCCTGTCCGCCCTGCAGGGACTGGGCCTGCCCGCCACGGCCCAGGCGGGTGTCATCACGGTCATCCCTCCAAGCTACCGTTTCGACCTGCAGGGGGAAGAAGACCTCATCGAGGAAGTGGTGCGCATTGTAGGCTATGACAAGCTGCCCCATACGCCGCCCGTGGCCCCCATCCTGCCCAAGGCCATGCCAGAAAGCGAACGCAATCCCTTTGCCGTACGCCGCATGCTGGCAGCCCTGGGCTATCAGGAAACGATCAACTACAGCTTCGTGGACGCACGCTGGGAACAGGAACTGGCCGGCAACGACAATCCCATCCGCCTGCTCAACCCCATCGCCAGCCAGATGGGTGTCATGCGCTCCTCGCTGATCGGCTCGCTGCTCAACGTCGTCAAGTTCAACCTGGACCGCAAGGCCCAGCGGGTGCGCATCTTCGAGGTGGGACGTGTGTTCCTGCGTGATTCCGATGTGGTGGAAAGCGACACCACCGTCGCGGGATTCGATCAGCCCATGCGCGTTGCGGGCATGGCCTACGGAGCCGAGAACATGCTGCAGTGGGCACTCAAGGAAACTCCTGCGGACTTCTTCGACGTGAAGGGCGATGTGGAGGCCCTGCTGTCGCCCGTGTGCGCCACGTTCGAGGCAGCCGAACATCCGGCCCTCCATCCCGGACGCTGTGCACGCGTGATGGTCGAGGGCAAGCCCATCGGCTACATCGGCGAACTGCATCCGCGCTGGCGCCAGGCCTATGCCCTTCCGCTCGCTCCGGTCGTCTTCGAGCTCGACTGGGAAGCTGTGGTGCAGCGCCCCCTGCCGCGTACGGCGCCCATCTCCAAGTACCAGGCCGTCGATCGTGACATCGCTGTCATCGTCAAGGAGTCGGTCACCCATGATGCCCTGCTCGCGGCCGTCATGGCCACTCCGGCACAGGGTCTCCTGCGCGAAGCCACCGTTTTCGACGTGTTCCGCCCTTCCAAGGGGCAGCCCGCCGACTGGCTGCAGAGCGACGAGAAAAGCGTGGCCATTCGCCTGCGCCTGCTCGACGACCAGGCCCCCTTGACCGAAGACACCATCGAAGCTACCCGGCAAGCCGTTCTGTCCCAGCTGACGAAGCAGCTGGGCGCTCGCCTGCGCAGCTGATGCGGACGGTGCCGCAGGCACCGCCCCATCTCGCTTACAATTTTCTCACTTCCTCTTCCCCGACTGCCCCTGCCATGGACATCGCGCTCGATTCACTCGAAACCCCGACCCTGACCAAAGCCCAGCTGGCCGAGGAACTCTTCGACAACATCGGCCTGAACAAGCGCGAAGCCAAGGACATGGTAGATGCCTTCTTCAATCTGGTGGTGCAGGAACTGGTGGATGGGCGAGATGTCAAGATCTCGGGCTTCGGCAATTTTCAGCTGCGCGCCAAGTCGCCCCGGCCCGGCCGCAACCCCCGCACCGGTGAACTGATCTCGATCGATGCCCGTCGGGTCGTCACCTTCCACGCCAGCCACAAGCTGAAATCCGTCGTCCAGGGTGAGGATCTGTCAGCACTCGATGCAGCCGAAGGCCACGAATAAGCCGGCCGCCCCTCTCTCGCGTCACCTGCCCCGCCTCGTCCAAGGCGGAAATGCTCCTCGGACACCCCCTACCGCCCATGGCAATCGGGACATCGGTGGCATGGGCAGAACCCTCTCTGGCACCTGCTGCCTTGCTGCATGGCCATGTCGGACAGGGGATCTTTTGCCGCATAATGGCCGTTCCCTACCTGTCCGTCGCCATGAGCACCCCCTCTCTTCCTCCCATTCCGGCCAAGCGCTACTTCACCATTGGTGAAGTAGCCGAACTGTGCGGCGTCAAGCCCCATGTGCTGCGCTACTGGGAACAGGAATTCACCCAGCTCAGTCCCATGAAGCGGCGCGGCAACCGCCGCTATTACCAGCATCACGAAGTGCTCATGGTGCGACGCATCAGGGCGTTGCTGTATGAGCAGGGCTTCACCATCAATGGCGCACGCCACCAGCTCGACGGCTGTCGGGGAGCCTCTGCCACCCCGGCCTCCCCACAAGACAATCACGCTGCCCTGCAGCCATCCTCCCTGCCTTCGGACTGCGCACCGGCAGCCTCCTTTGCCGCCCCGCAGCCCGTGCACGCCGTCTTCCCATTGGCCGACCATGCCGGTTCCCCGCTGTCCGGACATGTCGTGACGCTCTCCCAGGTCGTGCAGGAGCTGCGGGCCATCCGCGATCTGCTTGCCTGATGCCTGATGCCTGGTGTTTGGCCTGCCACCGGCACACCTCCACAATTTTTTCTTCCCTCTCGAAAATCATCCGAAATTACCCTATAATTCATGTCTTCGGCGTGTAGCGCAGCCTGGTAGCGCACTTGCATGGGGTGCAAGGGGTCGCGAGTTCGAATCCCGCCACGCCGACCATATAGAGACGGGTTACAGAGCAATCTGTAACCCGTTTTTCTTTGCCAGAACCTCCCCATCTCCCTGCCCAGGAACTGGAGTAGGTTGTCCGCCCATTTCCGGCACATGCCCGTCCGGACGCCATCTCGGAGACAATCGGGGCATGAATGCTTCTCTCATCCCCTATCTCAAGGAAATCGGCCGTGGCAAGGACGGCATGCGCAACCTGACCTTCGAGCAGGCACGCCAGCTCTGGGGATGGATTCTTGACGGACAGGTTGGCGATCTGGAACTGGGAGCCTTCTGCATCGCCATGCGGATCAAGAGCGAAACCCCGGAAGAGATGGCCGGGTTTCTCGATGCCACGCATGCCCGCCTGAGAGTACCTGCTTCTCTGCATCCAGACCCGGCGCGTGCCACCACCGTGGTGCTCCCTAGCTACAACGGGGCCCGCAAGCTGCCCCTGCTCACTCCCCTGCTGGCCGTTCTGCTGCAGCGGGCCGGCCTCCAGGTGCTGCTGCACGGCATGCGCACGGAAGCTCGTCGCATCACTGCACCTGAGGTACTTGCCGCGATGTCAGCGGGGCTGAACGCGAGCGGTGACACCCTTCCCGCCTGGGTGGATACCGGCGCGCTGTGCCCTGGACTGCCCCGTATCCTGCGCGTCCGCTACAGCGTAGGCCTGCGCAATTCCGCGCACAGTCTGGTCAAGCTCATGAATCCTCTGGCAGGCACTCCTGCTGCTGCACGAACCATTGTGGTCGGCAGCTACACCCATCCCGAATACGCCGAGTCCATGGCGGCCACCATTGCACTGATGCAGGGACATGCGCTGCTGCTGCGCGGCACAGAGGGCGAACCGGTGGCCGATCCCCGCCGGCTCCCGCAGCTCAATGGCTACCTGCACGGAACGCTCGCAGCACAGCGCCCGGCCCAGGGTGGGAGTCTGGCCAGCCTCCCCGATCTGCCGCAGGAAACCACGGCAGAGGCAGCCGCACGCTACAGCCTGGCAGTGCTGCGCGGAGAACTCCCGGTGCCCCAGCCGCTGACCGAGCAGGTGGATTTGCTGCATTCCATGGCGGACGAGCTGCACTGAGAACCATGTTCTCTCACGCGCCGAAAGAAAAGTCACCCCAAAAACAAAAACGCCCCGCTTGAGCGGGGCGCTGGTGGCATATCCGCCGCCATGGGCCTGGCGGATATGCATGACGCATGCGTCAGATCAGTGCTGCACTGCCACATCCACGCGACGTGCCTGGGCATCGCTGCCCTGGGTATGCGGCGTGGAGGCCGGCTTCTTGAGTTCGATGGACGACTCGGCCACGCCCTGGGCACGCAGGGCATCACGCACCGCGAAGGCGCGCTTCTTGGCCAGTTCCTCGTTGAGCTTGGCACTGCCGGTGCTGTCGTGATAGCCACTCACCACCAGCTTCTTGCCGGACTTGGCGGCAGCCACGGCATCTGCCAGTGCAGCCTGTGCGCCCTGAGCCAGATCGGCCTTGCCAACGGCAAAGTAGAACTGCACAACCCCATCCACCACCTGAACAGCGGCCTCGTCGTTGCGCAGTGCCACCGGAGAGCTGGCTGCCGCACTGGCAGTGGCCTGCACGGAGGCTGCTTTCTTGCCATGCGAGAACACTCCGGCGCGCGACATGCCAACACCCAGAACCAGGGCCACCACGGCCAGGATGACGGCCCCGAGCACGATCCATACGACCGGCTTCTGATCCATATCATCATCTTGAGTCATCAAAGACATAGAAACTCCAATAGCTAAAAAAAGAGGGAAACCTGGAAACCTTGTCGGAGCGCAGCGCCCTGTACCGGCTGCGGGCGTCTCGCGCCTGCAGTCGCACTTCCTGTGCACAGAGATGCTGCCGATCCCGGACAGAAAAAAGGGGGAGGCACGTTCAGGAAAGCGTCATTGTACGGGGTGAACCTTCTCTTGCGAACATGGCCTGTCCCCCAATACCGCAACCACACTCCGCTGTTGCGGCATGCGCGCCATAATCCACCATTGAACGTCCTTATTTTCCAAGCCATGAAATCCCACAACCCCCACATTGCCGACCTGCGCAAAAGCTATGAACGCGCAGAGTTGAATGAAGAAGCCTCCCAGGCCGATCCCATGGTGCAGTTCGATCAATGGCTGACGGAAGCCATCGCGGCCGAATTGCCCGAGCCCAATGCCATGACGGTGGCCACGGTAGGCAGCGACATGCGGCCCAGTACCCGTGTGGTGCTCATCAAGGGGTATGACGAACACGGCATCGTCTGGTACACCAACTACCAGAGCCGCAAGGGCCAGCAGCTCGCAGGAGATCCCTATGCGGCGCTGCAGTTCCATTGGGTCGAGCTCGAACGGGTCGTTCGCATCGAAGGCAAGGTGCAGAAAGTGAGCGCGGAAGAAAGCGATGCCTACTTCGCCACCCGCCCCCTGGATCATCGCATTGGCGCCTGGGCAAGCCCCCAGAGTCAGGTGATTGCCAACCGGGGAGTGCTGGTGGCCAATGCAGCCCGCTATGGTGCCCAGTTCATGTTGCATCCTCCCCGCCCCCCGCACTGGGGAGGGTACCGGCTGGTACCCGACCGCTGGGAATTCTGGCAGGGACGCAAGAGCCGCCTGCATGATCGGCTCTCTTATCGACTGCAGGCGGATGGTGTCTGGCTGCGCGAACGTCTCGCCCCCTGACACGGCCCTTGTTCCAGGCGCTCCTTCACAGAAAGGGCGCCTGGGAACTGGGAATGGCGGCATGCTCCGCACCCGCCTGGAGGCGGCCAAGGCACCTCCAGCAACCATGAATCCTTCGGTCAGCTCGCAGTGCGCTGCCACTCCGGAAAAGCCTGGCGGAATGCATCCACCTTGGGCGCCACGACCACCGCACAATATCCCTGATAGGGGTGATTCTCGAAATAGCGCTGATGGTATTCCTCGGCCCGGTGGTAGCGTTCACAGCGTGCCACCTCGGTTCTCACGGGATGCGCATAGTGCCGGCGAGCTTCGTCCAGCCACTGCATCACCTGTCGCTGCTGCGCGTCACTGCTGCAGAATATGGCGCTGCGATATTGCGTGCCGATATCCGCTCCCTGGCCATTCAGGCTGGTCGGGTCATGGGAGGCAAAGAAGATATCGAGCAGCTGCTGCAGGGAGACCATGGCAGGATCGAACTCGATGCGTACGACTTCCGCATAGCCAGTCTGGCCCGTGCACACTGCATCGTAGCTTGCCTGTTCCTGAGTGCCATTGGAATACCCGCATTCCACATCCACCACACCGCGAACCTCGCGGAAAACCGCTTCAAGGCACCAGAAACACCCCCCTGCGAGCGTGATGGTTGCGTTGGCATGCTCCGTCGCGTGCGGAACCTCTCTGTGCATTGTCTCCATGGTCAACCTCATCGTCGAAAACTTTGGCCATGGACCTTGCTGCACCAACATGCAGAAAGGTCCAATACCCCTGGCTTCTCTCACTGCTCTGGAAACCAGCTATTTCCGTAGGATCAATGGTGCCATATCCGCCATTGTCCACCCTTGCGTCCAGGATATAGCGTCTTTCATAGAGCATCCGCAGGCCCAGCCCGGGGCACAGGCCGGCGCTCCGGATGCAACGGGGGCGTGCTGTGGCGTAAAATGAAGGTTTGACCACCAGTCACACAGTCACCTTCGGAGCACACATGAACGTCGAACAAGCCCGCTTCAACATGATCGAGCAGCAGATTCGTCCGTGGGGTGTGATGGATGCGCATCTTCTCGATCTCCTGCAACGGGTCAAGCGTGAAGATTTCTGTCCTCCTGCCTATCGCAACCTGGCCTTTGCCGATCTTCAGATTCCCCTGTCTTATGGGGAAATGATGCTGGAGCCGCGGGTACAGGCCCGCCTGGTGCAGGACGTGCAGCCTCACGGACAGGACAAGGTGCTGCAGATCGGCGCCGGTTCCGGCTACATGACCGCCCTGCTCGCCCACTGCGCGCATCATGTGCTGGCGTTCGAGATTCATCCGGAACTCGCGGATCTCGCCCGCCAGAACCTGCGCCACGCAGGCATCGAGCGCGTGGATCTCAAAACCGGCGATGGCTTTGCGCTGGCAGCCCAGGCAGGCACCTTCGATGCCATCGTGCTGTGCGGATCGGTATCGCACGTGCCGCACAGCCTGCTCGAACAGCTCAACGTGGGTGGTCGACTGATTGCCGTGGTGGGCGATGAGCCGATGATGCGCGCCACGGTCGTCACCCGTGAAAGCGACACGGTGTTCCAGACGACGCAGCCCTGGGATGTGGTCATCCCGCGCCTGGAAGGTGTGTCCGATACCCCTGCCTTCACGTTCTGAGCACGCACATCATGTGGCAGGAAATAGACCCCCGTAATCTGTCGAGCTGGACCCAGGCCTGTGACACTCAGGGACTCACGCCCATCGTGCTGGATGTGCGTGAGGACTGGGAATATCAGACTTCCAACATCGAGCCCCTGGCAGCGACACTCGGCATCACGCTGCAGCATGTGCCCATGGGACGCATTCCCGGGGCGCTCAATGCCCTCCCGCGCGAGGGAGCATGCCTGGCCTGCCTGTGCCACCACGGTGTGCGCAGCGTGCAGGTCAGCCGCTTCCTGAGCCAGATCGGATACCGCCATATCGCCAATGTCACGGGCGGAATCGAAGCCGTGTCCGACGTGTATCCCGACGTTCCACGCTACTGACCGTCGATCCACCCTTTTGCTCGCTCCCTGCATGCACACAGAGAGTTCGAGCTGTGCGGGTTTCTGTGTGCACCGTCCCACCGGGCCCAGGTACCAACGCCTCAGGATGCTCACACATGCTTCCCGCAGGCTGCTTGGTCATGGCCGCATCGATGCCGTGAAGCGCGTACCCGTGCGCCTGCCAGTCCTGTTCCATCCCCTCTTCCTCTCCCACCCCCACCCTCCTTGCCATGGACGGTGACCAGGCCGATCGGCAAGGGCTTGCAAGCGGACGTCCGCTCCGATACCCCATGTCAGCCAGCAGGAACTGGGCTGACGCCTGCAGACATGGAAGGACTGCCCTAGAATTCACCAAAAAATAGATTGTTTTTTCTGGAGCGCGTTTTCACCATGCATAGCTTTTCTTTCTACCTTCCTCCCTTTCCGCAGGGATGGCTGCACTATCTTCTGGGCGGCATGATCATGGGGCTGGGAGTGGCGATTCTCTACGTCCTGACCGGGCGCATCGGGGGAATGAGCTCGGTGTTCAGCAGTACATGGTCCTACCTTGTGCAAACGCCATTCTTTCAGCAGACCAAATTCACTTCGACACGTGTCTGGCGGCTGGTGTATGCGCTGGGCCTGATTGTGGGTGCCTTCCTCTGGATGCTGTTCTTCCATGACGGACAGGCGCTGGGCACCCAGATTCCCTGGTGGAAACTGCTCGTGGGCGGCATGTTTGTCGGATATGGCGCCCGTCTGGGCGGAGGCTGCACATCGGGGCACGGCATCTGCGGACTGGCCTGGCTGCAACCGGCTTCTCTGGCAGCCGTAGTGACTTTCATGGTCACGGCCATGATCACCGCCAATCTGTTCAACCGCTGAATCAGCCGATCTGGAGAATTCTCATGCCTTCGAATTTCAAGAGCAGTCGTGCCCTCGCCACCCTGATGGGCGGCGTGCTGTTCGGTTTTGGTCTCGCACTCTCGACGATGACCAGACCCGAAGTGATTCTGTCCTTCCTGACCTTTCACGATCTGGGGCTGATGCTCGTGATGGGAGGAGCTGTGGTGGTCGCCATGGTGGGATTTCGCCTGGGCCGCACCTGCGAACATCCTGTCTGCGGCGGGGAAATGGATACCTACTGCAGCCACTGGACGCGCAACACGCTGATCGGATCGGCGCTTTTTGGTGTGGGCTGGGGTCTGGGTGGGGTCTGTCCCGGTCCGGCCATTGCAGGCTTGGGAGCGGGCAACGTCTCGATGCTGTGGTCGCTCGGAGGCATCCTGCTGGGTGCCCTGCTGCAGGGACTGGTGGCTGGACGCAGGATGTGAAGAAGTTGCCTCAAGGAGGAGCCCCTCTTCTGGAGGCTCCTCCGAGTCAGGTAGTCAGGCAGGGCAGTGTCGTTTTCTCGACATGACCATGGCCCGTTGCATTCAGTGACGGGATGATGCGACTGTTCCCCCCAGCAGCAGTGCACGATGGCGACGCCCCTGCAGCCAGCGTGCCAGCATGCCTCCCTGCAATCCGAACAGCAGAGAGCACAGATACACCATGCCGCACAGCAGGATGATGGCGGGCCCCGATGGCATGTCGACGTGGTAGGACAGCAGCAGCCCCCCATATCCGCACAGCGTTGCCAGCACGCTGGACAGCAGCATGATGCTCCCCATGCGGCTGACCCACAGGCGTGCCGCGATGGCCGGCAGCATCATCAGCCCTACAGCCATGAGGGTGCCGAGAGCCTGGAATCCAGCCACCAGATTGAGCACCACCAGCATGAGAAAGGCCACGTGCCACACCGTGCCCCGTCCCCCGACCGACTGCAGGAAGACGGGATCGACGATCTGCACCACGAGGGGCCGGTACATCACGGCCAGCATGGTCAGCGTGATGCTGGCGACGATGGCCACGAGCGTGAGGGCAGGCTGATCCACGGCCAGCACGGAGCCGAACAGCAGGTGCAGCAGATCGACCTGACTGCCCTGCCGACTCACCAGCAGCACTCCCAAGGCCAGACAGGTCAGGTAGAACGCTGCGAAGTTGGCATCTTCCTTGAGGCTCGAATAGCGGCTGGCCAACCCTACGGCCAGCGCCACCAGCAGTCCCACCAGGAGACCACCCAGCCCCATGGCCATGAGATTGAATCCGGCCACCATGTAGCCAAGCGCCACGCCGGGCAGTACCGCGTGGCTGATGGCATCTCCCATGAGGCTCATGCGGCGCATCATCAGCAGTACCCCCATGGGCGCTGCACTCAGCGCCAGAAACAGAACGGCCGCAAGGGCACGGCGCATGAAGTCAAAATCGGAAAAGGGGGAGATGAAGATATCGTGCAGCATGCGGCACCTTGAAAGTCGGAGGTCTGGTCGTGAAAGCGACACAGGAATACGGGGGCTTACACCTGACCGCCACCGCGCAGTTCCCTGCGGGGCCGATGGCGGATGCATGGCCTCTTCAGTGCGGCGGCGAAGCGGGGGGCGCAGAAGAAGGGGCGAGATTCCCCGGCTCTGCATGGAGATGCACATGCGTGGGTGCCGAAAGCCCCGCATGCGCCGACGCATCAGGAGGGATGTCGCACCAGGCCACGACCGGGGCGTCCTGCCGGAACATGTTCATGCGCTGCACGTTGTCGGGGGTGAAGACGTCGTGGCTCAGACCTTCGGCAATCACTTCCCGCGCCAGCAGCAGCGCATGATGGAAGCAGTGTCGCGCCTGGGACTGGTCATGCACCACGGCGATCACGCCCTTGCCTGCATGCACGCATTCCTGCAACACCGTCAGCAAGGCCTGCGTGGTATGCGCATCCATGGCGTTGAAGGGCTCGTCGAGCAGCAGGAAACGGGCATCCTGCACCAGCATGCGGGCAAAGAGCACGCGCTGGAACTGTCCTGTGGACAGTGCGGCAATCTGGCGGTGTGCAAAATCGGCCATGCCGACCCGCTCCAGGGCCTGCATGACCCGTGCAGCCTGCCGGGAACGCAGACCGCCGAAGAGACCCAGCTCATGCCAGAGTCCCAGTGCCGTGAGCTCGAAGACAGTCATGGGCAGACTGCGGTCCATCTCGGATTGCTGAGGCAGGTAAGCCAGATCGCGCCGCTGCAGGCCTTCCCAGCGCACTTCTCCGGTACTGCAGGGCATCAGCCGCATGATGGTCTTGAGCAGGGTGCTCTTGCCCGCGCCATTGGGACCATAAATGGCCCAGGAGCATCCTTCGTCGAATCGGGCATAGACGTGATGCACGGCAGGCAGGCTGCGATAGGTGACGGTGACATTGTCCAGGACGAGAGGCATGGCTATACCACCGCTCCATACACCAGCCAGATCACGAGCAACAGCACCGCCAAGCCTGCGAGGCGCCATGCCACGCTGTCCAGAAGAAGGGATTTCATGGGAAAGGATTCGGCAAGAGAATGGGGGTGCAGTTGGTGATGGCACATCAGACACGCACACACCCCCTTGTTTTTCCGGTCCATTGTAGCCAGAAAATGCAAGTGTGTTGCAAAAAGGACGGCTTTGCCCTGTCTCGCCATCCCGGCAGATGACGCAGAGGCCCGCCCGAGGGCATAATGCGCCCTCACCATCATGAGCTATCAGGTCAAGGAAATTTTCTATACCCTCCAGGGGGAAGGACTGCAGGCGGGACGTCCCGCCGTCTTCTGCCGCTTCGCCGGATGCAATTTCTGGAACGGCAGGGAGCAGGATCGTCCACACGCCATCTGCACCTTCTGCGATACCGACTTCGTCGGTACCGATGGGACGCTGGGGGGCCGGTTCCAGTCTGCCGAAGAGCTGGTCGCCCGCATGGCCAGCCTGTGGCCAACGCAGGACAACGGGCCCCGGTTTGCAGTGCTCACGGGCGGCGAACCGCTCCTGCAGGTGGATACCGCACTCATCGATGCCCTGCACAGTGCACGTTTCGAGATTGCAGTGGAAACCAATGGCAGCATTGCTGCACCTGCCGGCATCGACTGGCTGTGCGTGAGCCCCAAATCGCTGGGGCACTGGGTGCAGCGCGAAGGCGACGAGCTCAAGGTCGTATGGCCGCAGGCGGGCATGGACCTGCCAACCCTGGAAGCATCCCGATTCCGGCATTACCTGCTCCAACCGCTTGACGATGCCTCTCGCGCAGCCCACGTGCAGGACTGCATTGCGCTGTGCATGGAACGGCCAACCTGGCGCCTGAGCCTGCAGACACACAAGATCACCGGCATCCGCTGATGCCCTTTCCCTGTTTCCACTGACCATGCATTACGAACTCAGCCAGTCCTTCTTCTTCGAGGCGGCACATACCCTGCGCCGCAAGCTCGACGATGCGGCCGAAGTGGCCGGCAGCCGCCGCATCCATGGGCACACCTACCACGCCGAGATCTGCGTGCGGGGCGCGCCCGAAGACGATACCGGCATGGTGGTCGATCTTGCGATCCTGCGCACGCACATTGCCGCCCTGCGCAGCCAGCTCGACCACCATTACCTCGATGAGGTTCCTGGCCTGGGGCAGCCCACCCTGGAAAATCTGTGCGGCTACATCGCCCGCGAAATCCAGGCCCGTGGCGTGCAGCCAGCCAAGGTTCGGGTCTGGCGTCCGTCGAGCGGGGATGGCTGCACCCTGACGCTCTGACCTCTTGCCTGACCGCTGCGGGCTGTACCGTCATCAGCCTCCTTGCGACGCTCCTGGCATCTGCCCCGTCTGCTTCGGCGCCGTGCTCCTGCACACCAGCAGCCAGGCCACGCCCAGCGTACCACCGAGCTGCAGCCCCAGTGTGGGCCATGCCATGTGGGTGTCGAGCAGCAGCGCGGACACGCGCCCCGCGCACAGGGCTTCGGCTATCGCCGCCTGGTTGTTGGCAGCATGCAGGGCCATGGCCACTTCCAGCCCTCCCGTGCGCACGGTCACCCAGGCGAACACCAGACCGAGCAGGCACCGCATCGCAAAGAGCGGGACATCCTGCTGGCCGTGCAGGGCCGCAAAGAGCAGCGAGGGCATCGCCAGCACCAGGATATGCCGCAGCCACGCACGGCCCGTCCATCGCCCGGCCCAGCAGGCCATGATCTGCTGCAGCGCGCCCCTGAAGACCAGCTCCTCGCCCGCTGCCTGCAGGGGAGTGAACAGAACCAGCACCGCCACCGCTGCCCATGGCACGGCGAAACGATGCGCAGGCAGTGCCCCCGTGATCCAGAAATCAAGAACGGCCATCCCCCCGGCCGCTGCAAGCGCCACGGCCCAGGCGCGCATCAGAACGCCCCATCGGATGTGCCCGTACACGGACAACAGATAGCCCAGAGGACGGCGCAACCCGATATGGACAGCCCACAGGCTGCAGGGAATCCACCAGGCAATGCCCATTTCCAGCCACAGCAGCAGTTCCCAGGGCCCTGGGAGGGCCGCCGGCTCCCACCAGGCTTCGCTGGCCAGCCGCAGCATCCAGATGCCCATGCCGATTCCGAGCGCCAGCAGCACCAGAGCCACACTGGCATGCCACCAGGCCTGCGCTGGATGGGCGTACAGGCGCCAATAGCGTTCGGTTTCGGAAGACCCTGACGAAAGGGAGCGGCTCTCACGCAATGACACGGCTGGCTCCTCTGCAGAAAGCGCACCCCCCCACCGTCTTCACACAGGCGAATCGGTGAGAGTTATGGGCAGGACATCGGTGCAAGCCCGCTCAGCGGGCAGCACGCCAGGATTCGATGAGCCTGACCAGATGGGCCTGCAGCTGGGGAGAGAGCTTTTCCTCGATCTGCTGCGACCACTGCAGCAGCATGAAAGGCAGCTGCTGCTGGAGCTCCTGCCGCACGGCGCGCTGGATGTGTTCCTGGAGCTGCCGCTGCCAGTCTGCCGGAAAGGCTGCCTCGGCGGCACGCGCCGCAGCAGATGGCATGGGGGCAGCAGAACCTGCAGACGATGCCGGCACTGGTGCATCGGCCAAAGCGTTCCTGCCCTGGACAGAAGCGGCAGCCCCCTGCCGGACGGGCGCGGCAGCGTGTCCCGCATCCCGCGCAGCCGGGCCGCCCATGTGAGGAGCAGCCGAAACCGTGGTGCGCTGGTATTCGCTCAGGGGCGGCACATGGGCGACCTTGGGCCCCGAAGTCTCCAGCTCTCCCAGATCGAGATCGAGCATGGAATCCGGCTCCTGCAGCCGACGCTGCTGCAGGTAGCGCGAATCGTCGGATACCGTACTCGGAATGTTGCCATCCGTGAGGGTTTCGGTCAGGGTAGGCACGAAGCGAGGGGGATTGGTCTGTGTCATCGAAGGCCTCCTTCCGCGATCCGGAAAATATCGGCATGCAGGTTCATGTAGGTGGAAATTATCCACCAGTTACCTGAACATCATGCCGAATGATCTGGTAGCCCCGCTGACCGTAGTAGCGCCAGCGCTGACGGGCGTCGTTGCGGTCGGAGGCATCCAGGGAAACAATCTCGATGAGCCGCTCGAATTGCTCGAATCCCTCGGCGATGGAGGCATGCAGGTTCACCAGCACCCGGTGACGATCGCTCGCACAGACCGATTCGGACAGCCACACGCGCGCCCGCTCCCTCGCCACGGCCATGGCTGCATGTTCCGCTCCCTCCCCTTCATCCCCGTCGCTGGATGCCTCAATCCAGGCATGCCCGACGAAATCCACCGGGGACAGCTGCCAGAGCATGCGGTCGATGGCTTCGAGCTCCTCGCGGGGCCCCGTCACGAGCAGCTGGGCGCCCTTGGCCGTCGCCTTGCGCAGCAGGCGACAGACATAGGGCACCCGCTGGGGGATGTTGAAGTGGAAGGAAATCTCGGTCATGGCGGTGGATGTTCAGGGGCAGGCGGCAAGTCCTGCACTCACTTGCTGCTGGAACGGGACGCCTTGGCCCGGGATGCCGACTTGGGCTTGGCGCCGGTCGCGTCTGCCCCCTTGACGGACTTGGCAGACTTGGCGGTGCGTGCCGAAGGAGCAACCGTGGCTGCCGGTGCGTCAGCAGGCGCAGCAAAGGCCACCGGGCTGGCCGCCTGCGCGAGCACGAACTTCAGCAGCAGCGGCACCGGACGCCCCGTGGCCCCCTTCTCCGCGCCCTGATCCCAGGCCGTGCCGGCAATGTCCAGATGCGCCCAGGGATAGGCAGACGTGAATTTCTCGAGGAACTTGGCCGCCGAGATGGCTCCTGCTTCCCGTCCTGCCACGTTGGCCATGTCGGCGAAGTTGGATCGCAGTCCCTTGCCGTACACGTCGTCCATGGGAAGGCGCCACAGCAGATCGGCGCTGGTGCGGGAAGCCTCCTCCAGCGCGCCAGCCAAAGCGTCGTCGGTGGTGAACAGGCCGCTGCGCAGATGGCCCAGTGCCAGCACGCAGTTGCCGGTCAGCGTGGCGATGTCGACCACGGCCCGTGGCTGGAAGCGTTCCGCGTAGGTCAGGGCATCGCACAGAATCAGGCGCCCTTCGGCATCGGTGTTGAGAATCTCGATGGTCTGCCCGCTGAGACTGGTGACCACATCGCCGGGCTTGATGGCACGCCCACTCGGCATGTTCTCGCACGAGGGGATCAGTCCCACGACATTGATGGACGGACGCGCATGGCGCAGTGCCTCAAAGAGGCCCAGCACGCTGGCAGCGCCACACATGTCGAACTTCATCTCGTCCATGCCGGCGCCCGGCTTGAGCGAAATGCCGCCGCTGTCGAACGTGATGCCCTTGCCCACAAACACGAGCGGTGCATCTGCCTTATTCGCGCCACGGTATTCCAGCACGATGAAACGCAGCGGCTCTTCAGAACCCTTTGACACGGCCAGAAAGGCCCCCATGCCGAGCTTTTCGACCTGGGCCTGATCCAATATCTGGCAGGCAAAGCGCTTGCCGCCAGCGGCATTGCCCTGACGGACGATGTCCTGTGCCGCATCGGCCAGCTGCGAAGGCGTGGCATGGTTGGCCGGACGGTTGCCCCAGCCTCGCGCAAGCTCCACCCCTGCGACCAGTGCCTGCCCCTCGGCCCACGCCGATTCCAGGCTGTGCGCATTCGGTGCCCCCAGGGCCACCTTCTCGATGCCTGCCTTGGCAGAGGGCTTGGTATCGCCATAGAGATAGCCACCGCGTGCCACGGCCAGCATGGCCGCCTGAAGCTGCTCGGGGTGGGCATCCTGCGCAAAGCACACGGCCAGGCTGCGCACTTCGGGAGCCAGCTCGCGGGCCAGCTTCTGGAGCGGCTCCTGAATGTCGGCCGCACGCCCACTGCCCACGCCCAGAATCACCACACGTCCGCTGGCGGCATCCTCGGGACGGTACACATCGAGTCGCTTGCCGGCCTCGGTGCGCAGATGCCCCTGCTCGGCAGCCTGTGCCATGCAGGCCGCCAGTTCGCTCGTGGAAGCGAAGGAGCCGTCGTAGCCCTCTGCCACCAGCACCACCAGTACCTCGTGGTGGCCCTTGCCTGCAGCCAGGAGGTCGTCATGGGAAAGCGTGAAAATCATGATAATGTCTGCCCTTTCTTGACGCTGTAAATCTCAGCACTAGCGCATGTTATTCCAATCATCCATTCGCCACGAGTTGACGCGGACTTTCAGCGCCACCCTGTTCGTGCTCGTGATCATCGTGATGACGATGATGCTGATCCGGACCCTGAATTTTGCCAATCAGGGAGCCATCAACCCATCGGAAGTCTCGCTGGTGCTCGGCTTCACGGTGCTGGCCTATTTTCCTACCATTCTCACCCTGAGCCTGTTCATCAGCATCGTCTACACCCTGTCGCGCATGTACCGCGACAGTGAAATGGCCGTATGGTTCTCCAGCGGGCAGGGCCTGTTCCAGTTCATCCGCCCGCTGCTGCAGTTCACCCTGCCCGTGGTGCTGGTGGTGGCCGTGCTGTCGCTCGTGGGCTGGCCCTGGGCCAATGCGCAGACCCAGGAGCTGCGCCAGCGCTACCAGACCCGGGGCGACGTGGACCGCATCGCTCCCGGACAGTTCCAGGAATCCAGCGACGGCAACCGGGTCTTCTACATCGACGGCGACGATCGCAGTGCCACGTCTGCCGCCGCCCTCTCGGGCGCCTCTGCGGCAGGGCGCAAGCTGTTCATCTTCGCTCGGCAGCCCAAGAGCGAGCAGATCGTCACGGCCCAGAGCGGACAGGTCAAGGATGTGGGCAACAGCCGGTTTGCCGTGCTCACCAATGGCCAGAGCACCGAGATCGCCGACGACCACACGCTCACGGTAAGCCGGTTCCAGGAGTACGGCATCCGCATCGGCGACCGCTCGCAGGCACTGCATGGCTCGCTCGACGATCCCCAGACCCTGGCAGCCACTCCGCCGCGCGCCATCCCCACCCTGCGCCTGCTGCAGCTCCCCGCTCCCCAGTACCAGGGCGAGCTCGGGTGGCGCATCAGCATGGCGCTCGCAGGCATCAACTTCATGCTGTTGGCGCTGGCCTCATCCAAGGTCAATCCGCGCTCGGGCCGCAGCGGCAGTCTGGTGCTGGCCCTGCTGTTCTTCACCGTCTACTACAACCTGATCAACTTCGCGCAGGACTGGATCACGCGCGGACGCATCGACATGCCCCGCATGCTGCTTCTGCTGCACGGAGGCATCTTCGCGCTCGCCATGCTGTGGATCTGGATGCGCCACAACCAGTGGAGTCTGCACCGGCTGCTGCCGCGGCGCCCCGTGCCGGCCGGTGAAGGGAGGCAGGCATGAGAGTCGCTGCCCGCTATATCCACCGCCAGATTCTCCTGGCCGTGCTGTTCGTGACGCTCAGCTTCCTGGCACTGTTCCTGTTCTTCGATGTCATCAACGAAGTCAACTTCAGCAGCAGCAATGCAGCCGTGCGCTACACCGTGCTCAACTCGATGGTCTACGTCGCCCTGCTGGTGCCCGAACATGTGTACGAGCTGTTGCCCATTGCGGTGCTCATCGGCGCCATCTTCGTCATGGCCAACATGGCCATGACGTCCGAGTTCACGATCCTGCGCACCAGCGGCATGGGCCCATGGCGTGCCCTGCGCATCCTGCTCGTGCTGGGGGCGCTGTTCACCGTGGGGACCTTCCTGGTGGGCGACTACGTAGCGCCCAAAACCAACAAGCTCGCCCAGCTCTACAAGGCCCGCTTCGAGGGTCGCATCACCGCGGGTCGCACCGGCGCGTGGATGAAGGAGAACCAGGCGGACCACGACCGCATCATCAACGTCCACGAACTTACCCCCGACGGCGAGATGCGCCAGATCCGCGTGTTCGACTTCAATGCACAGGGACTGCTCGCCGACACCATCGAGGCCGGATCGGGACGTTTCTCGGACAAGGGCTGGACCCTGCACGATGTGCAGCGCAACCAGCTGGTCGGGGCCGATGGCAACACGGGACATGCCCGCATGCAGCGCACCCATCTCGACAGCCTGAGCCTCGACACCAGCATCCACCAGGGCATGGTGGCCGCTGCCCTCATCGATCCCGACCGCATGTCCACCTTCGAGCTGTACCGCTACATCTCCCATCTCAAGGAAAACAACCAGTCCGCCCGCAACTACGAGATCCAGTTCTGGCGCAAGGTGTTCTACCCCCTGAGCTGTCTGGTCATGGTGATCCTGGCGCTGCCCTTCGCCTATCTTCACTTCCGCTCCGGCAACATCAGCACGGCAGTGTTCGGAGGCGTGGTGGTCGGGATCAGCTTCTTCCTGCTCAACAATGTCTTCGGCTACATCGGCAACATGCATGCCTGGATGCCCTGGCTGGCTGCAGCCATTCCGAGCCTGATCTACACCGCCATTTCCCTGACGGCCTTCACCTGGCTGGTACTCAAGCGATGACCTCCTCCCAATCCGCAGTCTCCCCTTCCGCTGGCATGTCCGCAGCAGCGACTTCTGCTTCGGACTCTGCCATCGTTCTGCTCGGACACGGATCGCGTGCCCCTGGCTGGAACGCTCCCCTGCTGGCCATGCAGACAGCCATTGCCGCACAGGATCCCGCCGTCCGCGTCACCTGTGCCTACCTCGACTATCTGCCGCCCCAGCTGCCGGACGCACTGTCTGCCCTGGTGGCTGAACATGCTCCCGCGCACATCCTCATCGTGCCCGTGTTCCTGGGCGCTGGCGGGCATGTGACGGAAGACGTGCCTCGCCTGGTCGACGCAGCACGGCAGGCCCACCCGCACATCCACTTTCACCTGTCCCAGAACATCGGGGACCGTCCCGAACTGTCGGCTCTGGTCGCGCAGCTGACCCTTGGCGATCTGCAGCACTGCACCGCTGCCGCCGCGTCCCGGTAAGACCCGCACGCCCCCTGTGCGGCAGGAACGCCCCACCGACCAGAGAAAAGAAATGGGGCCATGCCTGACAATCGGCTTTTGTCAGGCTATAATTCATGGCTTCGGAGTGTGGCGCAGCCTGGTAGCGCGTCTCGTTCGGGACGAGAAGGTCGAAGGTTCGAATCCTTTCACTCCGACCAATTATTTCCCTCCGCTGTCTGCTTTTTCTGCAGCCAGCGCGTCTGCAAGAGGTACGACATGGCTCGTACCTTTTCTTTTTGGCATTTCCCTTCTGCACATTGGGTTCGATGGAATAAACCAGAGCGTCAAAATAATGGATAGTGTATAAAATCCACGGATTGCCACTTGGTATTACTTCTTCGCATTTCTGCTGGAAATGTGAATCTCCCTTATTGACCGGGACATGAACCTTCATCAATTCCGCTTCGTGCAGGAAGCGGTTCGCCGCAATCTCAACCTTACCGAGACGGCCAAAGCCCTCTATACCTCCCAGCCGGGAGTGTCTAAGGCCATCATCGAGCTCGAAGAAGAACTCGGCGTCGAGATTTTCGTGCGCCACGGCAAGCGGCTCAAGCACATCACCGAACCCGGCCGGCACATCATCCAGAGCATCGACATCATTCTGCGCGAGGTGGGCAACCTCAAGCGCATCGGCGAGGAATTCAGCAAGCAGGATGCCGGGCACCTCTCCATTGCCACCACGCACACCCAGGCGCGCTATGTGCTCCCGGACTGCATCGCCAAGCTGCGCCATACCTACCCCAAGGTGCAGATTGCCCTGCACCAGGGAACTCCCGAACAAGTGGCCCGCATGCTGCTCGACGAATCGGCAGAGATTGGCATTGCCACCGAATCGCTGGCCGATTACCCCGAGCTGGTCAGCCTGCCCTGCTACGACTGGGAGCACGTGCTCGTGGTGCCCGAACAGCACCCTCTGGCGACCCAGGAACGCATCACCCTGGAAGACCTGTGCAAGGTGGATCTGATCACCTACCACCCGTCCTTCAGCGGCCGTACCCGCATCGACCACGCCTTCGCACAGCGCAAGCTGGAACCCCGCATCGTGCTCGAAGCCATCGACTCGGACGTGATCATCACCTATGTGCAACACGGTCTGGGCGTGGGCATCGTCTCCGAGATGGCCATGGTGCATGACCCCAAGCCCGGGCTTGTCTATCGCCGGCTGGGCACGCTGTTCGGCAAGAATGTCACCCGCGTCGCCTTCAAGCGCGGAGCGTATCTGCGCGACTTCGTGTACGAGTTTGCCGAATCGCTGAGCGAACGGCTGCCTCGCCAGCTGGTGATGAAGGCCATGACCGGCCAGTTCGAAGACTACGGACTCTGATCTTTCCGCTCCCATCGGACCATCCGATGGGATGGCCCGAGGTACTGCTCTCATGAACGCACCCTGCAAGCCCCTGCTGTCTCCCCTGCCCTCGCGTCTGCCCGAGGTGGGAACCACCATCTTCTCGACCATGTCGGCACTTGCAGCGCAGACCGGCGCCGTCAACCTGGGTCAGGGCTTCCCCGACTTTGGCTGTGATCCCGCCCTGATCCGCGGGGTCACGCAGGCCATGGAGGCAGGATGGAACCAGTACCCGCCCATGCCGGGTGTTGCTGCGCTGCGCCAGGCCATCAGCGACAAGATTGTGCACCTGCACGGCCGCCGCTACGAGGCAGAAACCGAGATCACCGTCACGGCGGGCGCCACGCAGGCGCTGCTCACTGCGATTCTGGCACTGACGCAGCCCGGCGACGAAGTGATCGTGCTCGATCCGTGCTACGACAGCTATGTGCCCGCCATCGAGATGTCCGGTGCCGTGCCGGTGCGCGTGCCCCTCACACGTGGGAGTTTCCGGCCCGACTTTGCGGCGCTGGCTGCCGCGCTGGATCCCAAGACCCGCCTGCTGCTGCTCAACACGCCCCACAACCCCACGGCCACCGTGTGGACCGAGCAGGAACTGCAGCAGCTTGCCGATCTTCTCGCTCCCACCGATGTGCTGGTGCTCAGCGATGAGGTGTACGAGCACATGGTGTACGACGGCCGGATGCACGTCAGCGCGGCGCATGTGCCGGGCCTGGCCGAACGCGGCATGGTGGTGAGCAGCTTCGGCAAGACCTACCACGTGACGGGCTGGAAGGTCGGCTATGTGGCAGCCCCTGCGCCGCTGATGCAGGAGTTCCGCAAGGTGCACCAGTTCAACGTGTTCACGGTCAATACCCCGATGCAGCATGGCCTGGCGGCATACATGCAGAACCCGGCTCCCTACATGGACCTGTCGGCCTTCTACCAGCGCAAGCGCGATGCGTTTGCGCAGGGACTGGCGCGCACCCCGCTGCGCCTGCTGCCCTGTGAGGGAACCTACTTCCAGTGCGTGAGCTACGCCGATCTGCGGGGACCGGAGCGCGATCTGGGAGAAGCGGATTTCTGCATCTGGCTCACCCGTGAACTGGGAGTGGCGGCCATTCCGGTGGCTGCCTTCTACGGCGATGGCACCGAGCAGAAGACCATTCGGTTCTGCTTTGCCAAGCAGGAAGCCACCCTGCAGGCGGCACTGGAGCGGCTGGCCCGGCTGGGCTGAGCCTGCGGGAGCACAGTGCGCTGCGTCTGGGCCCCCCAGCTCCTCAGCCACCCAGACAAGACAAAGGCGCGATGTGCCTCCCACAGGAGGACTCCATCGCGCCTGATGCAGACGGACCCGGCGCACGCCGGAGCCCGATTCAAAGAAGACGGAATCAGTCTTTCTTGGCAGCTTCCTTGGCCTTCTGGGCGGCTTCGTTGGCCTTCTGGAGAGCGTCGTTGGCGGTGTCCTTTGCCACGTCCTTGGCGTCCTGTGCAGCCTGCTTGGCTGCACCCTTGGTCACTTCGGTCGCGTGCTTGGCACCATCAGCGGCAGCCGATGCAACCATGACTGCCGAAGAAGCAGCCATCTGCGCAGCCTGGTTGGCCTGATCGGCGGATTTCTGGGCCTGATCATCGGCCTTCTTGCCGCAGGCTGCGAGGGAAACGGTGCAAGCCAGTGCCAGCAGGCCGGCCATACGGGTCATGTTCATGGGAATCCTTTCATGCAACGAGGATGAGCACTGCATCCCTCCGTCCCCATGGACGGGCAGGACACGTGGCCGGGATGGAACACGCTTTCCACCAGGGGGGCAGCCAAGGCTGACAATTAATTGACGGTTCCTCCCGGTGCATGCAATGTACTCCATCCGTTGTCGCAGGGGTATGGTACGGGCCAACGAAATGTGACAAATGGTGCATTTCTCCCGGATGGATGCACGCCTCCGGTTCGCCGCCCGTCTGCTGGACACCCATGAAAACAACAAGGCTCCGGGAATGCCGGAGCCTTGCGGTGGGATGCTGCCCTGCCAGCGGGATGCCTGCACCGAGGCAGGGCCCGCCGGGAGCTGCACAGACCTTACTTGATCTGGGAGGTCATGTACTTGACAGCGGACTTCACTTCGTCGTCGGAAGCGGTGGAGCCGCCCTTGGGAGGCATCACGCCCTTCTGACCCTGGAATCCTTCCAGAGCGTGTTTGAACAGCACGGCATCGCCCTGGGCGATGCGGGGGCCCCAGTCGGCCTTGTCGCCGAACTTGGGCGCACCGGCCACACCGGTAGCGTGGCAGACGGAGCAGGTGGACTTGTACAGGGCTTCGCCTGCAGCGGCGTCGATCTTGCCGCCCTTGGCATCGCCTGCCACCTTCTTGGCGGTGTCCTTGACGTCGGCTGCGACGGACGCAGCGCTGGCGGCCGTAGCGGCTGCAGCAGAAGCAGTGGCCGTGGCGGCAGAAGCAGCTGCGCTGGCAGCGGAAGCAGCCACGTCGGCAGCGGATGCTGCGGCGCTGGCGGCAGCCTGGGCGTCATCCTTCTTGCCGCAGGCGGTCAGGGCTGCAGCAGCAGCCAGGGAAAGGATGAGCAGGGAACGTTGGAATGGCATGATGTCCTCTTGGAGATGAGACCAGCAGCAGAGACGCCGGTGGCCCCGCTGAACAGAAATGAAAAGGCAGTGCGTATACCACCATGACATCACGTCCCGCCCGGGGCGTTTGATGTCGGTTAAAACTATAGACGGTTGAATTACAGTTTTCTGTCAGGGTGGGGGTTTTCTTGATTCAGGTGAAGTGAATCTATGTTTTTTTGATGTATTGGCGCCACTGCCCCGCAGACAGGGCCTCCGGGTCAGTGGATGAGCTGCTGCCAGGTTTTTTCGAGGCGCTTGACGCTCACCGGCTGGGGGGTGCGCAGCTCCTGCGCATAGAAGCTCACGCGCAGTTCTTCGAGCATCCAGCGGAATTCCTGCATGCGCGCATCGACCTTGCCCTTGCGTTCGGCCACGAGCCGCCAGTAGCGCTGCTCCAGCGGACGGTGCTCGGCCATGCGGGCAGCATCGCGGGCGGGGTCGGCCCGCAGCTTGTCGAGCCGCATGACGATGGCCTTGAGATAGCGCGGCATATGGTGCAGCTGGGCCCAGGGGGTGTCGGCCAGAAAGCGCGGACCGCACAGGCGCTGGAGCTGCTGGACGCAATCGGCCACGGCCTCGGGCTGGATGCGGGTGTCCTTGATCTTGCGGCTGGCGGCAGCGAACTCGGCGAGGACGCTGCCGGCCTGGCGGGCGACTTCCTGCGCGATGAGGGTGAGACGGGTGCGCCCTTCCTCAAGCCGCTGGCGGAAGCTGTCGGCATCATGCGGCAGGGGCTCGATCAGGAAGGCCCGGTCCATGGCCACCTGCAGGATCTGCTGGCGAAGCTCCTCTGCCGTACCCAGCGGCATGTAGGCTGCGGCCATGCGCTGGAAATCGGGCAGATTCTTTTCGAGATACTTGAGCGCGTCGCGGATGTGCAGCGCAAACAGGCGGCGCAGTCCGGCACGGTGGCGGGCCTCGGCCACCTCGGGTTCATCGAATACCGACAGGCTCACCGCAGTCTGCTGATCGACCAGCGCCGGGTAGCCGATGAGGGTCTGCCGTCCCCGATGGATTTCCATGATTTCGGGGAGTTCGCCGAAGTCCCAGGCGGTGTAGCGCTGGTCCTCGTCGATGCGCAGGGCATCGGGCGCATGCGGGGCTGCAGCGCCTCCGGAACCGGTGTCCGAGCTGCCGGTCTGGGTGGCCGGCGTGTGTCCACGCGAAGAGGGTGCGGCGGCAGGAGATTCCGGGACTTCGGCCCCTTCCGCTCCGGCATCGGGTCGCGTTCTGAGCACGGCGAGCGCCTGGAATGCACCCCGGGCCTGAGAGCCGAGTTCCGCCTTGAGTGCCCCCAGATTGCGCCCCATGCCCAGCTGGCGTCCATGCTCGTCGGTGACGCGCAGGTTCATGAACAAATGCGGGGGCAGCATGTCGAGCTTGAAGTCCGTGCGCTTCACGTCCAGTCCCGAATGGGCACGCACGGCCTGCAGCAGGGCCTCGACCAGGCTTCCATGGGCGAATCCGGGAGCCTCGTCCTGCAGCTGGGTGGCCAGACGCTGGGCGCTCTCGGGCAACGGCACGAAACGGCTGCGCGGGCGCTGCGGCAGGCTCTTGAGCAGGGCCTGGATCTTGTCCTTGAGCATGCCGGGCACGAGCCATTCACAGCGCTCTTCGTCCACCTGGTTGAGGGCAAAGAGCGGGATGTCGGCCGTGACGCCGTCGCGGGAATCGCCCGGCTTGTGCAGGTAGCTGGCCCGGCAATCGACTCCGCCCAGCCGGATGGTGCGGGGAAACAGGTCGGTGGTGATGCCGGCAGCCTCGTGCCGCATGAGTTCCTCGCGGCTGATGCGCAGCAGCCCGGGCTGGCCACGGCTGGCGGCGCGATACCATTTTTCGAGCTGGTGGGCGTTGGTGACGTGTTCGGGAATCTGGGCCTCGTAGAAGGCGTAAATGAGTTCGTCGTCGACCAGCAGGTCCTGCCGGCGCGACTTGTGTTCCATTTCCTCGACCTGCCGGATCATCTTGCGGTTGGCGGCCACAAAGGGCAGCGGGCTGTCCCAGTCGTCGCCCACCAGAGCCTGCCGGATGAAGATTTCCCGCGCTGCCACGGGATCGACCTTGTCGTAGTCGACCTTGCGGTTGTTGTAGACCACGATGCCATAGAGGGTGGCGCGCTCCAGTGCCACCACCCGGGCCGCCTTCTTCTCCCAATGCGGGTCCAGCAGCTGGCGGCGCATCAGATGGGCGCCCACTTCCTCGATCCACTGCGGCTCGATGCTGGCCATGCCGCGACCGAACAGCCGGGTGGTCTCGACGAGCTCGGCACAGACGATCCAGCGCCCGGGCTTCTTGCGCAGATGCGCGCCGGGATGGCGGAAGAACTTGATGCCCCGGGCTCCGAGGTATTCGCCGTGGGCATGCTTGCCATCTTCTTCGATGCGGCATCCCACGTTGCCCAGCAGCCCGGCGAGCATGGACTGGTGGATCTGGACATAGCTCGCCGGGGTGGCATTGAGCGTCCACTTCTGCTCACCGGCCACGGTCAGCAGCTGGCTGTGGATGTCTCGCCACTCACGCACCCGCCGCACGTTGATGAAATGCTGACGCAGCACGCTCTCGTACTGCCGGTTGCTGAGACGGTGGGTTGCAGGCGCAGCGGCAGGATGGGGGGCTGCGGCCGGCTCCGTGGCGGGTGCAGCCGCCTGCACACTGCGCTGTCCGACCGGCAGGACGGCATGGGAGGTGGGACGTCGGGAAGCGGCTTCCTGCTGGCGGACCGAAAGCAGGGAGGGGTTGCCGCCCCGCACCTCATGCAGCCACTGCCACAGCTTGAGGTAACTGGAGAATTCGCTCCGATCGTCCTCGAAGCGTGCCTGCTGCTGGTCGGCCTGCGCCTGGGCGTCCAGGGGACGGTCGCGCACGTCCTGGACGCTGAGTGCGGAGGCAATGACGAGCGCTTCCTGCAGGGCTCCGCGCTGCTGGGCTTCGAGCAGGATGCGACCGATGCGCGGATCGAGCGGCAGGCGGGCCAGCGCCTGTCCGACAGGCGTGAGGGCGAGGGCGTCGTCGACGGCACCGAGTTCGGCCAGCAGCTGGTAGCCATCCGAAATGGCCTTGGGACGGGGTGCCTCCAGAAAGGGAAAGGCGTCGATGTCCCCGAGATGCAGGGACTTCATGCGCAGGATCACGCCAGCCAGAGAGCTGCGCAGGATCTCGGGGTCGGTGAAGCGGGGCCGCGCGGCGAAGTCCTTCTCGTCATAAAGCCGAATGCATACCCCGTGGGCCACGCGCCCGCAGCGGCCAGCGCGCTGGTTGGCTGCTGCCTGGCTGATGGGCTCGACCTGCAGCTGCTCGACCTTGCTGCGGTAGCTGTAGCGCTTGACGCGGGCTGTGCCGCTGTCGATGACATAGTGAATGCCCGGCACCGTGAGCGAGGTTTCGGCCACGTTGGTCGCCAGCACGATGCGGCGCCCCCCGTGCGGCTCGAAGACGCGGTCCTGCTCTGCCTGGCTGAGGCGTGCAAACAGCGGCAGCACTTCCACCTGCCGGCGGGCGGCCTCGGCCCCGAAATGGGCTCGGAGGTGATCGGCCGCCTCGCGGATTTCACGTTCGCCGGGCAGGAAGACCAGGATGTCGCCCCCCGCCTGCGGATTGCGCCAGAGCTCGTCCACGGCATCGGCGATGGCGGTGTAGAGGTGGGTGTCGCGGCCCTCCTCGAAGGGGCGGTAGCGCACTTCCACCGGATACAGCCGCCCCGAGACCATGATGACGGGGGCCGGCCCCTGGGCAGAGGCAAAGTGCTGGGCAAACCGCTCCGCATCGATGGTGGCGGAAGTGACCACGATGCGCAGATCGGGGCGGCGCGGCAGAATCTGCCGGAGGTAGCCCAGCAGGAAATCGATGTTGAGGCTGCGCTCATGCGCCTCGTCGATGATGAGAGTGTCGTAGGCCTTGAGGAGCGGGTCGCTCTGCGTCTCGGCCAGCAGAATGCCGTCGGTCATCAGCTTGACCGAAGCGCCCTTCTGCAGGCGATCGGCAAAACGCACCTTGTAGCCAACCACCTCGCCAAGGGGGGTGTCGAGCTCCTGGGCAATGCGCTTGGCCACCGAGCTCGCGGCAATGCGCCGTGGCTGGGTATGGCCGATCAGCCGGGGACGCTGCCCCGGGGCCGCATGCATGGCCCCACGGCCCAGCGCCAGGGCGATCTTGGGCAGCTGGGTGGTCTTGCCGGACCCCGTCTCGCCACACACGATCACCACCTGATGGGCGCGCATGGCCTGCATGATCTCCTCGCGACGGGAGGACACCGGCAGATTTTCGGGAAAGTGGAGGGAAACGGTCTGGGAAGGCGCGGGCTGCGCCTCCTGATGGGTGGACATGTATGCGGAACGGAAAGGGACAAAACGCCCGATTATCCCAGTCCCTCCCCTGCACTGCCAGCGGCACCTGATGCCGGCTCTGCCCTCACGGGTCCGTGCGGCTGCGATCCGTCAGGTTCCCGACCGTGGGGGCAGCCGTGGGGGCTCCAGCGGCAGGCACCGGCGTCGGCGGCTGACTCGCATCCGCCTGCACGCGGGGCAGTTCGAGGCGCAGCCGCGTCCCGCCTGCCGTACCGGACACCGCATCCGCGCTCACGTCGAGCCTGGCGCCGATCCCCTGCGCACGGTGCCGCATGCTGGCCATGCCCTTGCCCCCCGAGGCAGCGGACGACGATGACGATGCCTCCAGGCCACGGCCGTTGTCCCAGAGCTCAAGCGTCACCCTGTCGGCAAGGGCGTCATACCGGCAGGACAGCCCCATGCGCTGCGCCCCCGCGTGTCGAATGGCATTGGCCAGTCCCTCCTGCACGATGCGCAGCACCTGGCGCGCGCGCTCGCCCCGAACGTCATCGAGCTGGGGGGCCAGATCGACCTCCCACTGCAGCAGCACCCCCAGACGCGAGAGCACCGGCTGCACGCGGTAGCGCAGCGACGCCAGCAGATCGACGAGCGTCGCGGTACCGCCCCGGTCGCCCACCTCGTCGACCATCAGCTTGAGGTCGAGCAGGCACTGTTCGAGCGCCAGGGCGAGCTCCTGCTGGTGGACATCGCCGCGATCGAGCCCTGCGAGCAGATGCACCAGCTGCGATCCGACCCCGTCATGCAGTTCGCGGGAGATGCGCTGGCGCTCTTCGTGCAGCACGGATTCGCGCAGCCTGAGCTCCTGCCTGCGCAGGGCACGCAGGCGCCCGCTGGCCACAAGCCACAGCACCCCCATGGCACAGGCGTAGAAGAAATGGAAGGCCGTCACCATGGGCACGAGCTCGATCGAATGGTGCATGTCCACCATGAACAGACCGAACCCTGCGAGCGACAGAATGAGCAGAGCCGCACCCTGGGGATGGTCTCCGCGCAGTCCGAGGGTGGCGAGTGCCACGCAGTATCCCCCGCAGAAAAGCGCGTTCCACCATTGCCAGACCTGCAGGCTGTCGAACAGCGCGCCATCGGGCCACATGGCGGCGCGCAGCACGATGATGAGCGAGCCTCCCAGCCACTGGATGAAGCTGACCCATAAGGTCAGCATGTGCAGCTGGTTGACCACCTCCAGAAAAAAGAGCAGCGCAGCCAGCAGGGTGAGCTGGTACCACAACTGCACCTGGATCGAGGCAGCGGAGGTGTCTACCGCCGTCTGGCGCAGCGGGGTCCACGCCAGAAACACGGCCAGCGCCATCATGGACAGGGCGAACAGCACATCCAGGCGCCTGCGGCTGCGGCGCCAGAACACCGTGGCCGAGCCGCCATAGACCGACAGCACAAACGCTCCCACCCACGCCATCCAGTCATGCGATTGAATCAGCAGCATGATCTCCCTCCCCCACTCTCGCACTGAAGGCCATACAACAGCCTGAGGCGCCGGGTCTGCACCGCACCGCCACGACACCCCAAAGGTGCGCCTTCTCCTGCGCCTTGATGCCAGACGGACACCGCCCGGCCATCTTCCTTTTGGGTATTAGCACCATTCATTACATCCGTCTACAGGGTAACCACCCGGTTTTGCCTTCCCCTGCCATTTTCTGCCTGCTGAAACCGCGCTGCTCCCATCTGGTGCACCTGCCATGGCTTGCACTGGTTCGCTGCCGCTGCCCCCTGCTACAGCCACCCGTGGGTAGTGGCCTTGTTGACGGCCTGGGCCCGGGTGCGCACCTGGAGCTTGCGGTAGATGTTCTTGATGTGGGCGTTGACGGTCTCGACGCTGATCATGAGCTTGCCGGCTGCTTCCATGCTGGTGTAGCCCGAGGCCACGAGCCGCAGCACATCCTTCTCGCGCTGGGTGAGGTGTTCTGCTTCCGGCGCGGAACCGCCCGAGGCCGCGCCGGGAGACGCAATGCGCCAGAAAGGCGAGGTGGGCGTGCTGTCGAACCGGCGCAGAAGCCGCCGCGCGAGATTGGGGGTGATGGAGGCTCCTCCGTTGACCACCTGCAGCACGGCCTGCGCATAGGTGCCGAACCACGAATTCTTGACCAGATAGCCCGTGGCCCCGCAGGCAAAGGCCTTGAGCGCGAGATCTTCGTCCTCCATGGCGGACACCACGACCACCTCCGCCATCGGACGATGCTGCTTGCAGCACTCGATAAGGGCAAAGCCATCACCATCGCCAAGATTCAGGTCGACCAGCAGCACCTCGAATTCATGGTGTGCGATGAGCTTGCGCCCCTCCTTCTGGCTGGTGCCGGTGGCCACGAGCTGCACGCGCATGTCGGCCATGAGCTCGTTGGTCACTACCCGCCGCATCTGGGCATCGTCATCGACCAGAAGCACCCGCACGGGCTGCCCCGGCTGGCCAGCCAGAAAGTGCGGCCATGCGGGTGTGTCCATGGCGATGACGCCCGAAGAAGTGCCCGTGATGTCCGCATGCTGTCGGGCATCCATGTCCTGCTGCAGGACGGAAGAAGGACGGGGAGGAATCATGGTCGTCTCCGGTCAGGGCCGACATACCCAAAAAGGTGTACCCAATATGGATATGAAAGTAGGCGGTCTCCAATCCGAAGTGCAACACCTCCGTCCTGAGGTAAGTTGTCACGATGAGCACCCGATACCGCCACTTGCAACCTGAAGAGCGCCTGACCCTCGCTTCCTTGCTCCA
>NZ_JAYRLV010000005.1:0-157166 GCF_041912815.1 Allobrachymonas sp. | reverse complement strand
GTCTTGCGACGGGCTGTCTCCAGCAAGGGCAGGATGTGGGCAAACTGGGCGCGACTGATGTCGCTGGGGTAGGTCTTGGTGCGCATCCATCGATTCTCTCTGAATCTGCTATCGGATCGTGAACACGCTCTTAGGGTTAATCTTGGCGGAGGCGGTGAGATTCGAACTCACGAACGGTTGCCCGTTGCCGGTTTTCAAGACCGGTGCAATCGACCACTCTGCCACACCTCCGGGGTGTTGTTTGTCGCGTGGACCGACCTGGGGCGCGGGGTGCGCGGGCGGGGACGGGCTGGGTGTGGTCGGGCGTCCTCGCGGTGTCGGTGGCTGGGGCTGTGCGCCCGCTGTCGCCTCCCTGCGATGGAGAGGTGAAGCGGGGATTGTAGCGTAGCGGCCCGGGGCTGCGGGGTCAGTAGGTGTCGCGCTGGCCTTCGGTGAGGGTGTCGAGCTGGAAGCGGCCGCTTTCGTCCCAGAGCCAGGTGTCGACGTAGCGGGTGGTGCCGGTGCCGCCGGGGGCGGGAAAGGGGGAGGCGCTGGCGATGAGCTGGTCGATGGTGGCGACGACTTCGGGGGCGTGGGTGGGGCGGCGCAGCCAGTGGGTGCCGAGGACGCGGCCGGAGGGGCTGAGGGTGACTTCGACGGTGCCGACGGCGTAGAGCATGGGCACCATCTTGCCGGGGTAGACGCGGGAGGCGTAGCGGCTGTAGAGGTGGCGTGCGGCGCGTTCGCGGTAGCCGTCGCGGCGGCTGGTGATGACGCGCTGGCCACCCCCGAAGCAGCCGGCGAGCAGGGTGGCGGCGATGGCGCCCGCTCCTGCGAGGAGGGTGCGGCGGGTGGCGGGCCGGGCAGTTGCGGCACGGCGGGGGCGCCGTAGGGCAGTGGATGGGGGCATGGCAGGGCTCCTGATGCAGGGATGGGCCATTACGGCATGCGCAAGCCCATGGGCCAGCCATGGGCAGGGGCTGCCGTGGCCCGATGGCGTTACCGTACCACTTCTGACAGCCTGCGGGCAGGGGGTGAGGCAGGAGGAATGGGGATGCGGGAAGTTTGCCGTGCACGGCGTCCCTGTGAGAAGGGCGGGTGCACGCTGTATGTTGCAGTCCGCAGTCCGCAGTCCGCAGTCCGCAGTCCGCAGTCCGCAGTCCGCAGTCCGCAGTCCGCAGTCCGCAGTCCGCGCACGCCTCCCAGTCCGTCTCTCGGTGTGCAGGGGTGCAGAGAGGAGTGGATGGAAGGGCGGGGAGCGGAGAGCGGGGGTGGCTTTCGCCTGCGTCAAGCGCTTATGGAGCTGGGGGCGTGGAGGGGGCGGCAGCGGTGGGGGACTGGCGACGGTGGGCCATTTCCTCGCCGATGGTGGTGCGCTGGCCGTCCGCGATGCGGGCGAAGGCGGCGGGGTAGGCGACGTCTTCTTCGAGCGGGATGTGGGCGGTGTACATGGTGACGAACTGCGTGGCGGGGGCGCTGTCGGCGAGCAGGGGGGCGGGGTCGCCGGCCTGCAGGGCGGCGAGCTGGGCACGCACGGTCTGCCACAGGGCGGCCATGTCCACATGCTGCTGGTGCAGGGTGCGGGCGGTGTCGATGAGGGCGGTGTCACCGCTGGCGAGGAGGACGGGGAAGATGTGGAGTTCCTCGTCCTGATGGTGGTGGGGGCCTGCCAGGTCGAAGTAGCGCATGACGTCGGTGGCAGCCTGCCGGGCCTGGGTGTCGGCGCCGTGGAGGCCGGCGTGCTCGGTGAGGCGTTCGAGCAGGGTGCACATGCGCTGCACGCGGTCGTGGCAGGCTTCCAGCATGGCCTGCGGGTCTTCGAAGGTGGCGTTGGCGCGGCGGCCGGGTTCGGAAAGGGAGACGGTGGCCATGGGGGAGCTCTTTTCGGCAGAAGGGGGACAGGTCTGCGATTGTGCGCCGGCTGCACGGGGCGTGGGCATGACGCCAGTCATGGATCGGGGGGTGAGGGTGGGGTGCACGGGGGCGCGATTGCTGCGAAAATGCAGTCTTGCGCCACTGGCGCCGAGCCTGTGCGATCCATGGGGCGGCGGGGTGGCGCGTGGATTTTTTCCCTTCCCGTGGCCTGCCATCCGCATCCGCATCATGGGTTTTTCGACATGACTGTTCCCCGTCTTCAGCTTTCCCGCATCACCAGGCGCTATCCGGGCGTGGTGGCCAATGCCGATGTCGATCTGGTGGTGCAGCCGGGCGAGATTCATGCGGTGCTGGGCGAGAACGGCGCGGGCAAGTCCACCCTGATGAAGATCATCTACGGCGCTGTGCAGCCGGATGCGGGGGGCGTGCGCTTCGACGGGCAGGAGGTGCGCATCGACAGTCCGCAGACGGCCCGGGCGCTGGGCATTGCGATGGTGTTTCAGCATTTCAGCCTGTTCGGTTCGCTCACGGTGGCCGAGAACGTGTGGCTGGGGCTGGATCGCGCCCTGACGCTTGATGAGGTGACGCGCCGCATCGGGGAGCAGGCCCGGGCCTATGGGCTGGAGATCGACCCGCACCGGCTGGTGTGCACGCTGGGGGTGGGGGAGATGCAGCGGGTGGAGATCATCCGGGCGCTGCTCACGCATCCGCGGCTGCTGATTCTGGACGAGCCGACGTCGGTGCTGACGCCGCAGGCGGTGCAGGCGCTGTTCGGTGTGCTGCGCAAGCTGGCGGCCGAGGGCTGCAGCATTCTCTACATCAGCCACAAGCTCCACGAGATTCGTGCGCTGTGCACGGCGTGCACGGTGCTGCGCGCAGGCCGGGTGACGGGCACCTGCGATCCGCGCGGGGAGAGCAATGCCTCGCTGTCGCGGATGATGATCGGCGCGGAACCACCGGCGCTGCCGCCGCGCACGGGCGAGCCCGGCAAGGTGCGGCTGGCGGTGCAGGGGCTGACGCTGCCGGCGCAGGAGCAGTTCGGGACGGATTTGCATGCGCTGTCGCTGACGGTGCGCGCGGGCGAGATCGTGGGGGTGGCTGGGGTGTCGGGCAACGGGCAGCGCGAGCTGCTGTATGCGCTGTCCGGCGAGGACCGGCGCGCGCCTGCGCAGGCCATTGTGCTGGAGGGAGCGCCCGTGGGGCGCTGGCCGCCGGGGCGCAGGCGCCGGGCGGGGATGCATTTTGTGCCGGAAGAGCGCCTCGGGCGGGCGGCGGTGCCTGGCCTGGGGCTCGATCGCAATCTGCTGCTCACGCGCACCGAGTCGGTGTCGCGACTGGGCTGGGTGCGCGTGGCGGCGCTGCGCGCGCAGGCCCGGCGGATCGTGGAGCGGTTCGGGGTCAAGGCGGCGGGCGTGGAGACTACGGCGCAGTCGCTGTCGGGGGGCAATCTGCAGAAGTACATCGTGGGCCGGGAGATCGATGCGGCGCCGCGGGTGCTGCTGGTGGCGCAGCCGACCTGGGGAGTGGATGTGGGCGCACAGGCGCGTATCCATGCCGAGCTGCTGGCGCTGCGCGATGCCGGGTGCGCGATTCTGGTGGTGAGCGAGGAGCTGGAGGAGCTGTTTGCCCTGAGCGACCGGCTGGTGGTCATGGCACGGGGGCGCCTGTCGCCCAGCGTGCCGGTGGCCGAGGCCACGGTGGAGCGCATCGGGGCCTGGATGAGTGGCCTGTGGGACGAGGCAGCCGATGGCGGCCTGGCCCCCGAGGCTGCCGAAACACGGGCACAGTCACGGACACGGATGGAGGGAGCAAGCGCATGAGACTTGGGTGGCGGCTGGTGCCGCGTACGGAACCTTCGCGGCTGTGGAGCGTGGCGTCCCCGCTGCTGGCCCTGGCGCTGACGGTGGCGGGAGGCGTGCTGCTGTTTGTGGCGCTGGGCAAGGACCCGGTGCAGGGGCTCGACATGTTCTTTGTGCAGCCGGTGCGCGATGCCTATGCCGTGGGCGAGCTGCTGCTCAAGGCCACGCCGCTGCTGCTGATCGCGCTGGGGCTGGCGGTGAGCTTCCGCTCCAACGTGTGGAACATCGGGGCGGAGGGGCAGTTCATTCTGGGGGCGGTGGCGGCCTCGGGGGTGGCGCTCACGGCCACGCCCGAGAGCAGCCGGTGGATCGTGCTGCCGGTTCTGCTGGCCGGGGTGGCCGGCGGCATGGCCTGGGCCGGGGTGACGGCGCTGCTGCGCGACCGATTCCATGCCAACGAGATTCTGGTGAGCCTGATGCTGGTGTATGTGGCCGAGCAGGTGCTGGGCTATCTGGTCTTCGGGCCGTGGAAGGACCCGATGGGCTACAACTATCCGCAGACGCGCCTGTTCGAGCCGGCCACGCAGGTGCCGCTGCTGATGCAGGGATCGCGTGTGTCCATAGGTCTGCCGATTGCGCTCGTGGGGGCGCTGGTGCTGTGGGCGTATCTGTTCCGCACCCGGGCGGGGTTTGCACAGCAGGTGGGCGGGCTGGCGCCGGCGGCGGCACGCTATGCGGGGTTCTCCTCGCGCCGGGCGCTGTGGGTGGCGATGCTGGTTTCGGGCGGGGCGGCAGGTCTGGCGGGGGCGCTGGAAGTGGCGGGGCCCGTGGGGCAGCTCACGCCGCATGTGCCGGCAGGCTATGGGTTCGCGGCCATCATTGTGGCTTTTGTGGGGCGGCTGCATCCGGTGGGCATGGTGCTGTCGAGCCTGCTCATGAGCATGTTCTACATTGGGGGCGAGCTGGCGCAGTCCCGGCTGGGGCTGCCCAAGTCGATCACCGGGGTGTTCCAGGGGCTGCTGCTGTTCATGCTGCTGGCCTGTGATACTTTCATCCAGTACCGGCTGCAGGGGCTGGGAGCGGTGGCTGCCGCCGCCGATGCTGGTGCTGACGCATCGAATGCCGAATCCGCAGGCGCTGCGGCCGGCGCAGGGGAGGCATGATGGACGCCTACGCCCTGCTCATAGCCTCCATGCTCAGTGCCGGCACCGTGCTGGCGCTGGCCTCGCTGGGGCTGCTCATCAACGAAAAGGCCGGAGTCATCAATCTCGGGGCCGAGGGCATCATGCTGTGCGCGGCACTGGCCGGGTTTGCCACGGTGGTGCACAGCGGCAGCGACTGGCTGGGGTTTGCGGCCGGCATGGCGGTGGGCGCCCTGCTTGCGGCGGCGCTCGGCGTCATGGTGATCTGGCTCAATACCAACCAGTTCGCCACGGGGCTGGCGCTGTCGCTCTTCGGGGCGGGGTTCTCGGCCTTTGTGGGCATCGGCTATGTGCAGGCCAGCCTGCCGGCGCGCCATGCCTACGCCGTGCCGGTGCTGGGCGAGCTACCGTTCGTGGGCAAGGCGCTCTTCACGCAGCATCCTCTGGTCTATGTTTCGATGGCGCTGGCCTTCGGGCTGGTGTGGTTCTTCTATCGCACCCGTGCCGGGCTGGTGGTGCGCAGCGTGGGGGAGTCGCCCGAGTCGGCCCATGCGCTGGGCTATCCGGTGCGGCGCATCCGGCTGCTGGCCGTGGTGGCGGGCGGGGCGCTGTGCGGGCTGGCGGGGGCCTTTCTGTCGGTGGTGTACACGCCGCTGTGGGTCGAGGGCATGGTGGCGGGCAAGGGCTGGATCGCCCTGGCGCTGACCACCTTTGCCACCTGGCGGCCGCTGCGCGTGCTGCTGGGGGCCTGGCTGTTCGGGGGCGTGACCATGCTGCAGTTCTACCTGCAGAGCCGGGGGGTGCAGGTGCCGAGCCAGCTGCTGACCATGCTGCCCTATGTGGCCACGGTGGTGGTGCTGGCGCTCATTTCGCGCAATCCGGCCTGGATCCGTGTCAACATGCCTGCTGCCCTGGGGCGGCCCTTCCATCCGGACCGCTGAGCCGTGAGGGCCCGCAGGGCCTGCACGGCGGCGTGCGCCTGCTTCCTTTTTCGATTTGCATTTCTGCGAGGTTCTTTCCATGACTGATCTGTACAAGCGCAGCCTTTTCCGCCTGGCTGCCGGAGCTGCCGGGGCCGTGGCGCTTGCCGCCTGTGGCCGCAGGGAAGGGGCAGCCGGCGCCGCCAGTGCCGCTGCCTCGGGGGCTGCCACGGCGGCCAAGGGTCCGCTCAAGGTGGCGTTCGTCTACATCGGCCCGGTGGGCGATGGGGGATGGACCTTTGCGCACGACACGGCACGCAAGGCCGTGGAGAAGGAATTCGGCGACCGTGTGCAGACCACCTTTGTGGAAAAGGTGCCCGAGGGCGCCGACGCCGAGCGCGTGCTGCGCGATCTGGCCGGCCAGGGCAACCGGCTGGTCTTTGGCACCACCTTCGGGTACATGGAACCCATGCTCAAGGTGGCGCGCGATTTCCCGGACGTGAAGTTCGAGCATGCCACCGGCTACAAGACGGCCCCCAATCTCTCTACCTACGACAGCCGCACCTACGAGGGTGCCTACCTGGCTGGCGTGGTGGCCGGCAAGATGACCAGAACCAATGTGCTCGGTGTGGTGGCCTCGGTGCCGATTCCGGAGGTGCTGCGCAACATCAACAGCTTCACGCTGGGGGCGCAGAGTGTGAATCCGGCCATCCAGACCAAGGTGGTGTGGGTCAACGAGTGGTTCAATCCGCCCAAGGAAACGGAAGCCGCCACCGCGCTCATCAACGGCGGAGCCGACATCCTGATGCAGAACACCGATTCGCAGGCCGTGCTGCAGACTGCCGAAAAGCTCGGCAAGCGCGGCTTCGGGTGGGACTCTGACATGACGAGCTACGGCCCCAAGGCGCACCTGGGCTCGGCCGTCATCAACTGGGCGCCGTACTACATCAAGACCGTGCGTGACGTGCTCGACAGCAAGTGGCACAGCGGCCAGAGCTGGTGGGGCGTGAAGGAGGGGGCCATCGACCTTGTTTCCCTCGCCGCCGACGTGCCGGCCGAGGTCAAGTCCCGCCTCGACGAGATCCGCAGCGGGCTCAAGGCCGGCACTTTCCACATCTGGCAGGGCCCCATCGTCGACCAGAGCGGCAAGGAAGTCGTGCCCAAGGGGCAGGTGGCGGACGACAAGTTCCTGCATGGCATCAACTTCTACGTCAAGGGCGTCGAGGGACAGGTGCCTGCCGGCAAGTAAGCAGAACACCAGCGGGCCGTCATGCCATGCCCCCCCGGGCGTGGGGCTGCCTGCTCCGGTTCCGGGTCCGCGAGGGACAGCCCCGCTCCCGGGAAAGCCACTGGCGCGGATGCTCCGCCGCGCCAGCGGCACATTCGCATCACTGGAGCCATGTGGAGGCACACCATGTACAAAAACCTCGTGACCCGTCGCACCCTTCTGGGTGCGGCCGTCGCTTCGGGCTGCGGGCCCGTCTGGGCCGCAGCGACGGCCCTGCGTCCCACGCGGGTGGCGTGGGTCTATGTCTCTCCCGTCACCGATGCCGGCTGGACGCACCAGCACGAGCTGGCCCGGCAGGAGGTGGCCCGCACCCTGGGGGCGGCCGTGCACACCACGGCGGTGGCCAGCGTGCCCGAAGGGCCTGATGCCGAGCGCGTGCTGCGTGATCTGGCACGCCAAGGCAACCAGATGATCTTCACCACCAGCTTTGGCTATATGGAGCCGGTGCTGCGGGTGGCGCGGGAGTTTCCGCAGGTGCGCTTCGAGGCGCTGACCGGCCTGCGCCGTGCACCCAACGTGGCCACGGCCAATGTGCGCTACTACGAGGGGCGCTATCTGGCCGGCATCGCGGCCGCGCGCATGAGCCGCACGGGGCTGGCCGGGTATGTGGCAGGTTTTCCCATTCCCGAGGTGCTGCAGGGCATCAATGCCTTTGCCCTGGGCATGCGCTCGGTGCACCCCCACGCGCGGGTGCAGGTGGTGTGGCTCAACGGCTGGTTCGATCCTGCCCGCGAGCGCGAGGCGGCCACCACGCTCATGAACCAGGGGGCCGATGTGCTGGCCTTTCATACCGGCTCCGATGCCGTGGCGGTGGCGGCCCAGCAGCGCGGCCGTCTGGTGGTGGCCTACCACTCCGACATGCGCCGCGTGGCGCCCGATGCGCAGATCGTGGCCGTGACCCACTGGTGGGGACGCTATGAGGTGGCACGGGTGCGCGCGCTGCGGGGCGGCATCTGGCGCAGCCAGGACAGCTCGCTCGGTGTGCACGAAGGCGCGGTGCGGGTAGGCGATTTCGGGCGCCGCGTGCCGGTGTCCGTGCAGCAGGAGGTGCTGCGGCGGCAGGCGGAGCTGGCAGCGGGCAGGCTGCAGCCCTTCGCAGGCCCGCTGGTGAGCTCGACCGGCAGGCGGGTGCTGGCGGCGGGGCAGCGCCTCACCGAGCCCCAGGTGCAGCAGATGAACTGGCTGGTGCAGGGCGTGCAGGCTCCGCCGTGGGGGCGGTGAGCAGGGGCATGGTGGGGTGCCAGAGGCTGGAACAGTCCCTCTCCACCTCCCGAAAACAATTTACTCTTTAGCATATCGACAAAAACCCCGCAAGCAGCAGTTGATTGCAATCAAAGCACTTTGTTACCAACTGGCCCCACAATCCCTGCACGTCCTCGTTCAACCAATGGAGAGCATGCATCATGGGGCAATACAAGCTGAAAACCCTGGCAGCCAGCGTCGTGCTGGCGGGCCTGTCCGCCAGCCTGCTGGCGCAGGGCAGTGGCACCAAGGCCACCGCAGAAGCGGCAGGCAAGGGGCACATCACCAATGAGGCGACTGCCGCCTATGCCGAGGCGGGCGGGTCGCCGGTGGGCAATGTGGAGATGCACCAGGACATCAATCCCAAGGCGCCGCCCATGACCAAGGCCGAGTTCGAGCGCGCCAAGGACATCTACTTCCAGCGCTGCGCAGGCTGCCACGGGGTGCTGCGCAAGGGTGCCACCGGCAAGCCGCTCACGCCGGACATCACGCTCGCCAAGGGAACCGACTACCTCAAGGTGTTCATCGCCTACGGCAGCCCGGCCGGCATGCCGAACTGGCAGACTTCCGGCGAGCTGAGCCCGCAGGAAGTGGACCTGATGGCGCGCTACGTGCAGCAGACGCCTCCCACGCCGCCCGAGTTCTCGCTCGCGGACATGGAAAAGAGCCGCAAGGAATATGTGCCGGTCGCCCAGCGTCCCAAGCACAAGATGAACAACTACAACCTGCAGAACCTGTTCTCCGTGACGCTGCGCGATGCGGGCAAGGTGGCGCTCATCGACGGCGACACCAAGAAGATCGTCAACGTGATCAAGACCGGCTATGCGGTGCACATCTCCCGCCTGTCCGCCTCGGGCCGCTACCTGTACGTGATCGGCCGCGATGCGCGCGTCAACCTGATCGACCTGTGGATGCCCGTGCCCGACAACGTCGCCGAGATGAAGGTCGGCCTCGAAGCCCGCTCGGTCGAGACCAGCAAGTTCAAGGGCTGGGAAGACAAGCGCGCGATTGCCGGCACCTACTGGCCGCCCCAGTTCGTCATCATGGAAGGCGACACGCTCAAGCCCGAGAAGATCGTCTCCACCCGCGGCATGACGGTCGACAATGTCTACCACCCCGAGCCCCGCGTGGCGGCCATCGTGGCGAGCCACTACAAGCCCGAGTTCCTGGTCAATGCCAAGGAAACCGGCAAGGTCTACATGGTCGACTACACCGACCTCAAGAACCTCAAGATGACCGTGATCGACTCGGCCAAGTTCCTGCATGACGGCGGCTTCGACAGCACCGGCCGCTACTTCCTGACGGCGGCCAATGCCTCCAACAAGATCGCCGTGGTCGACACCAAGGAAGACAAGCTGGCCGCCCTGATCGACGTGGGCAAGACCCCGCACCCCGGCCGTGGCGCCAACTTCGTCCATCCCAAGTTCGGGCCGGTGTGGGCCACCTCGGGGCTGGGTGACGACTCCATCTCCCTGATCGGAACCGACCCCGTCAAGCACAAGGCCTTTGCCTGGAAGGTGGTCGAGACGCTCAAGGGCCAGGGTGGCGGTTCGCTGTTCATCAAGACCAATCCGCATTCGCACAACCTGTGGGTCGATACCGCACTCAACCCCGATCCCAAGCTCAGCCAGAGCGTGGCCGTGTTCGACACCCGCGACCTGAGCAAGGCACCCCGGATCGTGGATGTGGCCGCCTGCGCCAAGCTCAGCGACGACGGCGCCAAGCGTGTCGTGCAGCCCGAGTACAACCAGAAGGGCGACGAAGTGTGGTTCTCCGTGTGGAGCGCCAAGAACAAGGAATCGGCCATCGTCGTGATGGATGACAAGACCCTGAGCTGCAAGGCCGTGATCAAGGATCCGCGCATCATCACCCCGACCGGCAAGTTCAACGTGCACAACACGCAGCACGACGTGTACTGAGCTACCATGCACCCGTGGATGGCGACCCCGGAAACGCCGCCATCCCTTCCTCCTCTTCCCGCCTGCGCGAGCAGGCCATTTCCCTGGAGATATCCATGAAAGTTTCCTTCCTTTCCGCCGTCTGCGTGGCCGCTGGCCTCCTGGCTGCCGGTGCGGCCCAGGCTGCTTCTCCCGAATCGCTGGCGCAGTCGCACAACTGCATGTCCTGCCACAGCGTGGACCACAAGGTCGTGGGCCCTGCCTTCAAGAGCGTGGCAGCCAAGTACCGTGGCAAGAATGCCGAGGGCCAGCTGGTGCAGAAGGTCATGAAGGGCGGCTCCGGCGTGTGGGGTTCCGTGCCCATGCCGCCCAACGCCGGCCTGTCCCAGGCAGATGCCCATACCCTCGTGAAGTGGGTGCTGTCGCACTGATGCCGGAGCCTGGCCCGTCTGGCACAGCAAAGGCCGGCGCCATCCGACGCCGGCCTTTGTCGTCCCGGCGGGGGCAGGCCTTTCGCGACCGATCGCAGGGGCCATCGGTCGCGAAAGGGTTGCACATCTTCCTCTGTCGGCGGGGCGCGGGGCGCACCGGGGCAAGGGAGGGGCAGGGCAGGAGAACGACATCGTGAATCACCGATTGCAGGGTGCGCCCGACCGGGGTGCAAGCACATTTCACCGATGCCTGTGGCGCGCATCGGCCCTGGGGGCCGGGCTGCTGGCGGCTGCCGGCATCTGGGCCGCCCCCGTGGCAGAGCCTGCCGCACCGCAGGCGCACAGCACCGTCGCGCAGAGTCAGGGGGCAACGGGGGCCATGGGCACGGCCGAGCCTCCTGCGCCCGTCCCAGCCCGGCAGGCCGAGCTGATGCATCTGCTGCGGCAGGACTGCGGGGCCTGCCACGGCATGACGCGGCAGGGCGGGCTCGGCAGCCCCATCACGGCCCAGGCGCTCGCTGACCGGCCGGAAGACAGTCTGGTAGCCACCATTCTCCAGGGGCGCCCGGGCACGGCCATGCCGCCCTGGCAGCCCTTCATGACACCAGCCGAAGCACGCTGGCTGGTCTGGGTACTCAAGAACGGAAAGGGATTGCCATGAACGACACCAAGCACACATTGCCTCCCACGGGTCTGGCGGCGACGCCGGCACGCTCGCAGGGCGGGCGGCTGCGTACCCGGCTGGCCACGCTGGCAGCGGGTGTCCTGCTTGCGGGCGGAGTGGCCGGCTGCGCAGGCGGTCCAGGTGCCTCCGGGGCCCCCGTGCTGCGCGGCACGGGAGATCTGGGCGTGGTGATCGAGCGGGCCACCGGCAGCGTGCAGGTGGTGGACAACGACGCGCGCACCAGCCTGGCCCGCATCGAGGGGCTGGGCGATCTGTCGCATGCGTCGGTGGTGTTTTCGCGCGATGGTCGTCACGCCTACGTGTTCGGGCGCGACGGTGGCCTGACCAAGGTGGATCTGCTCACCCAGCGCATCGAGCGCCGCGTGATGCAGGCAGGCAACAGCATCGGCGGAGCCATTTCCACCAACGGCCGGGTGGTGGCTGCCCAGAACTACGAGCCGGGCGGCATCAAGCTCTTCGATGCCGACACGCTGGAGCTGCTGGCCGACATTCCCGCGCGCGGCGAGGACGGCAAGGCCTCCAAGGTGGTGGGGCTGGCCGATCTGCCGGGCGAGCGCTTTGCCTTCAGCCTGTTCGATGCGGGAGAAATCTGGGTGGTGGATGCCGCCGACCCCCGCAAGCCCACGGTGACGCGCTTTCCCCATGTGGGGCGCCAGCCCTATGACGGGCTGGTGAGCACGGATGGCCACTACTACATTGCCGGCCTGTACGGCGAGGACGGACTGGCGCTCCTGGACACCTGGCATCCCGAGCGTGGCGTGCGCCGCATCCTGCCGCACTATGGCCATGGCCAGACGCCGATGCCGGTCTACAAGATGCCGCACCTGCGTGGCTGGAGCATCGCGGGCGACCATGCCTTCTTCCCCGCCATCGGACACCCCGAGGTGCTGGTGGCCGACAGCCGCAGCTGGCAGCAGGAGGCCGCCATTGCCGTGCATGGCCAGCCGGTGTTCGTGATGGCAGAGCCGTCCGGACGGCGGGTGTGGGTGAACTTTGCCTTTCCGCACAACGATACGGTCCAGGTCATCGACGTGCCGACCATGAAGGTGGTGCGCACCCTCAAGCCCGGGCGGGCGATTCTGCACATGGAATTCACGCCCAAGGGGGACGAGGTGTGGATTTCCAGCCGCGACGACGACCGGCTCATGGTGATCGACACCGCCACCTTTGCCGTGCGCAAGGAGCTGCCGGCGCGCAGCCCCTCCGGCATCTTCTTTACCACCCGCGCCACCCGCATGGGGATGTGAGGCCATGGAACTCGGCGCAGGCCCTGCACCGGCCACATGGCAGCATCCGCGCATCGTCTCGGTGATGGATGCCTGGCAGCGCGACTTTCCGTGCGTGCCGGAACCGTTTGCCGTGCTGGCGCGGCACCACGGCTACGAGGTGGAGGCGCTCCTGCACGACCTGCACGAGGCACAGACCCACCGGGTGCTGGGGCGCATAGGGGGCGTGTTCGCGCCCAATACGGTAGGAGCGAGCACGCTGGCTGCTGTGGCGGTGCCGCCGGAGGACATCGCCCGGGCGGCCGCCATCGTGAACCGGCACCCCGAGGTCAATCACAACTACGAGCGCGAGCATGCGTTCAACCTGTGGTTCGTGGCGGCTGCCGACCATGCGGCGCGCCTGCGGGAAGTGCTCGACACCATTGGCGAGGAGCTGGGGGTGCCGGTGCATGACTTTCCGCTCGAAGCCGAATACCACATCGATCTGGGCTTTTCGCTGCAGGACGGCAGCCGGGCTCCCCACCGCATCCGTCCGCAGCCGCGCGGGGCGCTGTCCACCGACCAGCGCCGCCTCATGACGCTGCTGGGGCAGGGGCTTGCGCTGGTGGAACACCCGTATGCCGACTGGGCGCACCGGCTGGGCTGGACCGAGGCCGGCGTGCTGGCCCAGCTGCGGCACTGGCAGACCACCGGCGTGCTGCGCCGATTCGGCTGCATCGTGCGGCACCACGAACTCGGCTACACCGCCAATGCCATGTGCGTGTGGCAGGTGCCGCCCGATGCGCGGGACGCGCTGGGTGAGCGGCTCGCGGCGCAGCCCGGCGTCAACCTGTGCTACGGGCGCCCCCCGCGCGGCGAGGCCTGGCCCTACAACCTGTTCTGCATGGTGCATGGCAAGGACCGCGAGGCGGTGCGTGCCCAGGTCACCCGCCTTGCGGGAGCGGCCGGACTGGCCGGCTATCCGCATGCCTGCCTGTTTTCGCGGCGCCGCTTTAAGCAGACCGGAGCCATGTACGGCTGGCAGGCGGCCCCTGAGGCACAGCGTGCGCCGTTGCCCGTGTCGTCCTCCTGGCACCCGGAGCCCCGGCAGCCGGATGGCGCGCCTTCATGATGCCTTTTTCCCGTCTGCCATGACAGCTGCTTCCGCATCCTCCTTTTCCCACGGCAGTGACGCGTCTCTGGCGCTCGATGCCGTGGACGTGGCCCTCGTCAATGGCCTGCAGGAAGGCTTTCCCCTGTGTGCATCGCCCTATGACGAAGCCGGACGGACGCTCGGGCTCGATGGGGCTGCCCTGCGCACCCGCCTGCAGCAGCTGCTGGCGCGCCGGGTGCTGACACGCTTCGGCCCGCTCTACCAGATCGAGCGGCTGGGCGGGCGCTTCGTGCTGGCGGCGCTGGCCGTGCCCGAGGACCGCTACGAGGCCGTGACGCGCCAGGTCAACGCCCTGGAAGCCGTGGCGCACAACTACCGCCGCGACCATGCCCTGAACATGTGGTTCGTGCTGGCCACCGAGTCGCCGGCTGCCATGCAGGCGGCGGTGGCGCGCATCGAGGCCGACACGGGGCTGGAGGTGCACGTCTTTCCCAAGCTGCAGGAATATTTCGTGGGCATGCGCTTCACGGTGGGCGGGCACCAGCCCGTCGGCCGCGCAGCGCCCCCTGTGCATGCCCAGCCGGCAGCGGCAGCTTCGGCAGGAAAGGCGGGTGGGGTCGCCCTGCTGCAGGACGCCCGTGTGCAGGCGCTGGTGCGTGCCACGCAGGCCGGCCTGCCGCTCGTGCCCGAGCCTTACGCCGCCGTGGCCGAGGCCCTGGGGGAGGGCTGGGATGAGACCCAGGTGCGTGCGGAGCTGGGGCGGCTGCTGGCCGCCGGCGTCATTCGGCGCATCGGAGTGGTGCCCAACCACTACGCCATCGGCTACCGGCACAACGCCATGGCCGTGTTTGACGTGGAGGATGCCCAGATCGAATCCCTTGGGCCGCGCGTGGGGGCGCTGGACTTCGTGACCCACTGCTACCGCCGCCCCCGGCATCTTCCGCTGTGGCCGTACAGCCTTTTTGCCATGTGCCACGGCGCCAGCCGCGAGGCCGTGCTCGAGCAGGTGGAGCAGATTCGGGCCCTGCTCGGCCCGGCCTGCCGTGCGCACGATGCGCTGTTCTCCACCGCCATTCTCAAGAAGACCGGCCTGCGCGTGTGAAGCGGGCAGGCACGGGCCAGGCCGTGCAGTGCAGGCTCAACCCTTCTGTCGGCAGGGGCATCTTGAGTGCGGTTGATCGGAGGCAAGGAGGGCCCCCGTGGGCTGTGGTGTACTAGGCAGCCGAAAGTTTCCGATTCCCTGGAGTTGCCCATGCTGCGCATGACCACCTATCTCAAGGCCCTGCTGGCCGATCAGCCGATGGCGCCGGAGCGTTCCGCGCGTGGCCCGGGAAGCGGGCCGGTGGTGATCTGGAACCTGATCCGGCAGTGCAACCTGCTGTGCCAGCATTGCTATGCCAGCGCCGCCAACAAGCAGTTTGCCGGCGAGCTCGACACCGCCGAGGTGTTCCGCGTCCTGGACGACCTGCATGCGAGCGGGGTGCGGGTGCTGATTCTGTCGGGCGGCGAGCCGCTCATGCGACCGGACATCTTCGAGATCGCACGCCGGGCCAAGAGCCTGGGCATGTACGTGGGCCTGTCGAGCAACGGCACCCTGATCGATGCGCGCACCATCGACGCCGTTGCCGCCGTGGGGTTCGACTACATCGGGGTGAGCCTCGATGGCATCGGGGCCACGCACGACGCCTTCCGGGGCGTGGAGGGCAGCTATGCGCAGTCGCTGCAGGGCATCCGCCTGTGCGTGGAGCGGGGGCTCAAGGTCGGCATCCGCTTCACCATGACCGAGGGCAACGCCCATGACCTGCCCGCGCTGCTGCAGCTCATGGAGGACGAGAACCTCGACAAGTTCTATTTCAGCCACCTCAACTACGCCGGCCGGGGCAACGCCAACCGCGAGACCGACGCCTACCACCAGCGCACCCGCTGGGCGATGGATCTGCTCGTCGATGCCTGCGTGCGCAGCATCCAGCAGGGGCGTGCCCGCGAGTTCGTCACCGGCAACAACGATGCCGACGGCGTGTACTTGCTGCAGTGGGCACGGCGCCACCACCCCGAGCGGCAGGAAGCGCTGGCCCGCATGGAGCGCCTGCTCCTGCGCTGGGGAGGCAACAGCAGCGGCGTCAACGTGGCCAACATCGACAACCGAGGTTATGTGCACCCCGACACCATGTGGTGGAAGGTGCGGCTCGGCAATGTGCGCGAGCGCAGCTTCGGTGCCATCTGGGCCGACACCACGCACCCGCTCATGGCCGGGCTCAAGCAGTCGCCCCGTCCCGTGCAGGGGCGGTGCGCGGCCTGTTCCTGGCTGCCACTGTGCAACGGCAACACCCGGGTCCGTGCCTGGGAGCTGACGGGCGACTACTGGGCGGCCGATCCGGCCTGCTACCTGAGCGATGCCGAGATCGGCGTTGAGCCCGGCAGCTACGCCGTGCCCGATCATGCGCTGGCGCGCCGCCTGCGCAGCATACCCATCACGTCCGCCCCTGACGATGAACTGGAGACCGCGCCATGCGCCCATTCCTGAAGCCTTCCCTGTTTTCCCGACCTGTGCGGCGCCTGTCTGTCATGTCCCGGCAGGGCAGCGTCCTGCGTGCCGGCATGGGCAGCCTTGCCCTCTGTACCCTGACCGGGCTGGCAGCCGCTGGAGCGGCGGGAGCGAATGCCGCCGGGCAGTCGGCTGCCGCAGCCATGCCGTCAGCCTCCGGCGCTGCCGTGGCCCAGCGCGATGCCGGTCCGCTGGAATGGATGATGCGTGCCCACCAGCCGGCTTCTGCCGCTGCAGTGCAGGGTGCACCTGCTGCGGCCCATGTCGCAACCACGGCATCCTCCCGCCACCGTGCCGCCTCCGCGCCTGCGCCAGAGTTAGGGACCGTGGCAGCCGCTGGCGCCGAGGCCCCCGGGGTACCCGCCCGCGAGGCCGCCGCCCTGTATGCCCAGCATTGCGCGAGCTGCCACGGGGCCACGCGCATGGGGGCCATGGGGCCTGCCCTGCTGCCCGAGAGCCTGGAGCGGCTGCGCCATGGCACCATCGTGCAGACCATCCGCGACGGGCGTCCGGCCACCCAGATGCAGGCATACGGACGCACGCTGACCGAGGCCCAGATCCGGGGCATCGCCCGCTGGCTGCAGCAGGCTCCCGAGCAGGCGCCCAGCTGGACCGAGGCCGACATGCGGGCCTCGCATCACACCTTTGTGCAGCCCGACTACGGGCCCGTGGCGCCCGTGTTCCGGGCCGATCCGCGCAACCTGTTCGTGGTCGTGGAGGCAGGAGACCACCATGTCAGCATCCTGGATGGCGACACCTTCACCCCCCTCACGCGCTTTGCCTCGCACTATGCCCTGCACGGGGGGCCCAAGTTCAGCCCCGATGGCCGCTTCGTGTACTTCGGCAGCCGCGACGGGTGGGTGAGCCAGTACGACCTGTACCGCCTGCAGAAAGTGGCCGAGATCCGCGTGGGCATCAACACCCGCAACGTGGCCGTCTCGGACGACGGCAAGTGGGTCATGGCCGGCAACACGCTGCCCAACACGCTGGTCCTGCTCGACGCCCACGGCCTCGCGCCCGTGCGGACCTATCCGGTGGTGGATCGGCAGGGCCATCCCTCGCGGGTGTCGGCCGTGTACGACGCGGCTCCCCGCAAGAGCTTTGTGGTGGCGCTCAAGGACGCGCCCGAGCTGTGGGAAATCTCCTGCGATCCGCACGCCGAGCCGCTCTACAAAGGGCTGGTGCATGACTACCGCCTCAAGGAAGCCATGCCCACGCCGGCCTACCTCGAACCCCGGGTGATCCCGCTCGACGTGGTGCTCGACGACTTCTACTTCGATCCCGACTACCGCTACGTCATGGGCGCCTCGCGTGCCGGCAAGGGGGAGGTCATCTCGCTGCTTTCCGGGGCCAAGGTGGCCGATCTGCCGCTCCGGGGCATGCCGCACCTGGGCTCGGGCATCACGTTCCGGCACGACGGGCATCTGTACATGGCCTCGACCAACCTCCAGACATCGAGCGTGACCGTCATCGACATGGGCACCTGGAAGGTGGTGAAGGACATTCCCCTGCCGGGCCCCGGCTTCTTCCTGCGCAGCCACGAGGACACCCCCTACATGTGGGCCGACTCCATGATGTCGCCCACGGCGCGGGACACCCTCTCCATCATCGACAAGCGCACGCTGCAGGTGGTGCGCGAGCTCCGGCTGCGCCCCGGCAAGACCAATGCGCACGTCGAATTCACCCGCGACGGCCGCTATGCCCTGGTGAGCATCATGGAAAATCCCGGCGAGCTGGTCGTGGTCGATGCGCGCACCTTGCGGGAGGTCAAAAGTCTCCCCATGTCCAAGCCCATTGGTAAATACAATGTGTTCAACAAAGTGACGCGCTCTGAAGGAACCAGCCACTGACCCTGTGCAGGCCAGGGAAGGGGGCTGGCTGGCTCCGGCGCGGCACCCTGTGGTGTGTGCCCCCGTTTCCCCGTGTGCAGGTCATGAGAAAAGAAATAGATATCCGTCAGCTCGTCCGTCATCAGCCCCTGTTCCAGGAGCTCGACGATTCCCAGATCGCGCGCCTCATGTTGGGCGTGCGCGAAATCCGTGCCGAGAAGGGCACCGACCTGTTCCGTCGCGGCGACGCCTGCGACGGCATGTACGTGATGGTGTTCGGGCGCTGCAAGCTCTTTGTCACCTCCGCGCAGGGCAGCGAGAAAGTCATCGAGATCGTCCATGCGGGCCAGAGCTTCGGCGAAGCCGTCATGTTCCTGCGCCGCCCCTACCCCCTGAGCGCGCAGCTGCTCGAAGACAGCATGGTGCTGCACGTGAGCGAGAAAGTCATCTCCGACGCCATCGAGCAGGACCCTGCCTTTGCACGGCATCTGCTCGCGGGGCTGTCGCTGCGGCTGCACACCTTCGTGCAGGACGTGGAACGCTATTCCATCGAGAACCCACTCCAGCGCGTGGCAGGCTACCTGCTCGAACTCACCAACGACCCGCAGGCCGAGCACTTCACCGTGACGCTGCCCGTCAACAAGAACCTCATCGCCTCGCGCCTCAGCCTCGCCCCTGAGACCTTCTCGCGCGTGCTGCACCAGCTCATGGATGCAGGCTTCCTGTCGGTCGACGGCAAGGACATCACCGTGAGCAATCCTTCGGGCATGCTCATGTTCGCGCAGACCAGCACCCGGGGCCGGGGATAAGCCCCCAGCCTTCCGGCGCGGCCGTTTTCCCCTCCCATCCAGACAGAGAAAGGGCATTTCCCATGACCACCCCCACGCAGCCCACGCACGGCATCGACGACGAACAGACAGTGGAGGCAGTGGATCTGCGGGACTTGCCACCCCCGGAACCCATGGTGGCCGTCATGGACGCGCTCGACGCTCCCCTGCCGGCCTGCGGGTACTGGGCCTTTCTGCTGCCGCGCTTTCCAGAGCCGCTCGTCACTCGCATCGAGGCCATGGGCCTGGCCTTTCGCGCCGAGCCTGCCCCTGATTACCGGGGCGTGCTGATGCTCATCATGCCAGGCGGCGAGCAGGGCTGACGCTCTTCTGTTTTCGCCCGCAGTGTCGCCCTGGGACCGCTGTTCCGTTTGAGTGGGGGGCGGGCGTGGTCGAGGAGGGCGCATCCCAGCGCGGCATCAATTGATGGCACCTTTGCTGGCCCGTGGCAGAACTTTCCCCTGCGTGAAGGCGCGCATCAGACCATGCCTCCGTAATTGGGGTCGATGCACCAGATGAAGTTCTGTACATCGATCATGTCCTTCGGCTGCAGATCGGCGATCTGTTGCTTCACGTACCCATAGAACGCCATCACGGTGCTGTACGTCAGCCAATTGAGCTTTGGCCGGTAGTTGATTTCAAACCGGGCTACTTTGGCTGCATTTGCTAGATTGGTCGGCTTGATTAGTACGTCTACCTCGGGGTGTAGCAAAAACCGGTAGATTGTCAGCAGCGGCCATTTGGCGCACTCCATGTGATCCAGCTCTTTGGCAAAGGCATCAAATGCGGCTTGACTCGGTCGTTCTGGCAACACCCATGCACAAAAGGCTTCCGCGAATGCCTTCGGTCTTGAGTGGTTTTTGACGGCATTGGCAAAGGCCATCTTCTCAAAGGAAGCGGGCAGGTTATTTTCGCTGCATTTGACCAACTGATAAGCCAGTTGCACCACGTCGGTATAGCGACCCTCGGTCAGCGCAGACCGCAAGCAGTCAGGCGAATACCATTGGCGAGCCAGTGCAGACAATCGATCCTTGTAGTCCCGTTCATGGTCCTTCATCTTTTGACCATGAAGCCCCCCCGGATAAATTTCCAACAACCTCTCCTTGGCTTCGGCGATGGTGCATATTGGGTAGGATTGGCCGTCCGCTGGTAGATGCATGTTATCTAGCAGTGCACTTTCTGCTTCTGCTCCGCTCACCCAGATTAGCTTGTCTGCGGCGGTGGGGTCCAAGTGCTTCTCTCCTGCCCCTTCAAAAAAGATATGAAAGTCTTGGCTGTTGGCATCTTCAAGCAGTTGACCAACACCCCACTCGGTTTTGGTGGCGTGCCGTACCCTGCTGCCCTTTTTCCCTTTTTGCATGGTCTATTTCTCCAAACATCTTGAGCCGCAACGTTGGGCGACTGATTTAGGATCGCCAATTCCGATGACTCGGCCGAGGTACTCCAAGGAACGAGCTTTCAGAACTCAGCGTACTGCAGGAAAGTGGCTTTGCGCTTACGTCGTCGGCAGGTCCAGCTGGGTCCGGGCCTGGCGGATGAGGGGGTACAGCGTGGTGTGCAGGGTGACCACGCTGCCGATGATGAGCAGCGCGGGGGAGGTCAGGGTGCTTTTGGCCAGCATGGCTTCCAGGGTGGCGAGCGTGGCGAGTCCCACCTGCTGCTGCGGCAGGGTGGCGCTGGCCACCACGGCGAGCGGCGTGTCGCCGGAGAAGCCGTGGGCCATCAGGTCCTGCACGATGCGGGGGGATTCGCCCAGCCCCATGTAGACCACCAGGGTCGAGGCGGGATCGAGGTGTTCCACCCAGTCGAGCGTGGAGCTGTCCTGTTTGCGGTGGCCGGTGACGAAGCTCACCATTTGCGTGTGGTCGCGGTGGGTGAGCGGAATGCCGGTGCAGGCGGCAGCGCCCATGGCGGCCGTGATGCCGGGCACGACTTCGCAGGCGATGCCCGCGCGGGCCAGTTCCTGCATTTCCTCGCCCCCACGGCCGAACATGAAGGGATCGCCCCCCTTGAGGCGCACCACCCGCAGCCCGTCCTGGGCCTTCTGCACGATCAGCCGGTTGGTGTCCTCCTGCGGCAGGGTGTGGCGGCTGGCGCGCTTGCCCACGCAGATGCGTTCGGCGCGGGGCGGAATCAGGTCGAGGATGGCCTGCGAGACCAGCAGGTCGTACAGCACCACGTCGGCCGTCTCGATGCGGCGCAGCGCGCGCAGCGTGAGCAGCTCCGGATCGCCGGGGCCGGCTCCCACGAGCGAGACGGCCGGCACGGCAGGGGGCTGTGCCGCAGAGGGGGCGGAGGGTGCGGGGGCGTGCGGAACGGAGGTCATCGGGCTGGTCACAGGATGGGTCGAGAGGAGGGCATTCCCGGAGCCCTGCGGGGAACGTGGGGCATGTGGGGCATGTGGGGGTTTCCGAGGGTGACAGTGTACAAATTGCGGCGGCTTTTTTTGGTTGACTGCCGTCAATGCCGGACTGCCCGGGCCAAACATACAGTTACACCCGGTTTGTTTCCTCATTACTCATCAAAGGATGGCGACATGGCAGCAAGTTTTACCAAGTCGACCGCCCGTAATATTTTCTACGGCGGTTCATTGTTCTTCATCCTGCTCTTTCTGGCGCTCACGTTCCAGACGGAACAGGATTTTCCCAAGTACGACAACCACGAAAACCTCACCGTGCAGGCCATCCGGGGCAAGAAGCTCTGGGAGGTGAACGACTGCGCCGGCTGCCACACCCTGCTGGGTGAAGGGGCGTATTTCGCGCCGGAGCTGGGCAATGTCTACACGCGCCGCGGCCCGGATTTCATCAAGGTCTGGATCAAGGCACAGCCCACGCACGCGCCGGGCCGCCGCCAGATGCCCAACTTCCACTTCACCGACCAGCAGCTCGACGATCTCGTGGCGTTCTTCAAGTACACCTCGGGCATCCGCACCAACAACTGGCCGCCGAACAAGGAAGGCTGATTGCCCCCGCATGCACCGCAACGTTCACATTCCAAGGAGAATTTCATGACTCACATTGCCCTGCCGGTGGATGCAGAGGGGCTGGCGCCCGTGGCGCCGGCCGATCTGGCACCGGAGCCGGCCAAGCTGCGCTATGCGTCGCAAGCGGTGGCCAAGCCCTATTTCATCGCCGCCATTGCCCTGTTCGTGGGGCAGATCTGCTTCGGCCTCACGATTGGCCTGCAGTACGTGATCGGCGACTTCCTGTTCCCGTACATCCCGTTCAACGTGGCACGCATGGTGCACACCAACCTGCTCATCGTGTGGCTGCTGTTCGGCTTCATGGGGGCGGGCTACTACCTGATCCCCGAGGAGTGCGAGCACGAGCTCTACAGCCCCCGGCTTGCGCTGATCATGTTCTGGATTTTCCTGGTGGCCGGTGCGCTCACCATCGTGGGCTATCTGACCGTGCCCTATGCCGAGCTGGCGCGCCTGACGGGCAACGACCTGCTGCCGACCATGGGCCGGGGCTACATCGAGCAGCCGCTCATCACCAAGGTGGGCATTGTGGTGGTGGCGCTCGCCTTTCTGTTCAACCTGAGCATGACCATGCTCAAGGGCCGCAAGACGGCCATCAGCATGGTGATGATGATCGGTCTGTGGGGGCTGGCGCTGATGTTCCTGTTCGCGTTCTACAACCCGGACAGCGTGCCGCGCGAGAAGTTCTACTGGTGGTGGGTCGTGCACCTCTGGGTCGAGGGCGTGTGGGAGCTCATCATGGGCGCGATGCTGGCCTTTGTGCTGGTCAAGGTCACGGGCGTGGACCGTGAAGTGATCGAGAAGTGGCTCTACCTGATCGTGGCCATGACGCTGATCTCCGGCCTGATCGGAACCGGCCACCACTACTACTGGACCGGCATGCCGCCCTTCTGGAAGGTGTGGGGCTCGATCTTCTCTGCTCTGGAGCCGATTCCCTTCTTCATGATGACCGTGGCCGCCTTCAACGTGGTCAACAAGCGCCGCCGCGAACACCCCAACCGGGCCGCCGTGCTGTGGGCGCTGGGCTGCTCGGTGATGGGCTTCCTGGGAGCCGGGGTGTGGGGTTTCCTGCACACGCTGTCCTTCGTCAACTACTGGACGCACGGCACCCACATCACCGCGAGTCACGGGCACATGGCCTTCTATGGCGCCTATGCCATGGTGGTGCTGACCATGATCTCCTACTCCATGCCCATCATCAACGGGCGCGAGGCCAACAGCAACAAGTCGCAGGTGATCGAGATGTGGTCGTTCTGGCTCATGACCGTGGCCATGGTGTTCATCACCCTGTTCCTGACCGCGGCAGGCATTCTGCAGACCTGGCTGCAGCGCTACAGCGACAACCCCATGCCCTTCATGCAGGTGCAGGAGAAGATTTCGTTCTTCTTCTGGCTGCGCGAGGGCGCGGGTCTGGTGTTCTTCACCGGTCTGCTGCTCTATGTGGCGAGCTTCTTCGTCGGCAACCGCAAGGCGGTGCGCTGAGTCTGGGGTGAGTGGGGTGCCGGAACGGGCAGGGCAGGGAGCCTTTCCGTTCCGGCTTCTTCAAGACATGCGCACGCAGGCTGCCGCGGGATGCCATATCCCCGGCAGCCTGTGTGCATGAGGGAGGACAGGACAGATGCAACCGGCAGACCGCATGGTGTCGATGGCACCGCACGACCACGGCAGGGACCCGCGCAGCACCGGGGAGTGTGTGCGCTCCGACGAGCGGCGGGTGCCGGGCGATGTGGCCATGTGGGCCTTCATTCTGGCCGAGCTGCTGGTGTTCGCCCTGTTCTTTTCGGCCTATGCCTGGTTCCGGCATGACGAGCGGGCGCTGTTCGCGGCCGATCAGGCGCGGGTGGGGCTGGAGCAGGGCTTTCTGGATACGGCCCTGCTGATTCTGGCCAGTGCGGCAGCGGCCTGGGCCGTGCGGGTGGCCCGTGCAGGGCAGGCCGGCATGGTGCAGCGTGCGCGGCGGGGGCTGCTGGTGGCGAGCGGGCTGGCGCTGGGGTTTCTGGTGAGCAAGTCGATGGACTTTGTCGACAAGTTCCATCAGGGCCTGAGCATGTCGACAGACGACTTCTGGCTGTTCTACTTCTCTCTCACGTTCTTCCATTTCCTGCACGTGGTGCTGGGGCTGGTGATCCTGATGCTGGTGTGGCACAAGCTGCGTCCCCTGCGCATCTTCACCGACGATTCGCTCAACTGGATCGAATCGGGCACCGCCTACTGGCACATGGTGGATCTGGTGTGGATCGTGCTCTTTGCGCTGGTGTACGTGGCGCGTTGAGGAACGCGGTCCTGCGGTCCTGCGCCGCAGCAGTGGGGAAGGGCAGGGCGCCGAGTCTTGGCTGCGGTCAATGCCGTGTCCGGCCCGGGTCACGATACTGGCTGCATGAAGACCCCCGACACCTCCTTTCGCAGCGTCGCCCTGGTGGCGGTGCTGCTGCTCGTGCTCACGAGCCTGTCGACTTGGTTCGCCACCGGGCAGGTGCATCTGCCGGTGAGCGTGGGCACTGCGGCGCTGGGCTTTGCCTGGATCAAGGGCTGGCTGATCGCGGACCATTTCATGGAGCTGCGCGAGGCACCCTGGCTGTTGCGTGGGGTGGTGCTCGGCTGGCTGACCGTGGTGTGCGTGGGGCTCATGTGGGCGCTGTAGGCCGTGGAAGCGCGGGGCTCCTGTTTTTTCTCTGTTCTGCAATCAAGCGTGGTATGTCATGTCGGTGAGTCTGCATCTTTCCCCCGAAGTTCCGTCCGGAGCGCCCAGCCGGGCAGCCCCTGCCGGAATGCCCTATTACCAGCCCACGGGGCAGGAGTGCGAGCTGTTCACGCAGGCGTGGCAGCAGCAGCTTCCCGTGCTCATCAAGGGGCCGACCGGCTGTGGCAAGACGCGCTTTGTGGCCCACATGGCCGCCCGGCTGGGCGTGCCGCTGTTCACGGTGAGCTGCCATGACGACCTGACGGCCGCCGATCTGGTGGGCCGGCATCTCATCACCTCTGGCAGCACCGTGTGGTGCGACGGGCCGCTGACGCAGGCTGTGCGCGCTGGCGGCATCTGCTACCTCGATGAGGTGGTCGAAGCCCGCAAGGACACTACGGTGGTGCTGCACCCGCTGACCGATGACCGCCGCATGCTGCCCATCGAGCGCACGGGCGAAGTGCTGCAGGCGCCGCCCGGCTTCATGCTGGTGGTGTCCTACAACCCCGGCTACCAGCATGTGCTCAAGACGCTCAAGCCCTCGACGCGGCAGCGCTTCGTGGCACTGGCCTTCGACTTTCCCTCGGCCGAGGTCGAGGTACCCGTCGTCATGCAGGAAAGCGGCATCGACACTGCCCATGCGCAGCGGCTGGTGGGCCTGGCTGCCAGCATCCGCCGCCTGACCGGCTATGACCTCGACGAGGCGGTGAGTACCCGGCTGCTGGTCTATGCGGCCAAGCTCATGGCAGCAGGCATGGCGCCGCGCCTGGCCTGCCGTGCGGCCGTGGTGGAGCCGCTGTCTGACGAAGCCGAGACCATTGCCGCCCTGATGGCCGTGGTCGACACCCAGTTCCCAGCCTGAGGCGGCACGACCGCGCAGGGCCGACACACACAAGGACAAGGCCATGGAAGACACCGTAGGCGGCTGGTGGGATGTGCTGATCCGCAAGGCGGCCTACCGGGGATATCCGGCGGCGGCCGTGCAGCTCGAGGAGATGGAGCGGCTCGCGCCCGTGTTCTTCCGTGCCATGGGCGGCGAGCCTGGCCTGCACCTGCGCAGCACGGTGGGCACGGAGCACGCAGGACGCCGCACCTGGCTGGAGCGCGTGGCCGGCACCAACACCAGCGTGGAGCTGGCCTGGAGCGACGAGCGCTCGCTCTACCTGCCAGGGCGCATCGACCTGTTTCCCGACCGCACGCGCAACCAGCAGCTCTACCTCTGGCTGCTGGCCCTGAGTGCCGAGCACGCACAGCTGATGCAGGAATGCATGCCTCCGCCCGGCTGGCTGGAATCCAACCGACTGGCGACGCTGCGCTGCCTGCACCGCATGCCGGGCATGGCCTTGCTGTACGCGGGACTGGTGCGGGACTACCTGCCGCTGCGTGGCGATCCGGCGAGCCTGCCGCCCGCCCAGCAGGCCATCGAGCAGATTCTGCGCGACACCCTGCGCGATCCGGGCCATGCGCCGGAAGCGCGGGCCGTGGTGGGGCTGGAGTCGCGGTTGCAGGGCATTACACCCGTGCCGCTGTGGATGCATCCGGCGCCTCCAGCCCAGGCGGCACCGGCCGGCAGAGGTGGGGACGAGGCGGCGAACCGCGAGGCCGAGGAACATCAGCAGGACAGCCAGGAGGCGCGCAAGCGCCGCTACCGTGCCCAGCGCGTGACTCCCGACGAGCGCAAGAACGGCCCGCTGCTCATCTTTCGGGCCGAGTCGATCTTCACGTGGGACAACTATCTGCGCATGAACCGCAACGAGGACGACGAGGACATGGGCGACCTGCGTGCCGCCGAGGACATGGACCATCTGGTCGTCACGCGCGACACGCGCCGCCGTGCCTCCCGTGTCAAGTTCGACCTCGACCTGCCCAGTGCCGAGGCGGACGACATTCCGGTCGGTCCCGGCATGCCCCTGCCCGAATGGAACTACAAGACCGGCACCCTCGTGCCCGGCCACTGCCTGCTCAAGCCCATGCGCCCCCGCGACGCCAGTCCCGTGCCCCTGCCCGAACCGCTGCGCGAGACGGCGCGACGCCTGCGCAGGCAGTTTCAGGCACTCGCGCCGCAGCGCAGCCGCCGCTTTGCCCGGCCCGAGGGGCAGGATCTGGATCTCGACCGGGTGGTGCGCTTCTTCACCGACATGCGTGCCGGGCAGGCCGACAGCGGCGAGGGGCTCTATGTGGAGATGCCGCGCAGCCAGCGCAGCCTGGCCTGTCTGCTGCTGGCCGATGTGTCCCTCTCGACCGAAGCCTGGGTGGGCCGTGGCGAGCATGCCAGCACGGTCATCAGCGTGATCCGGGACAGCCTCATGCTCTTTGCCGAGGCCCTGCAGGCGTCGGGCGACAGCTTCGGGCTGTACGGCTTCTCGTCGCTCAAGCGCAAGGAGGTGCGCTACCTGCTGCTCAAGGACTTTGGCGAACCCTACGATGCCGCTGCGCGCGGGCGCATTGCGGCGCTGCGGCCCGGCTACTACACCCGCATGGGGGCGGCCATCCGCCAGTCGACCCGCATCCTGCGCGAGCAGCCCGCGCACAAGCGCCTGCTTCTGCTCGTCACCGACGGCAAGCCCAACGACCTCGACCACTACGAGGGCCGCTATGGCGTGGAGGACACCCGGGAGGCCGTGCGCGAGGCGCGCGAGGCTGGCCTCGTGCCCTTCTGCGTCACCATCGACCGCGAGGCCGCCGAATACCTGCCACACCTGTTTGGAGCCCACCACTATGTGGTGGTGCACGACGCCACCCGTCTGCCCCAGGTGCTCACGCGACTGTATGCGGCGCTTTCCCAGTAGCCCCTGATTGCGGAGCCGTGGTGGTGGCCGCAGTGCCCGCTGACGCCTGCCGCAAGGCCGCGAGCCGGGCCTGCAGCGATGCATCCGGGACCAGCACCGCATCGAGCCGGCCGGCATAGACCTTGCCGCAGTTGCCGTCGAGCGTGAGCCAGTCGCCTTCGTGGAGCACCGTGTCTCCCAGCTGAAGGCTGCGTCCCTCGGGATCGATGTGCAGGGCTGTGCATCCCACCAGGCAGACCTTGCCGAGCTGGCGCGCCACCACGGCAGCATGGGAGGTGCGCGCGCCGGTGACGGTCAGCATCCCGGTCGAGGCATCCAGCGCGGCAATATCGCCTGTCTCTGCGCCCGGACGCACCAGCACCACGGGGGCTCCAGTGGCGGCGCTCGCGGTGGCGTGGGCCGCATCCAGGGCGATGACGCCGCTCGCCACGCCAGGGCAGGCGCTGGCAGCTTCCGCCAGCGGCAGGGCAGGGGTGCTGTTGGCCCCGGCCAGGCACACGGTGCCCAGATCCTGCGGCGTGAGCGCCTTGGTGCGCGTCAGGGCCTCTGCGGGGGTGATGAGCCCTTCGTCGAGCAGATCCAGTGCAATGCGGGCCGCTGCCAGCGGCGTGCGCTTGCCGTTGCGCGCCTGCAGCAGAAAGAAATGGCCATCCTCCACTGTGAACTCGAAGTCCTGCATGTCGCCCATCAGGTGTTCGAGCGTATGGGCGGCTCCCTGCAGCTGGCTCCAGGCCTGCGGCACGAGCTGTGCCATGCTTTCGTGCCCGTGGGCATTGCGGCGGCCCGACACCACGTCCTCGCCCTGGGCATTGCTCAGAAAGTCGATCCACGGCGTGGCCTCGCCGGTGCCCGGGTGGCGCGTGAACCCCACCCCGGCGCCCGAACGGCCCCCGGCATTGCCAAACACCATGCGCTGGATCGTCACGGCCGTGCCCAGATCGTCCGGAATCGCGTTGAGCGCCCGGTAGGCGCGGGCCTTGTCGGCATCCCAGGAGCGGAACACCGCTTCCACCGCGCGCTGCAGCTGCTCATGCGGGTCCTGCGGAAACGACTGTCCCGCCGCATCGGCATAGCGCATCAGAAACAGGCGGGTCAGTGCGCGCAGCTCGACGAAGTCCAGCATGCGCTCGTCGCGGCCGTCGCAGACCTGCTGCAGCTCGCGCTCGAACAGCTCCGGCGGCAGCCCCTCCACCACCTCGCCATAGGTGGCGATCAGGCGGCGGTAGGCATCCCAGACCAGCCGCGGATGCCCGGTCTGCCGCAGGAGGCCGGGCAGCGTGGCATCGCACAGCCCCACATTGAGAAGCGTCTCCATCATGCCCGGCATGGACACGGGGGCGCCTGAACGCACCGACACCAGCAGCGGGTTGCGGGTATCTCCCAGCACCTGCCCGCACAGCTGCTCCAGGGCAGGCAGCCCATGGGCGCACAGGGCCTGCCGGGCCGCGCTGCGATGCCGTGCGTAATGCGTGCCCAGCACCAGGGCAGGGGGCACCGGCAGGCCGGCCTGCGCCATGCGCAGCAGGTTCCAGGCCTTGTTGCCCATGGTGGCGGCGCTGGCATCGGCTGCTGTGCCGTGCACCGCATCGGGAATCAGATACAGCGCAGAAGGCCAGGAATGGCGTGTACTCATGTCGGAACTCCGGTATTGTCAAAAACCAGCCGGCGCAGGGCGTAGCCCGTAGCCACCAGTGCGTCCGAGGCGCGCTCCAGCGTCGCGGCCAGCTCCGTGACCAGCGCCATCTGGGCGGGGTGCGCATGCAGCGTGCGCACGATCTGCACGCGCGCCTCGCGCAGCAGGTCGTCGCACAGCCGCTCGGCGCGGATCATGCGCCAGAGCGCCTGCAGGAAGGCATCGCTGTCGAGCGGATCGAATCCGCCGTCGAGCACCCGTGCGATCTCGATGGCCTTGACCAGGTCCTGAATGGCAGCGAGCGTGGTGTCGGCCAGGCGGGCCAGCACGGCCTGCACGGCCTCTGGGGGGTGCACCAGCTCCGGCTGCCGCACCAGGGTGTGCACAAAGGCAGATTCCTCCAGCGCATCGGCCACGTCGTCGGCACGCAGCAGCAGGTCCACAATGCCCTGCCAGCGCGGCTGGCGTTCGGCCCGCTCGCGGGCCTCGGCCAGCAGGTGGTCGGCCCGATGTTCCCAGCCCCTGGCACGTGTGGCCATGTCGCTGGCCGCTCCGGCCGTGTCGTCGCGCGCCAGCGCATCACACAGCGCCTGCGCCAGGGCATGGCAGTAGGCGGCATGCTCGGCAAGCAGATCGAATTCGACATGCCGCTGGCGCAGTGCACGCCCCAGCAGCAGCCGTGCCTTGTCCTCCACCAGTGCAAGGGGCTGCTGTGCGCGCAGCAGCTCGCTGCACTCGCGCATCAGCTCGGACAGAAACAGCCGTGCCCCCGTCTCGCCCAGCACGCCGTCGAGCCGTTCTCCCAGCCGGAAGGTGTCGCCCCCCACCGATTCCATGGTCCGGTACACCAGTGCCTCGCCCCCGGCGAGCAGCCAGCCCATGTGCCCCCACTCCTGCCGGGCGGCCTGATCGAGCAGGGCCACTGCCTCGCGGCGTGGCACGAAAGCCTGCAGCTTCTTGCGGGCCCGGTTCCAGTCGATCACGAACACGATGCGCGAGGCCGTGGCCTCCAGCGCCCGCACCAGCTCCGCGCTGTCCTGGGCCTGCAGGCTGGCATGCCCCACGGTGTAGGGCTTGCCCTCGTTGAGGCCTGTGGTCGCCACCGGGGCATCGACCTCCCAGCCGTACCCCACCTGCTCCAGCATCCGGCGAAAGAAGGCAAAGCGCGGTGCATGCAGATCCGAGTAGGTGAGCGAGATGCCGTGCTCCTCCACCTCGATCACCAGCACATGGGCATCATTGGTGCCGATGTCGTTCTGGATCAGCAGCCGCGCCCCGTCACGGGTCACGGCCGTATCCAGTCCCGGATGGCCGAACTTCAGCGCCGCCGTGCGCGCCAGCCCCCGCATGAACGCGCGCACCAGCGGCCGATCCTCCGGCAGGATGTTCCACACATGCGCCCCGTCGAGGTTCTCCGTCTCCACCTGACTGGCCAGCGCATTGAGCGTGCGGTGCATGTCCATCACCAGCAGGTGCAGGCTGTCACCCGCATGGCGGTCCCCGCGCGTCAGCGCCTGCAGGGCGGCGGGGTCGAGCCCTTCCGCATGCCCGAGCTTCTGCAGGGTCTCCTGCCAGGTGTGCACGCGGGCCTGCAGCCCCGCTGCCTCTGGCACCGCCGCCTCGATGATCGGGCGCGCCATGGTCTGCACATCCGTGGCCAGGGCCTGCATCATGCGCGCCTGGTGGGCAAGCATGAGCTGCCCCTCGTCGCGGTAGGCATGGAGCACCATCTCCTGAATCCACGAGGCATCCTGCAGACCTGCCCGCTGCAGCTCGGCACCCCATGCCGCATGCCATTCGCCGCCTCCCTCGTCGCGGTGGGCATCGGCCTGGGCACTGGCCGCCTGCAGCATCGACAGATACAGCTTGAGACGGTCATTGGCCTTCAGGGCGGCAGTGATCCAGGCCGGCAGCAGCAGGCGCTTCTGGCCGAGTGCGGCCACGGCTTTTTCCTTGAGCAAGGCACATTCCTTTCACGGTCATTCACGGAACCCGGCAGAGCCGGACCATGCGTCGACTCTAGGGTGCGCATGTGACGCCTGTATGGCGATTCGGTTTCTGGGATTCAGGAAGTACAGGAAGTACAGTGCCCCGGAGATAGAATCTCCCCAGGCCCACCTCGGACACACATAGACCTGCTATGAGCATCAAGAGCGACAAATGGATTCGGCGCATGGCCGAGCAACACGGCATGATCGAACCCTTCGAGCCCTCGCAGGTCCGGTTCGCTCCCGACGGCCAGAAGATCGTGAGCTACGGCACCAGCAGCTATGGCTACGACATCCGCTGTGCCCCCGAATTCAAGGTCTTCACCAACATCCACAGCACCGTGGTGGACCCCAAGAACTTCGACGAGAAGAGCTTTGTCGACATCGAGAGCGATGTCTGCATCATTCCTCCCAACAGCTTTGCGCTTGCACGCACGGTCGAGTATTTCCGCATCCCGCGCAACGTGCTCACCGTCTGCCTCGGCAAGTCCACCTACGCGCGCTGCGGCATCATCGTCAACGTCACCCCCTTCGAGCCGGAATGGGAAGGCTACGTGACGCTCGAATTCAGCAACACCACGCCGCTCCCGGCCAAGATCTACGCCGGCGAGGGCTGTGCCCAGGTCCTGTTCTTCGAGAGCGACGAAATCTGCGAAACCAGCTACAAGGACCGCGGCGGCAAGTACCAGGGCCAGGTTGGCGTCACCCTGCCCAAGACCTGAGGCACTTCCGGGCGACACGCCCTGTGACATTTCCCCTGGTCCGTCAGGCGCGGCGCCGGCCCCGGCACAGGCCATCCATCGGATAATGCGGCGCACGGTGCCGCTGTCTGTCTCCTCCGACAGGCATGTGGCGTTCTTGCGGACCGGGAGGTTCGCTCCACTTTGCACGCCAGGGGACATGCGCCATGAAATGGGAAGGCAATCGCGAATCCGACAACGTCGAGGACCGCCGGGGCGGCGGAGGCCTGGTGGGGGGCACGGGGCTGGGCATCGGCACCATCGTGCTTGCGATCCTCGGCTGGGCCGTATTCGGGGTCAACCCGCTCACCACCATCGGCGTGCTCAACCAGGGACAGGCCGTCGTGCAGCGCCAGCCCCAGGCTAAGGCACCTCCAGCCAACGACACCACGGCCCGATTCGTGTCCACGGTGCTTGCCGATACCGAGGACGTCTGGACCGACATCTTCCGCCAGGCGGGCAGTACCTATGTCAAGCCCAAGCTGGTGCTCTATTCCGGTTCCACACCCACGGCATGCGGCACGGGGCAGGCCGCCATGGGGCCGTTCTACTGCCCGCAGGACCAGAAGGTCTACCTCGACCTCGACTTCTTCAATACCCTCAAGAACCAGCTCGGAGCGGGGGGTGAATTCGCCGAGGCCTATGTCATCGCGCACGAAGTCGGGCACCATGTGCAGAACCTCATGGGCATTTCCGATCAGGTCGATGCGGCCCGCAGCCGGGGCAGCGAGCGCCAGGCCAATGCCCTGAGCGTGCGACTCGAACTGCAGGCCGACTGCTTTGCAGGTGTCTGGGCCAACCACGCCGATCAGGCGCGGCATATCCTGGAGCAGGGCGATATCGAGAGCGCCGTCAATGCCGCAGGCCGCATTGGGGACGACACCCTGCAGAAACAGAGCCAGGGGTATGTGGTGCCCGACAGCTTCACCCATGGTTCCAGCGCCCAGCGTGTGCGCTGGTTCACCACCGGATTCAAGGGCGGTACGGTGCAGTCCTGCGACACATTCAATGCCCAGACGCTGTGAGGCATGCCGGGCACGGCATGCCCTGCTGAATCGGCCGGGACACCCCACAAAATGAGGCGCCATTCTGGCGAAAATCCGTCCAAAACCCGTACCCTTGTCGCCCATTCTCTTTTCTCTGGGGGTGCCCGGGTGCTTGACCCTCCCTGAAAAAGATGCAAAATCTCGCCCGGCGCGATATGTTTTTCCGTTCCTGTCATTCCCGAAGGAAGCGGGCAGGCCTATCTGCCGGAAAATCCCGGTGCATGGCACCGGATGACGCCCCCTGATCTGGCAGCGCCCATGGCCTCCATGCAGCACCGGCGGTGCGCCCGAGTGGGCAACTTCCGGAATTCCCCGTACAGATTCCGCCATGGCCATTTTCTCCATCTGCATGCAGCGCTGCAGGCCGGCATGGGCGGACAGATGATTTTCTGCGCAGTTTTCCCGCGCATACACCGAACAGACCGTTCTCTCGGACTTGCGTGCCTGCATGCATGCAGGCTACCGGCATGAGGCAGCGGCCACGACCGATATTCAACAGGCAGTCGATATGACAGATTTCTCAGACCTGCCCCTGGCAGAGCCGCTGCAGCGCGCAGTGGCCGGAATGGGCTATACGCAAACCACCCCCATCCAGGCGCAGGCCATTCCCGTCGTGCTTGCCGGGCAGGATGTCATGGGCGCCGCGCAGACCGGCACCGGCAAGACGGCCGCCTTCGCGCTGCCCCTGCTGCAGCGCCTCATGCGCCACGAAAACCATTCTGCCTCCCCGGCACGCCATCCTGTGCGGGCTCTGGTGCTGCTGCCGACGCGCGAGCTGGCCGACCAGGTGGCCCAGCAGATTCGTCAGTACGCCCAGTACACCCACCTGCGCAGCGCAGTGGTGTTCGGTGGCATGGACATGAAGCCTCAGACCGCCGAGCTCAAGGCGGGCATCGAGGTGCTGGTGGCCACGCCGGGACGGCTGCTCGACCACATCGAGGCGCGCAACTGTGTGCTCAACCAGGTGGAATACGTGGTGCTCGACGAGGCCGACCGCATGCTCGACATCGGCTTCCTGCCCGATCTCGAACGCATCCTCGCCTATCTGCCCAAGCAGCGCACCACGCTGCTGTTCTCGGCCACCTTCTCGCCCGAGATCAAGCGACTGGCCTCCAGCTATCTCCACAACCCCATCACCATCGAGGTGGCCCGTTCCAACGAAACGGCTTCCACGGTCACCCAGCGCTTCGTGCGGGTCGAGGATGCCGACAAGCGCGCGGCGCTCGAACAGCTGATTCGCGACAATGCCGTGCGGCAGGCCTTTGTGTTCACCAACAGCAAGCTCGGCTGCTCGCGGCTCGCACGTGCACTCGAGCGCGACGGCTTCAGAACGGCTGCCCTGCATGGGGACAAGAGCCAGGACGAGCGCCTCAAGTCGCTCGATGCGTTCAAGGCCGGGGACGTCGACTACCTCATCTGCACCGACGTGGCAGCCCGCGGGCTGGACATCAAGGACGTCCCCGCCGTCTTCAACTACGACATTCCCTTCAACGCCGAAGACTATGTGCACCGCATCGGCCGCACGGGCCGTGCCGGTGCCGAGGGGCTGGCCATCAGCCTCGTGGGAGATGCCGACGCGCGCCTGGTGGCCGAGATCGGCAAGCTCACCCACCAGACCATCCACCCCGAGAGTCTGGCACTCGCCTCGCGGTCGGCCTCGCATCGCCACCTGCCGGAGCGAGGGCATGAGGGGCGCAGCGAGTTCTCGCGTCGCAGCAGCAGCCATGCGCGCTCCGAGGACGACCGCGGGCGTGACCGTGATCCGCAGGGAGACCGCTATCGCCGCGCTCCCAAGGTGACAGATGCCTTCTTTGACCGGCCCTACGAGCCCCAGAAGCGCGAAGAGGCTCCCACATGGGAAGCCGCTGCGCCCCGCAAGCCCATGCGGTCGAGCCTGAGTGCCAACATCCGTCCCCGCCGTCCCATGGCGGCCCTGTTCAAGGCCCCTCAGCCCGCCTCCGCGCCCGTGGCCGATCCGGCCGCAGGCAGCACCTCCCCCGCCTCCTCCCGGTCGACCTCCTGAGCTGCAGGGCGCAGGGCGTCCGCCTCTGCCACCATCAGCCCTGCGGCAGGTGTCTCAGGGTGTCGGTGCCGATGCGGATCGCTTCAGGGGGCAGCGCGAGAGCGGCTGTCCACCTGCACCACCTCTCCGACCCGACCTCGGGGCAAGATGCTGGCTGCGGTGAGCTGTCCTCCCCAGACACAGCCCGTGTCGAGGGCGAGCAGGTTGTGACGCACCACGAGGCCCAGGGCAGACCAGTGGCCAAAGGCCACCAGGGCATCGGCCGTGCGACGCAGCGGATGTGCAAACCACGGCACCAGTTCCGGCGGCGCCTCGTCCAGACCGCGGTTGTGGGCAAAGTCCATGGAGCCATCCACTTCCAGGAATCGGATGCGGGTCAGGGTGTTGAGAATCACGCGCAGTCGGTCCATGCCCGTCAGCGCCGGGCTCCAGCGGGAAGGGCTGTTTCCGAAGACACCGGCCAGAAAGCGCTTCCAGTCCGGCCCCGAGAGGGCCCCACTGATTTCGGCAGCATGCGCCAGGGTGTCCTGCACTGTCCAGTCGGGCTGCACGCCCGCGTGGACCATCAGGCAGTCCCGGGACCACCGGGCCAGGGGCTGGTGCCGTAGCCATTCGATCATCCGGTCGGCGTCGGGTGCGCACAACAGATCGGTGAGCGTGTCGCGCCGTCCCATTTGCCGTACGCCGCAATAGACCGCCAGCAGATGAATGTCGTGGTTGCCCAGCAGACAATGGATGCTGCCCTCATGGCGCATCATGGTCCGCAGCACGCCCGCCGAATCCGGGCCGCGATTGACCAGATCTCCCAGCACATACAGCGTATGTCGGCTGGGAGAAAATCCCAGGACGTCGAGCAGATCGTCGAATGCCTCGGCGCAGCCCTGGATATCCCCAATGCAGTACATTTCCCTCATGCTGCGCATTATCCGATGACTTCATGGAACTTCTCATCATCGTCCTGCTGACGATACTCAACGCCATTTTCGCCATGTCCGAGATGGCTCTTGCGGCCAGCCGCCATGCCCGGCTCGAGGCCATGGCCCATGCGGGCAACCAGGGAGCCTCGGTGGCCATGCAGCTCATGGACAATCCCACCCACTTCCTTTCGACCGTGCAGGTGGGCATCACGTCCATCGGCGTGCTCAACGGCATCTTCGGGGAGGCCGCCTTCAGTCCCGTGGTGGCCGCCTGGCTCCAGCAGTGGGGAGTGGCCGGCAAGGCAGCCGGCGTCACGGCCACCGCCCTGGTGGTGACCATCATTACCTTCACCACCATCATCTTCGGGGAGCTGGTGCCCAAGCGCATTGGCCAGCTGTTTCCCGAGGCGGTGGCCAGCTGGGTGGCGCGTCCCATGGCCCTGCTGGCGCGTCTGGCCAAGCCTTTCGTCATCCTGCTGGCAGCCGTGACGCAGGGCGTGCTTCGGCTGCTGCGCATCGACACCACAGCCTCCCGCCAGGTCACGGAGGAAGAAATCGCCGCCAGCCTGGAGGAAGGCGTCGATGCGGGCCTCATCGAGGAGCACGAGCACGAGATGGTGCAGAACGTGTTCCAGCTCGATGACCGCATCCTGTCGTCCATGATGATTCCCCGTGCCGATGTGGTCTGGTTCGATGCGCACTCCACCGTGGCAGAAGCCCTGTCGCGCCTTTCCGACGCGCTCCAGAAGGATCCTGACGGACACATCCATTCCTGGTATCCCGTATGCAAGGGGTCACTCGACCGGGTCGAGGGCATCGTGAGCGTGGGCTGCATGCTGGGACTGGGCAGCAGCTCGACAGAGACACTGGCCGATATTGCACAGCCAGCCACCTTCATTCCCGAAACCCTCAGTGGCATGGAGTTGCTTGAGCAATTCCGCATGCAGGCCAATCGCCTGATATTCATTGTGGACGAATATGGCGAAGTGCAGGGCATCATGACGCCCCGCGATCTGCTGGAAGCCATTACCGGCGAACTCAAGCCGGAAACCTATCAGGAAGCCTGGGCGCTCGAACGCGAAGATGGCAGCTGGCTGCTCGATGGCCTGATTCCCATCAACGAATTGAAAAAGCGGCTCGATATCGAGGAATTGCCCAGCGAGGACCGGGACCATTACAACACCCTCGCCGGTCTGCTCATGTTCGTGCTCGGAGATCTGCCTCAGCTGGGGCAGAAAATCGAGTGCGTGGGCTGGCGTTTCGAGATTATCGACATGGATGGAAAACGCATCGACAAGGTATTGGCATCCCGGTTACCCAAAGATCAAAACGAATCTTCCGAATCCTGATATACAATCGGCCACATAGTTTATTTTCTATGGTGTTCGTGGAGCAAATATGAACTCGTTGCAAGAGCTGCTGCAGCAGCGTGAGGCCCTGGATGCACAGATCCGCCAGGCCCGTCAGGAACAAACGGCAGAAGCCATCGCCAAGATCAAGGGCCTCATTGCCGAATTCGAGCTGACCGAAGCCGACGTATTCGGTGGCCGTCGCAAGGCAGTGCACACCGGCAGCAAAGTGGCCCCCAAATACAGCAACCCCGAAACCGGGGAAACCTGGACCGGCCGTGGCAAGCCGCCCAAGTGGATTCAGGGCAAGAACCGCGACGATTTCCTGATCCAGTAAGTCGCATTTCCATTGCCTGTTTCAGCAAAAAGCGCCCCTTGTGGGCGCTTTTTCATGCCTGCCAGTGGGAGCTTCGTGTCATGCACTTCACCATCTCACAAAAAAAGCATTTCATTACATATGGGGTGGGGCAATACAATGGGGTGCAGCCCTGTCAGAGAAAGACCTTTCTCCAAAGTGTCCTGAAAATGAACACCTATATCGCTCGCCCATTGGGAAGTTCCTCTGGTGGCCGCAGGGCAGTGCCCTTGCGTGGTGCCCATTTGCCATTCTGAAGGAGGGGTCCGCCCAGCCCGGTATGCAGTCGATTCACGTGCGCTTGTGAGGCCCGGGGCGTTCATTGCACCGAGGCCAGAGATTTCTGCGGCATGAACAAGACATTTCCGGCGCGGTATGGACTGCAGATATCGAGCGCGGCGGGGCTGCCGCGTCGTGTTTTTACCGGCCCAGAGCGAATACGGCAGGAATGCGATCCGGCAGGCAGGGAGACTGGCGGCGCAGCTCCCCGACCGGGGCGCTCATCACATGCATCTGCGGCAGCGTAAGCCCATGGGCCACGCACAGCCGGGTCGAAGGCTTGAGCACCTGAAGTGCAGTCTGCAGCATGCTCTGGTTGCGGTAGGGCGTTTCGATCCAGAGCTGGGTCTGTCCCGTCTTCAAGGCCAGCTGCTCCAGCTCCTGCAGTCGGCGGGTCTTGGCTGCCACATCCTGTGGCAAATATCCGACAAACGCAAAATTCTGCCCATTCAGTCCACTCGCGGCCAGCGTCAGCAGCAGCGACGAGGGGCCGGTGAGCGGAATCACGACCATTCCGGCCGAGTGTGCCGCAGACACGATGGACGCTCCCGGATCGGCAATGGCCGGCATGCCAGCCTCGCTGTTGAGAGCCATGTCCTCACCATGCACCAGGGCTGGGGCCAGCAGCTCGCGCAGTTCTGCCATCACCGGATCGTGGGGAGAGAGCGCATGGTCACCCTTCTTGTGCAGGACGCGGGGAAGCTCGGTCAGATGCAGTTCCTGCAAGGGGGCACACAGCGAATGCACGGCATCTATCCGCTTGAGCAGGGCGCGGGTGGTTTTGGCGTTCTCGCAGATCCAGTGGCGGATGTGTGCCATCTGCTCGATGGCGCCCAGCGGCAGCACGTCGGTCAGGGCGGGCAGAGGGGGCGCACAGCCGAAGTCCAGCGGGGAAGGGGCCAGAAAGAGCCGCCCCTTCATGCCTGGGTCCCCAGCAGATGAACGCCTGCCGCGCGCAGGAGACGGCATGTACGGATCAGCGGCAGCCCAATGAGTGCAGTCGGATCGTCGTTGACGATTTCTTCGAGCAGGCAGATGCCCAGCCCTTCGCTCTTGGCACTGCCTGCGCAGTCATAGGGACGTTCTGCCTGCAGGTAAGCCTCGATTTCGGCATCGCTCATGCCGCCGGCTTCATTCCGGAACCGCACGCGGATTTCGGCCACATCGGACTGTGCCCACTGGCGACCCTGACAGACGACTGCCACAGCGGTGTGGAACACCACCGTCTCCCCCCGCATCTGTCTGAGCTGGAGCACGGCACGGTCATGGGTCAGAGGCTTGCCGAGCGGGACCCCGTGCAGGTCGGCCACCTGGTCGGAGCCGATCACCACGGCCTCGGGGTGCCGTGCGGCCACGGCCTGGGCCTTGGCTCGCGCCAGGCGCAGCGCCAGATCGCGCGGAGCTTCGCCAGCGTGAGGGGTTTCGTCCACTTCGGGAGATACGGCGGTGAAGGGCAGTCGCAGGCGTTCGAGCAGTTCACGCCGATAGCGTGAGGTGGAGGCCAGGATGAGAGGGCGGGAAAGAGAGGGGGAAAGGTCGGGCATGGAGAGAGTGTCTGCGCAGGAATCTCTTACACTGCCAGCCATGGAATCACGCAACACACCCAGCCCGCGCAAGATGCCGCGCGCCTTTGTGGCTCGCCATCTGGACATTCAGGCGTTTGCCGAGGAGGGTGCCTCGCTGGCAGGCAAAGAACCATTGTCGCACTACCCGCGATTGGCCGCAGAAGACCTGGACCCGTCAGGGGCCCATGCGGCCGAAGTCGTGTGGGAGGCTACGGGGCGCATGGCACGACAGCCCAGCGTTCCGGGGCTGCAGGCATGGGTGCACCTCAAGGCGCGTGCGCACATCAGGGTCGAGTGCCAGCGCTGCATGGAGTCCATGGAACTGCCGCTGGAGGTCGACCGGCACTTCTGCTTCGTGGCCGACGAAGCCCAGGCCGCCCGTCTCGATGACGAAATCGAAGACGATGTGCTGGTGCTCGGCAAGGACTTCAATCTCGACGAACTCATCGAGGACGAGCTCCTCATGGCGCTCCCGGTGTCTCCTCGTCACGACGTCTGCCCCCAGCCGCCGACCATGGAAGTACGCACGGCCGACTTTGACGCCGCATCCGAGGACAAGGCGCATCCCTTTGCCGCCCTGGAGTCGCTCCGGCGCCGGCATTGATCGTCCTGCAGACGTGTGCTGGCTGCTGGACGATCAAAAAACTTGTGTTTTCTCAAGGCGTTGGGTTATACTCCCAAGCTTCTCGACTGTGCCTTACATGGGTGCGGTTGGCGCCATGTCCGGCTCTTTGGCAGGTCGGGCTGCCGTAAAGACATTTTTCAACCCCTTACTGACATAGGAGCGGATCATGGCCGTTCAGCAAAACAAAAAGTCCCCTTCCAAGCGCGGCATGCACCGTTCGCACAACGCACTGACCGCCCCCAACGTGGTCGTCGAAGCCACCACGGGTGAAAACCATCTGCGCCACCACATCAGCCCCAACGGCTTCTACCGTGGCCGTCAGGTTCTGAAGAACAAGTCCGAAGCCTGATCAGGGTCGGCATGGCTGCCCGGCATCCATGACCGAGGCGCCTGCCAGACATGACTGGCCCGATGCTTTCCACAAGCCTCGGGCCTTTTCTTTTGATCCTCGATACACCCAGGAAACGGGTGGCCTTCCAAGGCTGCGCCTTCCTCTTGCGGCACTTCCATGAGCGATGATTCTTCTGCATTGGTGACGCTGGCCGTCGATTGCATGGGCGGCGATCACGGGCCGACGGTCACCTTGCCCGCCTGTCTCCGGTTTCTGCAGCGCCAGCCCGCAGAGGTCGGGCTGCTGCTGGTGGGGCCCACCGACCTGCTGCAATCGGCATGGCAACAGCTCAAGGGAGCCTCCGACATTGCGCCGGAGCGTGTCGCATTCGTGGCTGCCTCCGAAGTGGTCACCATGGACGATCCCATCGAGATTGCCTTGCGCAAAAAGAAGGATTCCTCCATGCGCGTGGCCATCGAGCAGGTCAAGGCCGGACGGGCTCAGGCTGCCATTTCCGCTGGCAACACCGGCGCCCTGATGGCTATTGCGCGCTATGTGCTCAAGACCATGGAAGGCATCGACCGTCCGGCCATTGCGACCCAGTTGCCCAATGCCAAAGGGGACGCCACCACCGTGCTCGATCTGGGGGCCAATGTCGACTGCACGCCCGAGCACCTGCTGCAGTTTGCCGTCATGGGATCTGCGCTGGTGTCGGTCCGGCAGCACAGCGCACGTCCTACCGTGGGGCTGCTCAACATCGGGGAAGAGGCCATCAAGGGCAGCGACATGATCAAGAAGGCAGGGGAGCTGCTGGCCATGGCAGGCCGCAGTGGAGACCTGAACTTCCAGGGGAATGTCGAGGGCAACGATATCTTCAAGGGCACCACAGACATCGTGGTCTGTGACGGGTTCGTGGGCAATGTGGCACTCAAGGCCAGCGAAGGGCTGGCTTCCATGGTCGCCAGCTTCCTGAAGCAGGAGTTTTCCCGCAATCTGCTCACCCGCATGGCTGCGATCGTCGCGCTGCCGGTGCTTTCTGCCTTCAAGAAACGCGTGGACCACCGTCGCTACAATGGAGCAGCGCTGCTCGGATTGCGGGGGCTGGTGTTCAAGAGCCACGGTTCTGCCGATGCGCTTGCCTTTGGCTATGCGCTCGACAGTGCATGCGATGCCGCTCGTCATCAGCTGCTGCAGCGGGTCGAAGAGCGTATCCGCCATGCGGCGCCTCTGCTGAGCAGCGGGCACGCGGCTGCACTGCATCAGCGTGAGCAGGAAGCAGTGCCTGCGCGTCTTCCCGAGGTCGTGTCCTGATGCACCGACTCCCTCTCGACGAGCTGTGCGCTTCCGGCTCCACTCCGCTTCTCACCTTCTGGGGCGCCATGTAGCATAAAGCTACAATGTCCGGCGCTTTTCGGGCGGAATTTTTCCCCCTTCGAGGAAAGCCTCATGGCGTCTCCTCTTCTTCCGGCTCACGCACTGTACGAGATCGATCCTATGACCCTCCACTCCCGCATCACTGGCACAGGCAGTTTCCTGCCGCCCCGTCGCGTGACCAACGAGCAGCTGGCTGCCGAACTGGCGGAACGAGGCATCGAAACCTCTCACGACTGGATCGTGGAGCGCACCGGCATCGAGGCACGCCATTTTGCCGACGAGGGCATGAACAGCAGCGACATGGCCACTTGGGCTGCCCAGCAGGCGCTGCAGAGTGCCGGCCGGCAGGCGGAGGACATCGATCTGATCATCGTGGCCACCTCCACGCCCGACATGGTCTTTCCTTCCACGGCCTCCATGGTTCAGCACAAGCTCGGAGTGGCGGGCTGTCCTGCCTTCGACGTGCAGGCTGTGTGCTCCGGGTTCATCTATGCGCTCACGGTGGCCGATGCCATGCTGCGCAGTGGAACTGCGACCAGAGCGCTCGTCATCGGGTCCGAGGTGTTCTCGCGCATCCTGAACTACGACGATCGCACCACCTGCGTCCTGTTCGGTGACGGCGCCGGTGCTGTGGTGCTGGAGTCCGGCAGCGAGCCCGGTATTCTGGCCACCGATATCCATGCGGATGGCAAGTACCGCGACATCCTGTGCGTGCCCGGTCATGTGAGCCATGGTCAGGTGCAGGGCAGCCCCCTGCTGGTCATGGATGGGCGAGCCGTGTTCAAGCTGGCCGTCAATGTCCTCGAAAAAACTGCCCGCACCACGCTGGCCAAGGCCGACTTTCCGCAGGAACGCCTGGACTGGCTCATTCCCCATCAGGCCAACCTGCGCATCATGATGAGCACTGCACACAAGCTCGGCCTGCCGCCAGAAAAGGTCATTGTCACCCTGCAGGATCAGGGCAACACGTCGGCAGCCTCCATTCCGCTGGCGCTGGATTCCGGGGTGCGCAGCGGCAAGATCCAGCGCGGACAGCATCTGCTGCTCGAAGGCGTCGGCGGCGGCTTCACATGGGGCTCCGCGCTCATCCGCTTCTGAGGCGGCAGCGCCTTCGTTGTTGTTCTGCGAGAGGGCCTCTCCTCTGCATCCATCTGTGTTCGTGTTCGATTTCTGCATACCATGAAAAAATTCGCTTTTGTCTTCCCCGGTCAGGGCTCCCAGTCGGTGGGCATGCTCGATGCCTGGGGCGATCATCCTGCCGTGCGCGCCACACTCCAGGAAGCTTCTGATGCACTGGGTGAAGATGTTGCCCGACTGGTACACGAAGGTCCCAAGGAGGCCCTGGCACTGACCACCAACACCCAGCCCGTGATGCTCGTTGCGGGTGTGGCAGCCTATCGTGCATGGCGCGCAGAAGGCGGAGCCGAGCCCGAGATCGTCGCGGGCCATTCGCTGGGAGAGTATTCGGCACTTGTTGCGGCAGGAGTGCTCACGCTGGCGCAGGCGGCACCGCTGGTGCGCTTCCGTGCCCAAGCGATGCAGGATGCCGTGCCGGTGGGCGCTGGTGCCATGGCGGCCATCCTCGGTCTGGATGCGCAGGCCGTCATCGACGGGTGTGCCGAAGCCGAGCAGGCAGCTCCAGGCGAGATCGCAGAAGCCGTGAATTTCAACGACAAGGCCCAGACTGTCATCGCTGGCACCAAGGCAGGTGTCGAGCAGGCCTGTGCACTCCTCAAGGCGAGGGGAGCCAAGCGAGCCTTGCCCCTGCCGGTCTCTGCCCCGTTCCATTCCAGCCTCATGAAGCCTGCAGCTGAAAAGCTGCGTGAAAAGCTGGCGACTGTGGAGCTGGCAGCTCCTCGCATTCCCGTGATCAACAACATCGATGTGATGGTCGAGAGCGATCCCGCGCGTATCCGGGATGCCCTCTATCGCCAGGCATTCGGGCCGGTGCGCTGGGTCGAATGCGTACAGGCCATTCAGGCACGTGGCGTGACCCACGTGGTAGAGTGTGGCCCCGGCAAGGTCCTGGCCGGACTCCACAAGCGCATCGATGCCTCCATCGTGAGTGGCATGGTCTTCGATCCGGCCACTCTGTCCGAGACGATGGCTGCATTGGCCTGAACAGGATTTTCTCTATGACCTCTGATCTCTCTTCTTCCGACAAGCCGCGTCAGGTGGCGCTCGTCACGGGCGCCTCCCGTGGCATTGGTGCCGCCATTGCGCTGGAGCTGGCACAGGCTGGCTATCAGGTCGTCGGCACTGCCACGACCGAAGCCGGAGCAGCACGCATCGACCAGGCGCTTTCCGCCTATCCCGGATGTCGCGGTGCCTGCCTGAACGTGAATGACCTCCCGGCGGTCGAAACCCTTGTGGATGCCATCGTCAAGCAATGTGGTGGCATCCATGTGCTCGTGAACAATGCCGGCATTACGCGCGACATGATTGCCATGCGCCTCAAGGACGAGGACTGGGATGCGGTGCTCGACACGAATCTCAAGGCCGTGTTCCGGGTCAGCAGGGCCGTCATGAAGCCCATGATGAAGCAGCGCTATGGCCGCATCGTCAGCATCACCAGCGTGGTGGGTGCATCCGGCAATCCGGGGCAGGCCAACTATGCCGCCGCCAAGGCCGGGGTGGCAGGCATGACGCGTGCGCTTGCCCGTGAGTTGGGCAGTCGCAACATCACGGTCAACTGCGTGGCTCCTGGCTTCATCAGCACCGACATGACAGCCGAACTGACCGAGGAGCAGCAGAAGGCGCTCCTGGCCCAGATTCCCCTTGGCCATCTGGGCAAGCCGCAGGACATTGCCCATGCGGTCGCCTTTCTGGCATCCCCTCAGGCCGCCTACATCACCGGGCAGGAACTGCACGTGAATGGCGGCATGTTCATGGCCTGAGGCATTTGATGCATTCGTGCATCAAATGACATACATCCTTCATCATCCTGGATGAAAATGCTTCATTTTTCCGAATTGGATGCTGGTGGTTCGCTTCTTTGCCAGTGCCGTACGGCCTGGTTTTGAAAAAGCCCCTGTCCAACCGCTAAAATGGAAACCCTTTGTACCACTACCCAATCGAGATAACCATGAGTGACATTGAAGCCCGCGTCAAGAAAATCATCGCCGAACAACTGGGCGTTGAAGAAGCACAGGTGACCAACGAGAAGGCCTTTGTGGCCGATCTGGGTGCCGATTCCCTGGACACCGTGGAACTGGTCATGGCGCTCGAAGATGAATTCGGCATCGAGATCCCCGACGAAGACGCCGAAAAGATCACCACCGTCCAGAACGCTGTCGACTACGCTACTTCTCACCAGAAGGCCTGATCCCCTGCGGGTGGACAGAGCGTTTGCATGGCCCCATATCCCCTTGCGTGAAAACCAAGGGGCATGGGGTGTCGTGCATTGTGGGAGCGCGTCACAGTAGGGCGGTTCCCATTACCATCATTTCCATTTTCGGACAGACTTCGTCGTCTTGTTCCATCTCTGCGAGAGATGGCAGAGGCATGGCTCTCTGCGCATCTGGCAGGCACTGTGCAAGACAAGGTGCGAAAGTCTCCGCTTTTCCAAGATTCGCCTGACGGGTTACCTCTGCACAGGCGAGTCACACTGCCGAGAAACTGATATGTCCCGTCGCGTTGTTGTGACTGGCCTCGGGTGCATCACTCCCGTAGGCAATACCGTAGGCGAATCCTGGGCGAACCTCATCGCCGGCCGTTCCGGCATCGGCCGGATCACCCGTTTCGATGCATCGAACTTTGCCTGCCAGATCGCGGGTGAGGTCAAGGGGTTCCAGGTCGACAAGTATGTCTCCACCAAGGAGGCGCGCACCATGGATACCTTCATCCATTACGGGATTGCCGCTGCGCAGGAAGCCGTGGAGGATGCCGGTCTGCCCTTCGGCGATGCGCTTTCCCAGGAGGAAGCCGAACGCATCGGCTGCGTGATCGGTTCCGGCATTGGCGGTCTGCCCCTGATCGAGGACACGCACAGCGAATATGTCAACCGGGGGCCCCGTCGCATTACTCCGTTCTTCGTTCCTGCTTCCATCGTCAACATGGTGGCTGGGCATGTGTCCATGCGCTTTGGCTACAAGGGGCCCAACCTGGCCATCGTCACGGCATGCACCACCGGGCTGCACTGCATTGGCCAGGGAGCCCGTCTGATCGAGCATGGCGATGCCGATGTGATCATCGCTGGCGGAGCAGAATCCACTGTGTCTCCTCTCGGCATCGGAGGGTTCGCTGCCATGCGGGCCCTGTCCACGCGCAATGACGATCCCGAGGCCGCCAGCCGTCCCTGGGACAAGGGGCGCGATGGTTTCGTGCTGGGTGAAGGCGCAGGAATCCTGGTGCTGGAAGAGTACGAGCGGGCCAAGGCACGCGGGGCACGCATCTATGCCGAGATTGTCGGTTTCGGCATGAGCGGTGACGCCGGACACATGACGGCTCCCAACATGGATGGGCCGCGCCGCGCCATGGTGGCCGCTTTGCGCGATGCAGGTCTCAATGCCGATGCCGTGGACTACCTGAATGCCCATGGCACCTCGACTCCCCTGGGAGACGCCAACGAATCCAATGCGATCAAGGCGGCGCTGGGGGATCATGCCTACCGTACCGTGGTCAGCTCGACCAAGAGCATGACAGGGCATCTGCTCGGCGGTGCCGGCGGCGTGGAGAGTGTCTTCACGGTACTGGCATTGCACCATCAGATCTGCCCGCCTACCATCAATCTGGTCGATCAGGATCCGGATTGCGACCTGGATTACTGTGCCAACACGGCGCGTGAACGCCGGATCGATGTGGCCATGAAGAACAACTTCGGGTTCGGTGGAACGAACGGCACGCTGATCTTCAAGCGCGTCTGACGCATCCAACCTCTCCCTCCGTTTGGGCTGTGCGTCGAGGGGAACTGCACTCCTCCGTCTCTCTCCTCCTTCGCATGGAGGAGGGGGCGTCTTCCTTTCATGGCAGAGAACCGTGAAGAAATCCTACCAGCCTCCTGCAGTGCATTACCCGACAGGAGGTCGGGCAGGATGGCGCATGGCGTGGGCGATGGAAACCCTGGTGCTCGCATGCACGCTGGGGGGATGGCGGCTTGCACAGCGCTTTCCGGCCTGGCGGCATGATGCGCTGTGGTGGGGGTGTGTAGCCCTTTCGGTGATCCTGAGTCTGTGGAGCTGGCACTGGGCTTCCCGGCAGACAGCCGGCTGGCTGGTGTGGTCAGGCCAGCAATGGCGGCTCGAATGGCCTGCGTGTACGGCAGAAGCCTCGGAAGCTCCTCTGCAGCGTGACGAAGGCGCATGTGCCGTGCTGCTGGATTTCCAGCACATGGCACTGGTGCGTTGGCGCGCTGCTTCCACTACGTCCCGTCCTGCAGTGCGTTATCTCTGGCTCAGCGCTTCGCAGGCTCCCGCGCATTGGCATGCCCTGCGGTCGGCTCTGTATGGGTGGCGTCCTGTGGTGGAAGACAGCAGCGATCCAGGGGGGCATCCATGAGCCCAGTCGAGTCTCATGGGGCGTCTGGCGAAGGAGAGGGCGCCGTTTCCGCTCAGGAAAACCAGAATGCCGACTGGCTGCTGGTGCAGCGTACGCTCGGGGGCGAGCAGCGCGCCTTCGAGCTGCTGGTGCTCAAATACCAGCATCGCATCGAGCGGCTGGTGCGACGCATGGTCCGCGACGTCGATCTGGTGCCGGACATCACGCAGGAAACCTTCATCCGCGCCTATCGGGCTCTCCACCAGTTCAGGGGGGACGCCCAGTTCTACACCTGGCTGTACCGCATTGCCATGAACACCGCCCGCAAGGCGCTGCTCGACCTCAAGCGCAATCCCACGGTGAGCGACGCGTCGCTTTCGGTGGCCGGGGATGAAGACGATGAAACTTTTCTGCAGCACAACGAACCAACCAGCGAAGAAACCCCGGAGGCGGTCATGGCTGCACGCGAGGTGGCCGAGGCCGTGCATCAGGCGCTGGAAGATCTCCCGGAAGAACTGGGGCGGGCGCTGACCCTGCGCGAGATGGATGGAATGAGCTACGAGGACATTGCCCAGGAGATGGGGTGTCCGGTGGGAACGGTGCGTTCGCGCATCTTCAGGGCCCGGGAGGCCGTGGCCAGAAAGTTGCGCCCACTCCTGGATCACCGGACGGGCAAACGTTGGTAAGGTAAAAGGAATCATGCAGCAAGACACAGTCAATCAGGTTCTGCCGCAGGCCCTGTCGGCCTGGATGGATGGCGCCCCCTTGCCCGATGAGGTGCAGGAGGACGCGGTGCTCGCATGGCTGCTGCAGGATGCAGAGGCTCGGGCACAGTGGGCAGAGTGGCATGGCATGCGCGACCTGCTGCGTGGGGAGCTGGTTTCCCATGCGGCGACTGGCGATCAGAGTGCGGCAGTAGGGGGTTCTGGCTGGATGGTGGCCCTGCATGCCAGACTGGAGCAATGTGAGGTGGGCAGCATGCGCGAGGATGTGCTGGCAGGCGATACCGGATCGCGGGCACTGGAGCCGCACCGTGAACCATCCGAGCCCGTGGTGGATGTCCGCGGCCAGCGCGAGGCGGCCAATGCGCCTGTGTGGCGCTGGAAATGGGCGCTCGGATTTGCTTCTCTGGCGGTCATGGTCGTGACTGTCTGGAATGTGGCGGCCTCGCAGTGGCCTGCCATGCTCGCAGGGGGAATGGTGTCGCGGGGGCAGGATGCAGCGGGCTGGTCGCAGACGGTGGCTGCAGGCGGAAAGGTCGGAGGCATGCAGGCCACGACCGCTGCCAGTGGGGCTGCCGATCAGCTCACGGAGCGCCAGATCGACAGTCTGGTGGTGGCGCATGCGCAGCTGGGGGGGCAGTCGATGCTGCCGGACCTGGTGCAGGGAGGAGTCGATGATGGCTCGGCCTTCTGATGGGTGCGGGGAGGGATAAAGGGGTGTTCACAGTGATCCAGAGACAGGGTGGAAGACCAGGCGTCTCCGGTGCGCCTGATGGTGGCGCGGCCATCATGTGTCGGTCGACGGCGGGGGCATTCCAGGTTGCAGCCCTGTGTGCGGTGCTGCTGTGGGGGGCGCCCGCCACTGCGCACATGCATATGCATGGAGATGGGCACAGGCATGGGCATGGAGAGCCTGAAATGCAGCGCACTGCATTCGTGCTTCCTTCCCGGGATGGCTGGGTCGCGCCTGTGCGCTGGACTTCGGCTCTGCCGTGGCTGGAGCGCTGGCAGAATGCGGCCTCTTCACAGCCCTATGCAGGCACGCTCGCCATGTCGGGACCGGATGGCCGGGTGCGTGGTGCCCGCATGGTCCATGCCGTGCAGGGCACACGGCAAATCGAACGGGTCGAGCTGCTGGCAGGGCGCCGACGCACCATTTTCCGTACCGATCAGGCGGTGGCCGTCTTCATGCCGGATGCGCATGTCGTGCAGCTGCGTACCAACATGCCGGCATTCCGCAGTCTCTTTCCGGGGCTGGCACCGCTGAGCCGCATGCACCTGGTCGAGACGGCGGCACGCTACCGGGCCGGTGCGCAGGGCAGTGCACGGGTGGCGGGGCGCGAGGCCTGGGTGACCCTGCTTGCCCCTGTGGACCATTTGCGCAATGCCTTCCGTTTCTGGAGTGACAAGCAGACCGGACTGATCCTGCGCTGGCAGATGCTGGATGCGGTGCGGCCAGGGGTGTGGGAGCCTGGAAATCTGAGGGTGGTGCGCGAGGTGGCGTTCGAGAATGTCCAATTGTCTGCCCCGATCGATTTTCAGACACTCGAGCGCATGATGGCAGCCACCCAGGCCTACCGGGTGGATCGGCGTGCCCTGCAATCCCTGGACCTGAGTCGTCTGGGATGGGGGTGGAGACAGCCGACCCCAGGCTATGTTGTGACATCGTGTTACCAGCGCCACCCCATGGAAGGTGGTGACGGAGGGCCGGCGGAGGCAGGCCCTCTCATGGGCATGCGGCCGGGACACGAGGGGCATGGTGGCCGGCATGGAGAAGGTCCCGGAGGGCATGGGGGGCGCTGGTTCGGGCATCGTCCACCGCCGCCAGCGTCCACTCCCTTTCTCCAGCGCCCGACGCCCCCGAACGAAGGCTGGGGGCCTCCCGTGACGCAGTGTGTGCTGTCGGATGGCCTTGGCAGCATCTCGCTGTTCATCGAGTCTCCGGGGGCGATGCGCCACCCGCCGCCAGGGCCGGTGGAACGGGGCGCCACCCGCATCCTGTCGCGCACTTTCGGTCCCGATGCGTTTGTGACAGCCGTGGGGGAGGCGCCGCTGGCCGCCCTGCAGGAAGTCCTGCAGAACCTGTATCGCATTCGCTAGGATCCCTTTTCATGGCTCCCTCGCACAGGCAAGGTGAGGAGGGAAGAGGGGATGACATACAGGTTCTTACGATTGTTCCGGTTGAAAAAACCCGGGCCTGCAAGAATGTGCCTCTGAGAGGCTGGCATTGCTGCGATGCACGACAGAAGAGGCCGGGAGATGACGACATTTCCTGGAAATCGTGGAGGCCGGCCCGGCTTACCCGTTCATTCGTTGATGAGGTTTCACGATGCCCGTCCCCGATCGAGCCGCTGATGCGGCCGCCCGTTCGCGTCTGACTCTCCGCTGCCATCGCGGCGCCACCGTGGCGCTCACTACCCTGGCGCTGGTGCTGTCGGCCTGCAATGCCAAGACTTCCGCGGCTTCACGGCCGGATGGAGAGTCGCAGACCTCCTCTCTGGCCGCTGTGCCGCCAGCGTCTGCGCCGCCCTCGCGGCCCCTGGTCAGCGGACTTCCTGATTTCACCCCTCTGGTGGACAAAGTCGGCCCCTCTGTGGTCAACATCCGCACCATGGAAAAGACCCATGTGGCGCGCGGTGTGCAGGGCGGCAGTGCCGAGCAGCAGATGGATGAGCTGCTGCGCAGGTTCTTTGGTGTTCCCCTGCCGGACAACTCCCAGCGCCGCCAGCAGCCGAGCCCGGGCGGCGGCGAGAGCGAACGTCCCACAGGGGTGGGCTCTGGCTTCATCATCTCGCCCGATGGCTACATCCTCACCAATGCCCATGTGGTCGATGGTGCAGATGATCTGGTCGTGACGCTGCCCGACAAGCGCGAGTTCAAGGCCAAGGTCGTGGGCAAGGACAGCCGCAGCGACGTGGCCGTCGTCAAGATCGACGCCAGGAATCTGCCGGCCGTCACGATCGGCAATGTGGCCAATCTGAAAGTCGGGCAGTGGGTCATGGCCATAGGTTCGCCGTTCGGGCTCGAAAACTCCGTGACCGCGGGCATCGTCAGTGCCAAGCAACGCGACACCGGGGACTATCTTCCCTTCATCCAGTCCGACGTGGCCATCAATCCCGGTAATTCCGGAGGGCCATTGATCAACATGGCTGGCGAGGTGGTGGGCATCAACAGCCAGATCTATTCCCGCTCGGGCGGCTTCATGGGGATTTCGTTTTCCATCCCCATCAACGAAGCCATGCGCATCGCCAACCAGCTGCGTGCCACCGGCAGCGTCACACGAGGCCAGATTGGCGTGACCATCGGCACCGTGGAAGGCGATGTGGCCGAATCCATGGGCTTGGGCAAGGACAGGGGCGCTGTGGTGCGGGGGGTCATGCCCGGTTCACCGGCAGAAAAGGCTGGCGTGCAGGCGGGCGACATCATCACCCGCTTCAACGGCACCCCGATCGAGCGCACCTCCGACCTGCCGCGACTGGTGGGGGATACCGCACCCGGCACCCGTGCCAGCATGACGGTGCTGCGCAACGGGAGCAGCCATGATCTGACCATCACGGTCGGCAAGCTCACCGAAGGGAGCGACAGCGCTGCATCCTCGCTGGGCAGCAAAGCCGAGCCCGGCAGTGTGGCCAGCGTGCAGCGGCTGGGGCTTTCCGTCGGCGAACTCTCGACCACCCAGCGTCAGCAGCTGCACGGCAAGGGCGGCGTGGTGGTGCGCGAGGTGGAGGACGGCAGCCCTGCCGACCGTGCGGGTCTGCAGGCGGGGGACGTGATTCTGAGCATCGGCAATCAGCCGGTGGCCAATGTTGCGGCCTTCGGGGCGGCTGTGGCCAGGCTTCCGCTGGAGCGCCCGGCTGTGGTTCTGCTGCAGCGCGGCGATTGGGCGCAGTACACCCTGATCAAGCCCACTCGCTGAGGAATGCGACCAGGCGGGCAGGGAGGGGGCAGCTGCACATGCGTCCCCTTCGTGTCGTCCTGGTCTGCCGGAATGGGCGCCTCTGCGCGCGAATCCCGTTAAAATGCCCTGACCTGGATGCAGGGGGAAAGCGCAGGCCCCTTGCCCCTCCCGATATCTTCGGTGCCGCACATGGGGTCTTCCGTTGCACCAGAAGGGTCCCATCCTCCTCACACCACGCTCCCGCCTGCTGCCAGGCGACGTTCCCTGCCACGGCAGAGAACCGAGAAGCGGGGCGTTTTTTTGCTGCCCGTGCACGACAGCCCTCATGAAACATATCCGCAACTTTTCCATCATTGCCCACATCGATCACGGCAAGTCCACCCTGGCCGATCGGCTGATCGCCCGCTGTGGGGGGCTGTCCGAGCGCGAAATGAGCGAGCAGGTGCTCGATTCGATGGACATCGAGAAGGAACGCGGCATCACCATCAAGGCACAGACGGCGGCACTCGAATACCGTGCCAGGGATGGCCAGATCTACAACCTCAATCTCATCGATACGCCCGGGCACGTCGACTTCAGCTATGAGGTGAGCCGCAGCCTGTCGGCATGCGAAGGGGCCCTGCTCGTGGTCGATGCGAGCCAGGGTGTCGAGGCGCAGACCGTGGCCAACTGCTATACCGCCCTGGATCTGGGAGTGGAGGTGCTGCCGGTGCTCAACAAGATGGATCTGCCGCAGGCCGATCCCGAGCGCGCCAAGGAAGAGATCGAGGACGTCATCGGCATCGATGCGACGGATGCCATTCCATGCTCGGCCAAGACCGGCGAAGGCATCGACGAGATTCTGGAGCTGATCGTGGCGCGGGTGCCTGCTCCCCGGGGGCAGGTCGATGCGCCCCTGCGGGCCATGATCATCGACAGCTGGTTCGACAGCTACGTGGGCGTGGTCATGCTTGTGCGTGTGGTCGATGGCCGGCTGCTGCGGGGCGAGCGCTTCAAGATGATGGCGTCCGGAGCGGCCTACGATGCCAACAACCTGGGCGTCTTCACTCCGTCCCAGAAGCCGCGCGACGTGCTCGAAGCCGGCGAGGTGGGGTACATCATCGCCGGCATCAAGGAGCTCAAGGCCGCCAAGGTCGGCGACACCATCACGCTGGAAAAGAAGCTCCCCAACAACCTCGGCCCTGCCACTAACCCGCTTCCTGGCTTCAAGGAGGTGCAGCCACAGGTGTTCGCGGGTCTGTACCCCACCGAGGCGAACCAGTACGACGCCCTGCGCGACAGTCTCGAGAAACTCCAGCTCAACGATGCCTCGCTGCACTTCGAGCCCGAAGTCTCCCAGGCCCTGGGCTTCGGCTTCCGCTGCGGCTTTCTGGGGCTGCTGCACATGGAGATCGTGCAGGAACGGCTCGAACGGGAATTCGACCAGGATCTCATCACCACCGCGCCCAGCGTGGTGTACGAGGTGCTCAAGGGCAACGGCGAAACGCTCATGGTCGAGAATCCCTCCAAGATGCCCGATGTGGCGCAGATCCAGGAGATCCGCGAACCTGTCGTGACCGTGCATCTGTACATGCCGCAGGATTGCGTGGGCCCGGTGATGACCCTCTGCAACCAGAAGCGCGGCGTGCAGCTCAACATGGCCTACCACGGCCGGCAGGTTATGCTCACCTATGACCTGCCGCTCGGCGAAATCGTGCTCGACTTCTTCGACAAGCTCAAGTCCGTGAGCCGCGGTTACGCCAGCATGGACTATGAGTTCAAGGAATACCGCCCCTCCGACGTGGTCAAGGTGGACATTCTGCTCAATGGCGAACGGGTCGATGCCCTGTCCATCATCGTGCACCGCAGCCAGTCCCAGTACCGGGGCCGTGCGGTAGTGGCCAAGATGCGCGAGATCATCAGCCGTCAGCAGTTCGACGTGGCCATCCAGGCGGCCATCGGCGGGCATATCATTGCCCGCGAAACCGTCAAGGCCCTGCGCAAGAACGTGCTGGCCAAGTGCTATGGCGGCGACATCACGCGCAAGCGCAAGCTGCTCGAAAAGCAGAAGGCCGGCAAAAAGCGCATGAAACAGATCGGCTCGGTCGAAGTCCCTCAGGAGGCTTTCCTGGCCATTTTGCAAGTGGAAGACTGAACAACATGCCATTTCTCACCAGTGCGGTACTTGCCGCGTTCGTGGCCTACGTGGCCGCTTGGTATCTTGGGTTCCTGCAGGGCGACATGAGCGTCTTCCTGCTCTGGGCCTCCGTGGTCACCGGGGTGTACTGGGTCGCGGAGAAACTCGTGTTTCTGCCGCGTCGCCGCCGTGCTGCCGCGCAGTTCGAGGAATCCCGCCGACAGCAGGAAGAAGCGCTGGCTGCGCAGGGCATTGCCTCCGACACTTCCCACGTGCAGGAAACCCGCCAGCGCATGCTCGCCCAGCCATGGTGGCTCGACTGGACGGCAGGACTCTTCCCGGTGATCGTGGCCGTGTTCCTGCTGCGCTCATTCGCCTATGAGCCCTTCAAGATTCCGTCCGGGTCGATGATTCCCTCGCTGCTCATCGGTGACCTCATCCTCGTGGACAAGCATGTCTGGGGGTTGCGGGTGCCCGTGAGCAATGCCCGCATCACGCAGGGCAGCCCCGTGCAGCGCGGCGACGTGATCGTCTTCCACTATCCGCCCAACCCCAGCGTCGATTACATCAAGCGGGTGGTGGGGCTTCCGGGGGACACCGTGTCGTATCTCAACAAGCGGCTGACGATCAACGGCCGCGAGATCGACGAGACCCCGCTGCCCGACTATCTGGACACGAGCACCATGCAGTACTTCAAGCAGTACCAGGAGCAGCTCGGCACGCATACGCACCGCATCCTCATCGACGACAACCGGCCTGCCGGCATTCCGGTGACCGAGCCCTTTCCCCAGCGCGACAACTGCCGCTACAGCGCCGAAGGCGTGACCTGCAAGGTGCCGCAGGGTCAGTATTTCGTCATGGGGGATAATCGGGACAATTCGGCAGATTCCCGCTACTGGGGGTTTGTGCCGGATCACAATATCGTGGGCAAGGCCATTGTCGTGTGGTTCAATTTCAGCGATTTCAAGCGCATCGGTCGCATCGACTGAGCGCGGCAACTGCCGGAGCACCCGGCACGGACTCCGAGTCTGTGCCCCGGACGACACGCAGGCCCCATCCATCAGACAGGGAGAGCATCGACATGCAGCACATCCAACCCATCCGCCATCAGCGCGGATTGACCTTTTTCGGTCTGGTTCTCATTCTGGCGCTCGTCGCCGTGGTCGGCATTGCCGTGGCGCGTGCCGTGCCCAGCATCGTCGAGTACCAGTCGATTCTCAAGGCAGTGGAGCGGGCCAAGACCGGCGCCACGGTGGCCGAGATCGAGCGTGCCTTCGACGCTTCCGCTGCCATTGACGATATTCATACCATCTCGGGCAAGGATCTGGAAGTCACCAAGGTCAACGATCAGGTCAAGATCAAGTTCGCCTATGACAAGGAAGTGCCCCTTGCCGGTCCGGTTTCCCTGCTCATTCATTATTCAGGTGAATCGAAATAAACATGTCTTCCCATGAAGTGTCTGTACCTGCCCAGACGGAGCTGACGGCTCTGGCCCGGCGGGTGGGGCACGAATTCTCCTGCCTGCCCCTGCTGCAGCAGGCACTTACCCATCGCAGCTTCTGTGCGGATCACAACGAGCGGCTCGAATTCCTGGGGGATTCGGTGCTCAACTTGGCCATCACCAGCCTGCTCTACGCGCGCCTGCCTTCCGCCACCGAGGGCGAGCTCTCGCGCATCCGCGCCAACCTCGTCAAGCAGGACAGCCTTCACCGGATCGCGCTGCGGCTCGATCTGGCAGCAGGCCTGCGCCTGGGCGAGGGCGAGCGCCGATCCGGAGGCGCGCAGCGTCCCTCCATTCTCGCCGATGCCTTCGAGGCGGTTCTGGGGGCCATCTACCTCGATTCCAGCTATCTGCATGCGGAAGCCATCGTGCACCATCTGTTTGCCGACATCGAAATCAGCACCCACATGGCGGCCATGGGCAAGGATCCCAAGACGGCCCTGCAGGAATGGCTCCAGGGCAGGCGCATGCATGTGCCCGACTACACGGTGTCGGAGATCACTGGAGAGGCGCACCAGCAGACCTTTTTCGTGGACTGCCGTGTCGATGCCCTGCAGCAGGTGCAGCGCGGCAGCGGCAGTTCGCGCCGTGCGGCCGAGCAGGATGCAGCTGCGCGCATGCTTGCCCATCTGCAGCAGTCCCTGGCACAGGGGGGCGAGGCCGCCCATGCCATCGTCAAAATCACCCGCAAGACCACCCGTCACGCGCGCCACAAACCGTCGTCCCAACCATGAGTCCATCGCCTCAAAAACCGGCCTCCCAGGCTGACCTGTCGCCCGACGTCTCGGCGCAGCTGCACCGCATTCTCGGCAAGGAGCCCATCGCGGCCGCCCCGGCTGAGGCTTCGGGCCCTGCCACGGGGGAGTCGGTGCAGCCACACTGCGGGCTGGTGGCCATCGTCGGGCGACCCAATGTGGGCAAGTCGACCCTGCTCAATGCCCTGGTGGGACAGAAGATCAGCATCACTTCGCGCAAGGCGCAGACCACGCGCCACCGCATCACGGGCATGCGCACCGAGGGCAGCAGCCAGTTCGTGTTCGTCGATACGCCCGGGTTCCAGACACGGCACGGCAATGCGCTCAACAAGTCGCTCAACAAGGCCGTGACCGGGGCCGTGGCGGATGTGGATGTGGTGCTGTTCGTGGTCGAGGCCGGGCATTTCGGTCTGGCCGATGCCAAGGTGCTGTCGCTGCTGCCGCCCCAGGTGCCGGTGCTGCTGGTGGCCAACAAGCTCGACATGGTGCACCGTCGCGCCGAATTGGCGCCGTGGCTGCGCGACATGCAGCAGCGCCATGCGTTTGCGGAATTCGTGCCCCTGTCGGCCAAGAATCCCCGCGATGTCCAGCGCCTCCTGGAGGTGGTGGCTCGTTACCTGCCTCAGCAGGATTGGTGGTATGGCGCTGACGAGCTGACCGACCGCAGCGAGCGCTTTCTGGCCGGCGAGATCATCCGCGAAAAGCTGTTCCGTCTCACGGGCGATGAATTGCCCTATACCTCTACAGTGGTGATCGACCGCTTCGAGGAGGAGCCCGGACGGACCGCCGCGCGCATGGTGCGTATTGCCGCGACCATTGTGGTGGAGCGTGACGGACACAAGTCCATGGTCATTGGAGACCGGGGAGAGCGCATCAAGCGCATCGGCACCGAGGCGCGGCAGGAGCTCGAAAGGCTGTTCGAGGCCAAGGTATTTCTGGAGCTGTGGGTCAAGGTGCGCTCGGGATGGGCCGACGACGAGGCGCGCGTGCGCTCCTACGGCTACGAGTGAGTCCCGGACCGCACAGACGGAACGAACGCATCACCATGCCTGATCTCCTGGGCTGCACGCCGACATGAAGCGGGTGCTGCATGAGCCGGCCTTTGTGCTGCATCGCTACGACTGGAGTGAAAGCAGCCTGATCCTGGAGGTCTTTACGCGCCGCCAGGGCCGCACGGCCCTCGTGGCCAAGGGGGCCAAGCGTCCCAGTTCCAACTTCCGGCCCGTGCTGCTGCCGCTGCAGCCGCTGCACCTCAACTACAGCGCAGATGGCGAGATCGGCACGCTCAAGAGCGCCGAATGGGCCGGCGGCCATGTGATGCCCGTGGGCGAGGCGCTGCTGTCGGGGTATTACCTCAATGAGCTGCTGATGCGCCTGCTGGCACGCGACGATCCGCATCCCGCGCTCTTCGATGCCTATGCACTCACGGTGGCCAGTCTCACGGCGCCCGAAGAGGGGACGGGCTCGCAGGGCGACTGGATCCAGGCGGTGCTGCGTGCCTTCGAGCTGGTGCTGCTGCGCCAGATCGGAGTGCTGCCCGCGCTCGACGCCCAGACGCTGACCCAGCGTCCCCTGCAGGACGCTGCACCCTATCTGCTCACGGCCGAATCCGGCCTGCGCGAGGCGCAGGACGAGGAGGGCGGCCCGGCCCGGGCCAGTCTGGGGGGGAGTGAGTGGAGGCTGATCGACGAGGCTCTGTGCGATCCGGCCCCGCAGCAGGCCCTGATCGCGCTGTGCCTGCGCCGCAAGGACATTTCGCTGGCACTCAAGAACCAACTCCGGACCGTGCTGCTTTACCATTGCGGGGGAAATCCCTTGCGCACGCGGCAACTGCTGCTCGAATTGCAGAAACTATGACAGGCTCTTTCTCTCCCATCGCTCTTTCGGTCAATGTGAACAAGGTGGCTCTGCTGCGCAACACGCGGCACCTCGGCATCCCGAGCGTCACCCGTGCCGCACAGCTCTGTCTGGAAGCCGGGGCCGACGGCATCACCGTGCATCCCCGTCCCGACGAGCGGCACATCCGCGCGGGCGATGTGTCCGATCTGGCCACCCTGCTCAGGCAACAATGGCAGGGGCGTGAGTTCAATATCGAGGGCAATCCCACCCAGAATCTGATGGAGTTCATCCGGACGGTGCGTCCGCAACAGGCCACCTTCGTTCCCGACAGCGAGGACCAGTTCACCAGCGACCATGGCTGGAATCTGGCCGACGATGCCACCTGCCGGAGGCTGTCCGGGCTGGTCGACGAGTGCCATGCCCTGGGGGTGCGCGTGAGCCTGTTCATGGATGCCGAACCCGCCCCCATGCAAGTGGCACACAGTCTGGGAGCCGACCGCGTCGAGCTCTATACCGAACCCTATGCTGCGGCATGGGGCACCGGGCAACAGGCCGCCGAGACCGAACGGTTTGCTGTAGCAGCCCAGGCGGCTCTGGATGCCGGGCTGAAGGTCAATGCCGGCCATGACCTGAATCTGCACAACCTCACGCATTTCGCCCGCCATGTGCCAGGCCTGTGCGAGGTGTCGATCGGACATGCGCTCATCGCCGACGCCCTGGAGCAGGGGTATGCCGCCACCGTACAGGCCTATCTGCGGTGCCTGCGCGAGGCAGGGCACTGATCTGCAGGAGCCCCTGCAGGAAGCTACCCCATGATCTACGGCATCGGTACCGACATCTGCGACATCCGCCGCATCGAGGCAGCCCTCGCGCGGCGGGGCGAGCGCTTTGCGGCCACCGTGCTCGGAGATGCCGAAATGGACGTTTACCATGCGCGGGGTGTGCGCTGGCCCGATCGGGCCGTGCGGTATCTGGCCACACGCTTCTCGGCCAAGGAGGCTTTCAGCAAGGCCATCGGCCTTGGCATGCACATGCCCATGACCTGGCGGCGCTGCGAAATTCTCAACGCGCCGGGCGGACAGCCGTATGTGCGTCTGCACGGGCCTCTGCGGGAATGGTGCGAGGCCCGGAACCTGCAGGTTCACGTCACCGTGTCGGACGAATCGGCCTATGCAGCCACCTTCTGCGTGGTGGAGCGCATCTGCCCCGGCGATCCTGCCTGAGTGAGTGGGCTTGCAAGCGGGGCGTCGGGATGGCCCCTGAATCATCCTGCTTCTATGCCGTTCCGTTCCCTTCCGTTCAGGAGTCCCTATCCATGTATCCCGCCCCCCTCATCATCGACATCGCTGGCACCCATCTGAGCGAGGACGACAAGCGCCGCATCAGCCATCCGCTCGTGGGGGGGCTGATCTACTTCTCGCGCAACTGGGAAAACCGCGAACAGCTCACGGCCCTGAGCCGTGCCATCAAGGCCATCCGGCCCGATCTGCTCATTGCGGTGGACCACGAGGGAGGGCGTGTGCAGCGGTTCCGTTCGGACGGCTTCACCCATCTTCCCCCCATGCGTGCGCTGGGGCGCATGTGGTCGGAGGATGTCGGAGTGAAGGGCCGCGTGCGCTGGAACCGGCATGCCCTTGCTGCCACACGGGCTGCCACGGCCTGTGGCTATGTGCTCGCATCGGAGCTCCGTGCCTGCGGGGTGGATTTCAGCTTCACCCCGGTGCTCGATCTCGATCATGGATCAAGCGGCGTCATTGGGGATCGCGCCCTCGCCGCGCATCCGAGAATGGTCAGTGCCCTGGCTGCCAGCCTGATGCATGGCCTTCTGCAGGCAGGCATGGGCAACTGCGGCAAGCACTTTCCGGGGCATGGTTTCGCTCGGGCCGATTCCCATGTCGCCATGCCGGTGGATGATCGTCCCCTGGCTGACATTCTGCGGCGCGATGCCCAGCCCTATGGATGGCTCGACCACACACTCACCGCCGTGATGCCTGCCCATGTCATCTATTCGCAGGTCGATTCCCGTCCGGCTGGATTCAGCTCCCGCTGGCTGGAAGACATCCTCCGGGGGCGACTGGGGTTTGGGGGCGCCATCATCAGCGATGATCTCAGCATGCAGGGAGCGCGCCAGATCGAAGGACGGCAGCTCACACCGCTCGATGCCGTGAAGACGGCACTGGATGCCGGCTGTGATCTGGCGCTGCTGTGCAACCAGAGTCTCGATGGTGGACAGGTGCTCGATGACGTGCTCGACGGCATGAGCGAGGTCATCGTCAAGGGACACTGGCAACCGCGCGAAGCATCTGACCTTCGCCGCCGGGCGCTGCTTCCGCCGGGGGCCCCCATGGAGTGGGACGCCCTCATGCGCAGCCATCGCTACATGGCCGCGCTGGATGTGCTGGCGACCATTCCCGCCTGAAGGTCTGTTCTGTCGGCACGCTCATGGAGGCGCAGCAGCAGCTCCTCGGGACAGCGTGGGTCACGGGTACTGTCCTGCACCCATGCCGCATAGGCTGGCGAGACAGGCTCTGAACGTGCGACCCTGATTTCGGGCAGCGCATAGGGATGCAGGGTCTGCAGCAGCGCTGCCACCAGTGGGGCCCATGCGTCCGGTGTCTTGCATGCCAGGAGCCATTCCGGGGCGCGCTCCACGGTGCCTTGCCAGCGGTACACGCTGCGGATGGGCGTGATCTGCACGCAGGCAGCCAGCTGGTGCCGCACCAGCAGATCTGCCCAGCGTTCGGCTTCCTGCACGCTGCCCAGCGTGGTCGTCACCAGCGCGATTCCGGAAGCGTGCGCAGAGGGCGGCGCGCTGCACTCTGGGGCATCCCTGTCGGGCTCTTCGGCCTGCAGCAGGGCAAAGCGCGGCACCTGCCGGTTCTGCCACTGCACCTGCTCCACGAACATGGCCAGCGGCCGTACCCACCATCCCCGGTCTCCGTAGAGCGTCTGATACAGCACCAGAGGCTCCGCTGTCTCGCTGTGGCGCACCACCTCCCACGCCCGGTAGAACCGGCCCTTGCAATGCACATAGAGACCGGGCACGAAGGATGTGGAAGAGGAGGGGCTGGACATGGGCGCGAGAGAAGGACAATGGGCTGCAGCGGAGTCTGGCGTGGGACAATACGCACCTATGCATCCTAAAGCCTTGTTGGACCACAGCGCCGCCCTGCTGGCGCAGATTCTCCGTTTCGATCATCCCGCCGATGCCGTCGTGTCGCACTACTTCCGCGACCATCGTCAGCTCGGTTCCCGCGAACGTGCCACTCTGGCCGAAACCGCCTATGCCGTGCTGCGTCGCAAATCCCTCTTCGACATGCTGGCACGCAGCGGCAGCGGCCCCCGGGAGCGCCGGCTGGCGATTCTCGGATTCGCGGCTGACCGAGCCTTCCTGCTGGACGCCCTGAACAAGCAGGAGCGCGAATGGCTCCAGGGCTGCGACCAGGTGCAGGACAGCGATCTGCTGCCTGTGCACCGCCATAACCTGCCCATCTGGATCGCCGATGCACTGCGCGCGCAGCTGGGAGACCGCTTCGAGGAAGAGGCGCGTGCCATGCTGGAGCCGGCTCCCCTGGATCTGCGCGTCAATCTCCTGCGTGCCAAGCGCACCGAGGTGCAGAAGGCACTGGCCTCAGATGGATTTCCAGCCGTTCCCACTCCCTATTCCCCCTGGGGGCTGCGCCTGCACGACAAGCCTGCCCTCACGCGCATGGCGCTGTTTCAGGAAGGTGCCATCGAGGTGCAGGACGAAGGCTCCCAGCTGCTGGCCCTGCTGCTCGACGCCCATCGGGGCGAAATGGTCGTGGATTTCTGTGCTGGAGCAGGCGGCAAGACGCTTGCCATCGGCGCCACCATGCGCAATACCGGGCGTCTGTACGCTTTCGATGTCTCGGCCCACCGGCTCGAACAGCTCAAGCCCCGCCTGGCGCGCAGTGGCCTGAGCAACGTGCACCCGGTGGCCATTGCGCACGAGCGCGATGAGCGGGTCAAGCGGCTCTCCGGCAAGGCCGACCGCGTGCTGGTGGATGCCCCCTGTTCCGGTCTGGGCACGCTGCGCCGCAATCCCGATCTCAAGTGGCGACAGGACGAGCAATCCGTGCGCGAGCTCACGCTCAAGCAGGCATCCATTCTGCAGAGCGCATGCCGCCTTCTCCGGTCCGGTGGACGGCTGGTGTATGCCACCTGCAGCGTTCTGCCGGAGGAAAACGAGGCCATTGCCAATGCCTTCACCCTGGCCAATCCAGCCTTCAAACCGCTCAACGTGGCCTCGCTGCTGACCCAGCTCAAGGTGCCGGACGCCGAAAGCCTGTGCACTGCCGAGGCCCCAGGCGTCGAGGCGGGGCGCTATCTGCGCCTGTGGCCCGGGCTGCATCACACCGACGGCTTCTTTGCTGCCGCCTGGCAGAAGGACTGATCCTGCCCCTGCGCCCCTGAGGTCGGCCCCCAGAGAGAGTCAGGGCTGCCAGTACATATCTTCTCCTCCACGCCAGCCACCCGTCAGAGGGGGCTGGCGTGGGGAGTGTGTCCGCCTGTCGGGAGTGCGTTGGCGCTGCGCTCTGACGCTCACGGAGACAGGTGTCGCTGTGGCCGTGGTGGTGATGGGCGATAAAAAACCCGCCTGAAGAGGCGGGTTCTTGCAGCAGGAAGGAGCTGAAATTTACTTCAGCTTGATTTCCTTGTACTCGACATGCTTGCGAGCCTTGGGATCAAACTTCATGATCGTCATCTTCTCGGGCATAGTCTTCTTGTTCTTGGTGGTGGTGTAGAAGTGACCGGTGCCGGCGCTGGATTCCAGCTTGATTTTTTCGCGTCCGCCTTTGCTTGCCATGATGAATTCCTTTCAGTGAAACAGGGAGTGGATCAGGCCTGGCCGCGAGCGCGCATGTCGGCGAGCACGGAGTCGATGCCATTCTTGTCGATCAGTCGCAGGGCTGCGCTGGACACGCGCAGACGCACCCAACGGTTTTCGCTCTCGACCCAGAAACGACGGTACTGCAGGTTGGGCAGGAAGCGACGCTTGGTCTTGTTGTTGGCGTGGGACACATTGTTGCCCACCATCGGGGCCTTGCCCGTGACTTCACATTTGCGTGCCATGAAGGACACTCCTTGAATGAACTGTTTGTCGAAAAACAGGGTCGACAGCGCTGGCCGACACCTGCACCTCACCGGCAACGCAAGCCGCATTGCGCAAGGCCTGCATCTCCGTGATCTCGCGAGAAAAACCCGGATGCCGGTGGTAAGGGGACTTTTTTCCTGCCGCGCCTTGACCCGTAAAAGCCGAGGAGCAAGACATAAAACCTTGGATTATAACTTACTTCTTTGCCTGTGCAAGCAGCGCAGCGGCCGCTTCTTCCTGTTCCAGAAAGCGCTGAGCATCCAGTGCAGCCATGCAGCCGGTTCCGGCACTGGTGATGGCCTGGCGATAGATGTAGTCCTGCACGTCGCCGGCGGCGAACACTCCGGGTACACTGGTCTGGGTGGCAAACCCCTGATGGCCCCCCTGCGTGACGATGTAGCCGTTCTCCAGGGCCAGCTGTCCCTTGAATATTTCGGTATTGGGCGCGTGTCCGATGGCGATGAAGCAGCCCTGCAGCGCCAGCTCCTCGGTGCTGCCGCTGGATACATGCCGGAGCCGGACACCGGTGACGCCCGATGCGTCACCCAGCACCTCGTCGACCGTGGAGTCGAGCTTGAGCACGATGCGACCTTCCTGCACTTTCTCGCTGAGCACGTCGATCATGATCGGCTCGGCACGGAAGGTGTCGCGCCGGTGTACCAGATACACCTTGCGGGCGATGTTGGCCAGATAGAGGGCTTCTTCGACGGCTGTGTTGCCGCCGCCCACCACGCAGACCTCCTGATCGCGGTAGAAGAAGCCGTCGCAGGTGGCGCAGGCACTCACGCCCCTGCCCATGAAGGCTTCCTCCGACGGCAGTCCCAGATACTTGGCCGTGGCTCCGGTGGCCACGATGAGGGCATCGCAGGTGTAGGTGCCGCTGTCCCCCGTGAGGGTAAAGGGACGACGGGAGAGATCGACCGTGTGGATATGGTCGAACACCATTTCGGTCTTGAAGCGTTCGGCATGCGCCTGCAGGCGCTGCATCAGATCGGGCCCCTGTACGCCGTTCACGTCGGCCGGCCAGTTGTCTACTTCGGTGGTGGTCATGAGCTGTCCGCCCTGTGCCATGCCGGTGATGAGGACCGGCTTGAGATTGGCGCGGGCGGCATAGATGGCGGCGGTGTAGCCAGCGGGGCCGGAGCCCAGGATCAAGACCTTGGCGTGGAGGGTGGGGTGAGTCATGATGAATGTCCTGTCAGGCAAAACATGTCCTGCGCGGCAATGGCCATACAGGAGGCCGGGCCGTTGGAACCCCTCGGTGGGAGTGCCGCCAGCCATGCTGCCGGAATATAGCAGCATGCCCCTGCCGCCGTGGTGCGGGCAGACCAATGGCATGCAGGAAGTGTGTACTGTAAATAATTCCAGTAATCGGGATTCATTCCTTATAATCCACCGCGCTGCAGCGTGCGCAGAGGGATCGTGCAAGAATGCTCTCGTTCCCGTTCATGGCCTGAAGATCTGGAGATAGTGGATGGCAATCGTATCCAATCTGGAGCTGATCCGCAGGGTTCCCCTGTTCAGCGATCTTACGCCCGGCCAATCGGGCATCATTTCTTCCGCCGTGGGCAAGCGACGCTTCCGGCGGGGAGAAACCATTGTCGAACAGGGAGCCGTCAGCGGCATGCTGTTCATGATCCTGTCCGGCAAGGCTCGCGTCGTGGCGCAGGATGACCGGGGGCGCGAGGTCATCATGGCTTCCCTCGGGCCTGGAGACTGCATCGGCGAGATGAGCCTCATCGACGGAGATCCCCATTCCGCCACGGTGCGGGCCGAGGTGCAGACCGATGTGCTCACGCTCGAACACGATGCCTTCACGCGCTGCCTGCGCGACAACGTGAACATGGCCGAGGCTGTCATGCGTGCCCTGGTGCGTCGACTGCGCAATGCAGACCGGCAGATCCGTTCGCTGGCGCTGATGGACGTGTATGGACGGGTGGGCGATGCCCTGCTCGACATGGCCGAAGAGGAAGCCGATGGCACCCTGGTGCTGCGCAAGAAGGTGTCTCGGCAGGAAGTCGCCCGCATGGTCGGCGCCTCGCGCGAGATGGTGAGCCGGGTCATGAAGCATTTCGAGGACAACGGCCTTGTGCAGGCACGGGGGGATGGCAGTTTCCTGCTCAGGCCCATGCCACATACCCTGGAGTGAATCCGGTGGACTGCAGCCGCGCATCCTTTCCTTTGTGTCCCTGCTTCGCTTCGGTGCCGCCGGTGGCCTTGCCTGAGAGTAGTTGTTGAATGGCCTATCTGATCCGTAACGCTTCCCGCGAGGTGCCTGCACAGGCACCCAAACCCCTGATTCCTCCGCTTTTTCGCCGCTTCAGCCAGGAGACCGTGCTGTTCTTCGGAGGACTGTTCCTGCTGTGCTGGCTGCTGTCCATGCTGAGCTACAGTCCGGATGACCCGGCCTGGAGCACCACGGGCATTCGCGTGCAGCCCCGCAATCTGCTGGGGCATGTGGGGGCCTGGGCCGCCGACATCAGTTTCTTCGTGTTCGGACGCTCGGTCTGGCTGCTGTTTGCCACGGCAGTGGTCGGGTGGTGGCGTCTGCTGCGCCAGTGGATGCGGGGAGGGCGGACAGGTGCTCCGATGCCTTCCGCCCCGGCGGCAGAGACGACTTCGGTGCGGGCCTGGTGGAAGCGCTGGGGGCGTTCCCTGGCAGGAGGCACTGCCGCATGGTGGCTGGCCGTGGGGGTGATGCTGGCGGTTTCGACCGCGCTCGAATGGAGCCGTCTGTATGGGGGCGAGTCCCGCCTGCCCAACGGAGCGGGCGGCATGCTGGGTACCATGACCGGGCCTGTCGCCACCATGGCGCTGGGTGCGGTGGGGTCGGGGCTGGTCGGGATCATCCTGTTCCTGTGGTCGCTGTCCTGGGTGTTCCGCTTCGAGTGGGGGCAGGTGGCGCAGACCGTGGGGGCGTGGGTGGATGGCCGTCTCACGTTTGCCCGCGAGCAGCGCGAGATCGCGGCCGACAAGGCAGCAGGCCAGAAAGCGGCCCGCCAGCGCGAGGAGATGGTGGAGCAGGAGCTTGAACAGGCTCAGGCCAAGCCCCATGTGCCCCTCGTCATCGAGCAACCACCCCGGCCGGCCGTGGTCGAGCCGAGTCCCCGGGTCGTGCAGGAGCGCCAGAAGCCGCTGTTCACCGACATGCCAGACAGCCATCTGCCGCAGATCGGTCTGCTCGACGAGGCGCCCCTGATGCAGGAAGGGATTCCGCACGAGACGCTGGAGATGACCAGCCGGCTCATCGAGAAGAAGCTGCGTGACTTTGGGGTGGAGGTGCGTGTCGTGGCCGCCATGCCGGGGCCGGTGGTGACCCGCTACGAGATCGAGCCGGCCACGGGGGTGAAGGGCAGCCAGATCGTCAATCTGGCCAAGGATCTGGCACGCTCGCTCAGTCTGGTGTCGATCCGGGTGATCGAGACCATTCCCGGCAAGAATCTCATGGCGCTCGAGTTGCCCAATGCGCGGCGTCAGACCATTCACCTCAGCGAAGTGCTGGGTTCCAACGCCTACCATGAAGGGCGCTCCGTGCTGACCATGGGGCTGGGCAAGGATATCGTGGGCAACCCGGTGGTGGCCGATCTGGCCAAGATGCCCCATGTGCTGGTGGCAGGGACCACAGGGTCGGGCAAGTCGGTCGGTATCAACGCCATGATCCTGAGCATCCTGTACAAGGCCACGCCGGAAGAGGCGCGCATGCTCATGATCGACCCCAAGATGCTCGAAATGTCGGTCTATGAGGGGATCCCGCATCTGCTGGCGCCTGTGGTCACCGACATGCGCCAGGCGGCGCATGGCCTCAACTGGTGCGTGGGTGAGATGGAACGGCGCTATCGGCTCATGAGCAAGCTCGGCGTGCGCAATCTGGCCGGGTATAACGCCAAGATCGACGACGCCAGGGCGCGTGAGGTCCTCATTCCCAATCCCTTCAGTCTGACGCCGGAGTCTCCCGAGCCTCTGGAGCGACTGCCGCAGATCGTGGTGGTCATCGATGAGCTGGCCGATCTGATGATGGTGGTGGGCAAGAAGATCGAGGAGCTGATCGCCCGCCTCGCGCAGAAGGCTCGGGCGGCGGGCATCCACCTGATCCTCGCGACCCAGCGCCCCAGCGTGGACGTCATCACGGGACTCATCAAGGCTAACATTCCCACCCGCATTGCCTTTCAGGTGTCGAGCAAGGTGGACAGCCGCACGATCCTGGACCAGATGGGGGCCGAAAGCCTGCTGGGGCTGGGGGACATGCTCTATCTGCCGGCAGGTCACGGAGTGCCGCAGCGGGTGCATGGCGCCTATGTGAGCGACGAGGAGGTGCACCGGGTAGTGGATTTCCTCAAGGAGCATGGCGAAGCCAACTACATCGAGGGAGTGCTCGAAGGCGGCACCGTGGAGGGAGAGGACGGTCCGGGCGGAGAGGGCCAGGCCGGCGACGAGCAGGACCCCATGTACGACCAGGCGGTCGAAGTGGTCCTCAAGAAGCGCAAGGCCAGCATTTCCCTGGTGCAGCGCGAACTGCGCATCGGCTACAACCGCGCCGCCCGTCTCCTCGAAGACATGGAAAAGGCCGGGCTGGTCAGCAGCCTCTCGACCAATGGCCAGCGCGACATTCTGGTTCCCGCGCGCGACGACTGATCGGCGATTCGGCCGCTTTTCGTGCGGTCAGGCCCTGGGGTGCACAAAGAGCGGGCAGGGCCGTGGCAGAAACCGCACCTCCGGCAATATGTAACAGAGCCGGAGGCACGGAAACTTCCTCTGGACGGAGGGGGGAAGTGCCTGTTACATCTTTGCGGCTTGGTAGCATCTTCCCCAGCGCCTGGGCGTCCGCACCTCGGGCAAGCGCCTACACTGTGGGACAACCTGGGTTCGGCAGGGTGGCACCCTCGCGGAGGCGGCCCTCCTTGCGCCGAATCATCATTACGACATGCCGGCTGGCCGCATGCAGGAGAGGGCAGGGACTTGCGAGTGCCTTCAGAGCCTTTTCTGCTGCCATGGGCTGGACCCGCACGCACAAGGAGTTGTTCATGATGTCATTTGAGTCCCGTTCCGTATCCTCTCTGTCTCCCGTAGCCGGGCAGATGCCGCGTTCCCGCGCCCTGCAGGGCGGGCGGGTACTCGCCGTGGCCCTGCTCGGCATGGCGGGCTGGATCGGGCAGGCCCATGCCGACGGGCTGTCCACCCTCGATGCCTATATCCGGCACACGCATGCGGGAGCAGCCAGCTTTACCCAGAGTGTGAGCACCGTGGGCAAGTCGGGTGCGGCGCGGCAGAGCAGTGGCACCTTTGCCTTCCAGCGGCCCAATCGCTTCCGCTTCGACTATCGCAAGCCCTATGTCCAGACCATTGTGGCGGATGGCCGGCACCTGTGGATGTATGACGCCGAGCTGCGTCAAGTGACGCAGCGCAGCCAGAGCAAGGTGCTTGACGCCACCCCGGCCGCACTGGTGGCGTCGGCCACCAGCCTGGATGCGCTCAAGGCCCGCTTCACGCTGGAAAATGCCACGGGGAGCGGCTCCCTGACCTGGGTAAAGGCCACCCCCAAGGGCAAGGAAGGGCAGGTCAAGGAAGTGATGATCGGATTCGAAGGCAACGACCTTCGCCGGCTGGTGATTCTCGACGGGTTCGGGCAGCGGTCCGATCTGACCTTTGGCAAGTTCAGCAGCACGGTGCCGGCAGGGATGAAGTTCAGCTTCGTGCCTCCCAAAGGGGCCGATGTGCTCAAGCAGTGAGACGGCGAACCACGGGGACAGACGCCAGTGCCGGCGTCATGGCGCCGGCATGCTGCTGCCTTGCATAAAGGCAGGGACAAGGCAGTGCAGCAGGGACATCCCCTGCGTGCAGTCAGAGACGCACTTTCTGGTCCAATAGACGCATGGATGATCTCTTTGCACACGAGCCGGATGCGCCGCTTGCGGAACTGCTCCGGCCCCGCACGCTGGACGACGTGGTCGGGCAGACGCACCTGCTGAATGCCGGCAAGCCCCTGCGGCTCGCGTTTCAGTCCGGCAAGCCCCATTCCATGATCTTCTGGGGGCCGCCAGGGGTCGGCAAGACGACGCTCGCACGGCTGACCGCCACCGCCTTCGATTGTGATTTCATCGCCTTGTCTGCGGTGTTCTCGGGCGTCAAGGACATCCGGGCAGCCATGGACCGTGCCCGCCAGAATCTTGCCCAGGGGCGGCACACCATTCTGTTCGTGGATGAGATTCACCGCTTCAACAAGGCTCAGCAGGATGCCCTGCTGCCCTATGTGGAAAGCGGACTGGTGACGTTCATCGGTGCCACTACCGAGAATCCCTCCTTCGAGGTCAATTCGGCCCTGCTGTCGAGGGCGCAGGTCTACGTGCTGCAGCCCCTGTCCGAAGCCGAGCTGCGGCAGCTGTTCGAGCGGGCGCGTGGAACGCTGCAGGGAGCTTTCACATGGGAGAATGTGGCGGTCGATACCCTGATCGGGTATGCCGATGGGGATGCACGCCGGTTCCTCAACCTGCTCGAACAGTGCATGTCGGCGGCACAGACGTCGGGGGTCACGCACATCGATGCGGCTTTCATCGACAACGCGCTGACCCTGAACAGCAGGCGGTTCGACAAGGGGGGCGATGCGTTCTACGATCAGATTTCCGCCCTGCACAAGTCGGTGCGTGGATCGCACCCCGATGCAGCCCTGTACTGGCTCTGCCGCATGCTCGACGGAGGGGCCGATCCCCGCTACCTGGCGCGGCGCATCGTGCGCATGGCCTGGGAGGACATAGGACTGGCCGATCCGCGCGCCATGCAGATCGCCAATGAGGCGGCCAGCACCTACGAACGTCTTGGCAGCCCCGAAGGAGAACTGGCACTGGCGCAGGCGGTGCTGTACCTGGCAGTGGCGCCCAAGAGCAATGCGGGGTACATGGCCTACAACCAGGCACGGGCCTTCATCCGCAAGGACCGCAGCCGGGAAGTCCCGGTGCATCTTCGCAATGCGCCCACCAAGCTCATGAAGGAACTCGGCTACGGGCATGACTACCGCTATGCCCATGACGAGCCCCATGCCTATGCGGCAGGGGAGACCTATCTGCCGGAAGACATGCCGGAACCGGGCTGGTATCGCCCCGTGCCCCGAGGGCTTGAGCTCAAGATCGCCGACAAGCTCGCACAGCTGCGGAAGTGGGATGAGGAAGCCGATGGTGGGCAGGCGCAGAACTAGAGAGACTGCCCGCTGCGTGTGCTGCACGGCCTGAGAAACTGGCTGGATGCACTGCGGTCAGTGCACGCCGCAGCTTCCACCGCTCAAGCGGCTGTTCATTTTCCTCCGAAGAACTGGGAGAGCCAGTTCATGCGCTTGGACTGGGTGTGTAGGGCATTCTGGCTGGCGTGGGCCTTGACCACGTCCACGTAGTGCTTGTCCTGCTTGAGGATGTGATTGACCAGCCACCGGGCCAGCAGGGCGTGGAGCTCGGCTGCGACATCTTCGCCTTCGTCGAAGCGCTTGTGCAGACCGGAGACGCGGTCGACGAAGGCATCGTGCACCCACTTGTGGGCGTTGAAGAATTCGTAGCCTGCATCGCGCATCATGACTTCCTCGAAGCCGAGGTGGGACAGCGTGTAGTCCATGACGTCGTCGATGATCTCCTTGAGCATGTTGCGGTCCTGCCTGAGCTGTGCCTGGTAGAGCTCGTTGAGGTAGTCGACGATGCGACGATGCTGATCATCGATCTCTGCAATGCCCAGGTTCAGCTCGGGGGTCCATTCAATGTGCGCCATGCGTAAGTCCTTGAATTTCTCTTGCCCCTGGAGCATTCCTTCCGCATTCAGAGGGTGATGAGTTACGTTACATGACGGAAAATTATAGGGGGCTGCATTGGACGATCGTACAGAGGGAAACATCCCTTGATGTGCGTCAAGGAGATGCCGTTGGGGAATGGTCAGCTGCGCAGGGCAGGCGTATCAGGGAAGGAGGCGAGAGGGTTGACGGGGAAGCCGCATCTTCAGCCGCCGAACTCCTGGCGCACGGCAGCGACGGACTGTTCCACCCGCTGCACGAGGGGCGTGATGGCTGCGGCCGAGAGGGTGAGGGTCTGGGTGGCGCGCGTCATGGCCACGTACAGGATGCGCAGGGCGTCGTCGGTGTCCTGGTCTGCCCGTTCTGGCAGGCCGTCGATATGGGCCACGTAGACGTGGGGGAATTCCAGCCCCTTGCTCGTGGACATGCCCAGCAGTTTGACGCTGGGAATCGACCAGTCGATGCGGCTGATGCCCGATCGGTGGCGTTGCCAGGGGATGCCCCGTTGGGTGAGGCACTGCTCCATGGCGTTGAGACGGTATCCGGTGGAGAGGATGGCGATGTCGTCGAGAGGAACGCCTTCACGCAGCTGCGCGGCGATGCGGTCGACGACGTGCCTGGCTTCTTCCCAGCCGTCGCGGGCCTTGAGCAGCACCGGGACCGGGCCGCGTCTGCCGGCTGTTTCGGGATGGATGCGGGCCACGTGGTCGTCGTTTTCCTCGCGTTCGGTCAGCAGGCTGTCCGCAAGGTGCAGAGCCACCGCGAGGATTTCGGTGGTGTTGCGGTAGTTGAACTTGAAGATGCTGGTGCGTCCCTGGGCCTCGATGCCGACGCTCGCGAAGCTGAACCTGCGGCGCTCTGCCCTGCGGTTGATGGCCTGGGCATCGTCATACAGGATAAGCAGGGACTTGGTCGCGGGGGTCACGAGCTGGGCTGCCATGCGCAGCCAGGTGGCATCGAAGTCATGTGCTTCGTCGATCAGCAGGGCGCTGTACTGGCCCTGCGGCACCATGCCGCTGGCCAGATGACGCTCCACGACGCGAACCTGCTCATCGAGACTCTCCGACGTGGAAAGTCCGCGGGGAACCGGCAGCTGGTAGCTGCGCACCATCTCGCTACACCACTGGTGGAAGGTCTGGACCTGGACCCGCTGGGGAGAGACGCCGCGCTCGGCGAGCATCTGGCGCAGCCGGTCGGCAAGTGGGCGGTTGTAGCACGTGACCAGAATGGGAGGACTGCCCGGGGCAGCCTGGGCCGCGAGCTGCTGGGCCCGAAAAATGAGCACCATGGTTTTGCCCGATCCTGCAGGGCCGTGGATGATGCGGTGGCCGGTGCCCAAGGTGCGGGCGGTGGTTTCCTGCTGCAGGTCCATGACCTGGATCAGGTCGGGAATGGTCAGCATGCCGCTGCCGCTTTCCGAGCTGCTGGGGGTGCCCATGGTGATGCGCAGGTCGGGGAACAGGTGCCAGCGCACCCGGTCCTGCTGCGGCAGCGTCAGCGTGACGGGAAAAGCGACCACGAACATGGCCCACAGGCGTTCCTCGAACTGGTCGGGGTGCACGGATTCCGCCAGATCATCGGCCAGCAGGGTTTTGTGGGGGGAAAAGATCTCGGCAAAGTCGGTCACTGCGCCGGCGTCGCGGCTGCGTATGCCGCTGAGTGCGACGCCCCAGCCGTAGGGCACGATGCAGCGCCCGCGGTGGAGGGGGCCCTGCTGCTGCAGCTGGGGGTCACGCTCCAGCACGGCATGGATTTCACGGGCATAGCGCATGGCCTGCCGGTCGGGGTGGTCGCAGGTGGTGGGGCCGTGTTCCGTCTGCAGGGTGATCTTGTCGCGGTCGAGCTCCAGCAGGGTGGAGAATTTCCAGTCCTTCACTTCCAGCACCAGCACTCCCCGGCGGGGATTGAGGATGACGAAGTCGGGCTCGCGCTGCCGGTCTCCGATGGGGATGTTGTGCCAGACGATGTAGTCGTCCGACAGGCAGCGCTTCAGCTGCTGCAGCACCTTGCGCTCGCCGGTGTTGCTGCAGTGGCGCTCGATGCGTCCGAAGATCTGGGGAAAGAGAGCCATGAAGCAGTCAGTCTGCGGTGCAGGAAAGGGCGTCAGAGGGGCTGTGTGCTCCCCGGTGGTGTGCCGGGGAGAGGGACGCCACCGCCGCACGGAGGCACGGATTGCCATGTGCCCGTGTGGCGGGCGGTGCGTGGTGGGGGGAAGAGCGCGACCTTACTTGCCCCAGGTGTCCTTGAGTCCCGTGATGCGGTTGAGCACCAGCTCGCCGTCGCGGGACAGGACGCGGTCGGTGGCGAAATAGCCGAGCCGCTCGAACTGGAAGTGGCTGCCCGTACCGGACACGGAGGGCTCGACCCAGGCCGTGACCGTGCGCAGGCTGTCCGGGTTGAGGGCTGCCAGAAAGTCCTTGCCGCCCGCGTCAGGCTGTGATTCGGTGAAGAGCCGGTCGTACAGGCGCACTTCGGCCTGGACGCCGTCTTCGGCGCCGACCCAGCCGATGACGCCCTTGACCTTGATGCGGTCGGCTCCCGGGGTGCCGCTCTTGGTGTCGGGCAGGAGCTGGGCAAAGACCTCGGTGACGCGGCCCGAGGCGTCCTTCTCGAAGCCGGTGCACTCGATGATGTGTCCGTACTTGAGGCGCACCTTGTTGCCGTCAACCGGCTGGCCGGCGGCGTTGGTGTGGGGTGGATAGAGCCGGCGGTAGCCCTTTTCGGGGATTTCCATGAAGTCTTCGCGCTCGATCCACAGGTGCGAACCCATGTGCATGGTGCGTTGGCCCATTTCGGGGTGGTGGGGGTGCACGGGGGCGTGGCAGGTGTCGAGCGTGCCGGCGCCCATGAGTTCGTCCCAGTTGGTCAGGGTGAGACGGATGGGGTCGAGCACGGCCATGGCACGGGGGGCCACAGGGTCGAGGGTGTCGCGCAGGGCACCTTCGAGCACGCTGTAGTCGATCCAGCTGTCGGCCTTGGAGACGCCGATGCGGTCGCAGAACAGACGCAGGGCCTCGGGGGTGTAGCCGCGGCGGCGCAGGCCGACGATGGTGGGCATGCGGGGATCGTCCCAGCCTTCGACGTGGCTGTCGTCGACGAGCTGCTTGAGCTTGCGCTTGCTGGTGATGACGTAGGTGAGGTTGAGCCGGGCAAATTCGTACTGGTGGGGGGGCGGGGCGTTGACGATGCCGCCGGCACTGAGGGTGGTCATGAGCCAGTCGTAGAACGGGCGCTGGTCCTCGAATTCCAGGGTGCAGATGCTGTGGGTGATGTTTTCGAGGGCGTCCTCGATGGGGTGGGCGAAGGTGTACATCGGGTAGATGCACCAGGTGTCGCCGGTGTTGTGGTGGTGCGCGCGGCGGATGCGGTAGATGGCCGGATCCCGCATGTTGATGTTGGGGTGCGCCATGTCGATTCTGGCGCGCAGCACGGCGGCGCCGTCGGCCAGCTTGCCGAGGCGCATGTCCTCGAAGCGGGCCAGGTTCTCGGCCGGGGTGCGCGCGCGGAAGGGGCTGTCCACGCCGGGGTGGGTGAAGTCTCCACGGTTGCGCCGCATGTCCTCGGGGCTCTGTTCGTCGACGTAGGCCAGTCCGTGCTCGATGAGGTAGAGCGCGGCGCGGTGCATGGCGTCGAAGTAATGGCTGGCGTAGTAGAGATGCACGTCGTGCCCGCCCACGTCGTCATGGATCCAGGCTGGGCCGACGAGCCACTGCACGGCGTCCGTGATGCTGTGGACATACTCGACGCTTTCCTTCTCGGGGTTGGTGTCGTCGAAGCGCAGGTGGCAGATGCCCTGGTACTCATGGGCCAGGCCGAAGTTCAGGCAGATGCTCTTGGCATGGCCGATGTGGAGGTAGCCGTTGGGCTCGGGGGGGAAACGGGTGCGGATGCGGGCGGGATCGGGCTCCCCATGGGCCTGGTGGGCGGCGTCTCCCGGTGTGCCGGACCATTTGCGGCTGGCGTAGGTGCCCTGGCTCAGGTCGTTTTCGATGATCTGGCGCAGGAAGTTGCTGGCGCGGGTCGGTTCTTCGGCTGCTTCGCTGGCAGCATGGCTGGGTTGGGTGGGCGTATGGTGGGTGTTCATGCACGGATTTTAGAACCTGTTGCCGCCGTCTCGGGCACAGGGCGTGCGAACGGGGAGTGACCGGCAGCGTGGATCAGACAGTGCCCGTGCAGGGCGGGACCGGTGGGCGAGAGATAGGCATCCTGGTCAGCCTTGCAGCTCGCGCAGCCGGATGAAGGCCATGGCGGCCATGACGGCATCGTTGAGCGCATCGTGCGCTTCGCGCACGGGCAGGTCGAGGTCGGCCATGAGGGTGTCGAAACGCAGGTCGATGTCGGCGTTGTCGTGCTGCTGGTAGGGTGGAAGCTGGCGGAAGCGGTAGTCGTAATACAGCCGGGAGACTTCGATCTGTGGCTGCGGAAGTCGGATGCCGATGAGGGGGCGCACGGCACGGTTGAGCATGGCCACATCGAATTCGAGGTAGTACCCCACCAGAGGCCGGCTGCCGATGAAGTGCAGCAGCCGGTGCATGGCCTCCTGCACCGGGAGGCCATGGGCCACATCCATGGTGCGCAGGCGGTGGACGCGGATGCTTTCGGCCGGAACCTGGCACTGTGGCTGCACCAGCAGTTCGAGCCGTTCGCTCGTGAGGATGCGGCGGCCCCGGATGCGCACGGCACCGATGGAGATGATGTCGTCGGTGCGGGTGTTGAGGCCGGTCGTTTCGCAGTCGAGGGCGACGTATTCGTCCGGGGGCGGCGGATCGAACAGGAACGCGTAGGCGGGATCGCTGAGCTGGCGCCGTGCCCAGCGCTGGCGCGTGCGCTGCCACAGGGCGTGGAGAGGGGGGGAGGGCAGGGCCATGGGCATGGGGGGCTGTCTTCTTACATGGCGTCGAGGCGGAAGCGCTGGTGCAGCATGGCCTTGAAGCGCTTGACGATGCCGAGGCTGTCCTTGAGCAGGCTGCGGTCGAGGCTGCTGAGCTGGCTGGCCACCACGGTGCCGCTGACGGGGCGGCCCGTTTCCATTTCGGCGAGCGCTGCCTTGAGGCGCAGTCCCATGAAGAAATGCAGGCTGTGGATGAGGCTGTCGCCCCAGGAAGGCTTGAGCACGCCGAGCTGCACCAGGGCACGGATGCGCTCCACGGTGCCGGTGGATTCGATGTGCTCGGCTAGCGCGAGGCTGCGCACGCCGTGGACGATGGGAAAGATGCCGTGCTTCTTGATGTGCAGTGCCTCGTCGGTGTCTTCGCCCAGGCCGAAGAGCCGCCCGAGCCAGTGGCTGCTGGTGCCGAAGGCGTCGATGGCCGATGCGAAGCGGCTGAGGGTGGCATCGTTGTCGGTGGCGACCTCCCTGAGCCGTTCGCGGACCTGGTCGAGCAGGCGCTCGTCGCCGCAGACAGGGTGCGCATCGAGGAAGATGGCCAGGTTCATGAGCTGGGGGGGCTGTCCGCCCATGAGCCAGGTGCGGGTGCGGGTGCTCCATTCGGCGGCGCTGCCGCGCCACTCCGGGTTGTCGACCATGATGCGGCCGGGGCAGGGGGGATAGCCGAACTGCGCCAGGGCGGCGCTGAAGCGGTCGCACAGCGCTGCGAGGTTCTCCGGCGGGGTGTAGCCGTCGCGCAGGATGAGGCCATTGTCCTGGTCGGTCTTGAGGAGCTGCTCGCCCCGCCCCTCGCTGCCCATGACGATGAGGCAGCTGTTGTGTACCAGCTCGGGCGGGGCAATGAGCTGCCAGGCCCGCTCGAACAGGCGGGCGTTGATTTCCTGCACCAGATCTCCGATCAGGCCGACATCGGTGCCACTGGCGTGGAGCTGCTGCACCATGCGCGGCGTCTGGGCCGAGGCGTCCGCCAGTGCCTGCAGGCTGGTGGCCTGGTCGATGCGGGTAAGGATGAGGTGCGAGTGGTTGGACAGGAAGCTGAACACGTCGAGCGATTCCAGCACCCCGAGGACTTCGTCCCCGTCGGCGACCACGATGCGGTGGATGCGGTGACGCAGCATCATGGTGAGAGCCTCGCCCATGAGGTCGTCCGGCCGCAGGGTGACGAGCTCGTAGGTGGCCAGATCGCCTACGGGCAGGTCGTCCAGGGGGCGACCGTCCAGGATGGCTCGCGGCAGGGCCGTGCTGGAGAAGATGCCGAGCCGGGGCAGGGTGCCGGTGTCGTCCCGGACCAGCACATGGGTGGTTCGGGCTTGCTCGAAGATGCGGGCCACGGCCAGGATGTCGGTGTCGGCATCGACGTAGTGCGGGGGGTGCAGCACCGCCTCGTCGAGACGGGCCAGGGTGAGCGACTGCATCTCGCGTTCGCTGTGGCGCCGGCCCAGGGCGCTGAGCTTGTCTCCCAGGTTGGAAAAGAGCAGGGCGCTGAAGGTGGTGTTGCTGGCGATGAGCGACATGACCGCCTCGTGCGCGAGCTCGTAGGCCAGCACCTCGTCCTGCGCGATGAAGCGGTGGCTGCTGCGTCCGGCCACAAGCCCGCGTCCGTCGAATGTGTCGTCGGGGCCGTAGAGGTGCAGCAGTTCGCTGCCTTCCATCTGCGCGACATGGCCCTTGATGATGACGTACAGGTGCCGCGGCACGTCGCCCACATCGAGAATCACCTCGTCCTTGCGGAAGTAGGCGATGTCCACGCTGTCGCGCACCAGCGTCTGTTCCTGCTTGCTGAGGCTGTCGAAGGGGGAGGCGTCGAAGTGGAAGGCGTTGGGCATGGCGGGACGTGTCCGGGAGGCGCTGGTGCGGCGGGATCGGGATGCCCTGCAGTCTGCCCCGAGGCACTTGCGATGTGCTGACGTGCAGGGGCAGGGTTTTCGACATGATGGGGAACCCGCAAGGATGGGGGCGGGAGGCACTTTCTGTAAGTTAGGCGCAGGGTTGCGGCGAAACCATGCCTGCGTCAACCACTATTCCAACGAGAAGGAGGCAACCATGACTGATCCCGTCGTAGACAAGATCCGGTCGAATCCGAAATACCAGGAGCTGCGTGCCCGGCGCAACCGCTATGGATGGATCCTGACCATCCTGATGATGGTCGTGTACTACGGCTTCATCTCCCTCATTGCCTTCGACAAGGCATTCCTTGCCCAGCCGGTGGGCGATGGCGTCACCACCCTCGGCATCCCGATCGGCCTGGCGGTGATCGTGTTCACCATCCTCATCACCGTGATGTACGTCCGTCGCGCCAACACCGAGTTCGACGCGCTCAACCAGCAGATTCTCAAGGACGCCGCACAATGAAAAAGCTCTCTTTCCTGATCGCGCTGCCCGCCCTGCTGGGGGCCGGCGCAGCTCTCGCGGCCGGTGGCGACGTGGGCCAGACGGCCAAGCAGGCCACCAACTGGACGGCCATCGTGATGTTTGGCCTGTTCGTCATGGGCACACTGTGGATCACCAAGTGGGCTGCAGCCAAGACCAAGTCGGCGGCCGACTTCTACACGGCCGGCGGCGGCATCACCGGTTTCCAGAACGGTCTGGCCATTGCCGGCGACTACATGTCCGCCGCATCCTTCCTCGGGATTTCCGCTGCCGTCATGGCCAGCGGGTTCGACGGGCTGATCTACTCCATCGGCTTCCTGGTGGGCTGGCCGATCATCACCTTTCTGATGGCCGAGCGCCTGCGCAACCTGGGCAAGTTCACGTTTGCCGACGTGGCGGGCTACCGCTTCAAGCAGACCCCCATCCGCGCCTTTGCCGCCTGCGGCACGCTGGTGGTGGTGGCGTTCTACCTGATCGCCCAGATGGTCGGTGCGGGCCAGCTCATCAAGCTGCTGTTCGGGCTGGACTACATCTACGCGGTCATCATCGTGGGCGTGCTGATGATGGTGTACGTGCTCTTCGGTGGCATGACGGCCACCACCTGGGTGCAGATCATCAAGGCCTGCCTGCTGCTTGCCGGTGTGACCTTCATGGCCTTCATGGTCATGGCGCACTACGGTTTCAGCCCCGAGGCACTGTTCGCCAACGGCGTGGTCGTGAAGACTGCCATCGCCCAGCATGCCAAGGAGGCTGCCATTGCAGCTGCCACGGCTGCGAGTGCCGCGGCCTCGACGCCTGAGGCCGCAGCCAGCGCCGCGTCCGCACTGGCCAAGGCGCAGAAGATGGACCCCACCAAGATGGGCCTGTCGATCATGGGCCCCGGCGGCTTCATCAAGGACCCGATCTCTGCCATCAGCTTCGGCATGGCGCTGATGTTCGGCACTGCCGGTCTGCCCCATGTGCTCATGCGCTTCTTCACCGTGCCCAACGCCAAGGAAGCCCGCAAGTCGGTCGCCTGGGCTACCACCTGGATCGGCTACTTCTACATCCTGATCTTCATCATCGGCTTTGGTGCCATCACCATGGTGCTGACCAACCCCGAAATGTCCGACACCGTCAAGGGCGTCATCCGGGGCGGCGGCGGCACTGCCAACATGGCAGCCGTGCTGGTGGCCAAGATGGTCGGCGGCGATGTGTTCTTCGGCTTCATCTCGGCAGTGGCTTTCGCAACCATCCTGGCCGTGGTGGCAGGTCTGACCCTGTCGGGTGCCTCCGCCGTGTCGCATGACCTGTACGCCACCGTGTTCAAGCAGGGCAAGGCCGACAGCGCAGCCGAACTCAAGGTCTCCCGCGTCACCACCGTGAGCCTGGGCGTGATCGCCGTGCTGCTCGGCATCCTGTTCGAGAAGCAGAACATCGCCTTCATGGTGTCGCTGGCCTTCGCGATTGCCGCCTCGGCCAACTTCCCGGTGCTCTTCATGAGCGTGCTGTGGAAGAACTGCACCACCCGCGGTGCCGTGATCGGCGGTTTCCTGGGGCTGGGCACCTCCGTGGCGCTGACCATCCTCTCGCCTTCCGTGTGGGAAGCCGTGCTGGGCCATGCCAAGGGATCCTCTCCCTTCCCCTACACCTCGCCGGCTCTGTTCTCGATGGCGGTGGGTTTCATCGGGATCTGGCTGTTCTCCATCATGGACCGCAGCGCCCAGGCGGGTCGTGAGCGTGCCGCGTTCGAAGCCCAGCAGGTGCGTTCCGAAACCGGGCTGGGTGCGGCCAAGGCTTCCAGCCACTGAGCACGCACATCCACACCATGCGCCATGCCAGGGCCCTGTGCCCTGGCCCTCACACCGGGCTCAGGCCCGGTTTTTTTCGTTCTGCATCCAGCCGCAGCGCGCATGGAAATCTGAAGCCTGCCTTCAGAAGCGGCAGGCATAATGCAGGCAGGACCCTCCTGCAGGGCATTGTTTTACGCGTGGTTCCTTCTCCCTCGTCCGAGGGATGCGGAGATCCTCTGCGCTTCACGTTTCAAGGATTTGTGTGGATACCCTGCTGCTGATCAAGGCTGCCCTCATGGGCGTGGTGGAAGGCCTGACCGAGTTCCTGCCGATTTCCTCGACCGGGCATCTGATTCTGGCCGGTTCGCTGCTGCACTTTGCCGACGAAAAGGCCAAGGTCTTCGACATTGCCATTCAGACCGGTGCCATCTTCGCGGTCATCCTGGTGTACTGGCAGCGCATTCGCGAGACGCTGGTCACGCTGCCCCAGTCGGCGACCTCGCGCCGCTTCGTGCTCAATGTGTTCATCGCCTTCCTGCCGGCCGTGGTGCTTGGCCTGCTGTTCGGCAAGGTGATCAAGGAGCATCTGTTCAACGCACCGGTGGTGGCGACCACCTTCATCCTTGGGGCGTTCATCATTCTCTGGGCCGAACGGCGCCAGCGTGAGGCGCGCATTCACCGCGTCGAGGACATGAGTGCCTGGGACGCACTCAAGGTGGGCATCGTGCAGTGCTTTGCCATGATTCCCGGTACCAGCCGCAGCGGATCCACCATCATCGGCGGCATGCTGCTGGGACTCGACCGCAAGGTCGCCACCGACTTTTCCTTTTACCTTGCCATTCCCACTCTCATCGGCGCGGGCGCCTACAGCCTCTACAAGGAGCGCGCAGCCCTGCACATGAGCGACCTGCCCATGTTCCTGGTGGGGCTGGTGGTGTCCTTTCTGGCGGCGTGGGTGTGTGTGCGCTGGCTGCTGAAGTTCATTTCCTCGCACAGCTTCGTGCCCTTTGCCTGGTATCGCATCGCCTTTGGGGTGGTGGTGCTGCTGACCTGGTGGACGGGAGCCGTCGTCTGGGCGGAGTGAGACTGAGGCGGACGCGGATACGGATGCGTTTTCCGAGCCTGGGGTGTCCCGGGGCGAACGGCTGAACCACAAGGGGGGCGGACATGATCGATTGCGTGCGTGTCACACAAACCGGAGCGGGATCGCCTCCGGCTGTGCGGTGGTGCCGTGCGGCACTCTGGGGGGCTGCCCTGGGAGTGATCGGAGCCCTGGGCGGCTGTGCCGAGACCGTGGCCGTGCGGGTGACCACTTTTGCGCAGTGGCCGGCCCAGGTCGAAGGTGCCACCTTTGCCGTGGCAGCGTCTGCCGCTGCATCGGGGCCAGCCCCTGCTGCATCCCAGGTCGCAGCAGTCTCGACCGCTGTCCCCGCGACCGAAGGACGCATGGTGGAGGTCTCGGATCTCGAACGCCGCACCTACGACGCCAGCCTCGCGACGCACCTGACCCGACTCGGGCTCAAGCCCTCGGCATCGGACGCTACGGCCCGCCTCGTGGCGCAGTGGGAGCTGCATCGCCAGCGCACCATGGTGCCCGTCACGGTGCCCACCTATGTGCCGGCCTACACCGTGGCCTGGACACGCTGGGATTGGGACAGTGCCTACCTGTGTGACGACAGGGGATGGGCCGGGGGGCGCATGTGTCTGGTCGACCGTACCGTGCTGCAGCCCGTGCAGCACGACACCCTGACCGTTCACATCGCGGATCGGGGGCAGCAGCAGGCCGGGCATCCGGCACCGCAGGTGTTCGAATCCCGGGCTGAGTATGAGGGGGTCCCGGCGAGCCTGCCGGCCCTCATGCCGCTCCTCATGGAAGCTGCATTCGACCACTTCCCGGGGATTAATGGTCAGGTGCGGGTGCTGCGGTTCGATGCACGCACGGGGGTGCTGCAGCCCTCCAAGTAGGTGCCGCCTTCCATACGTCCATACGGATGGAAAGCGACCACCCTGCCCGCAGCGAGCGGGGCAGGATTCAGGATGCGCTTCGGGACTGGTTGGGCGCTTCCCGCAGCTGCTGGTCGATGAGGTCGGCCGTGAGCTGGGGCATTTCCATGGGAAAGAGATGGCTTCCGCCGGACACCATGGTCATGTGCCCGTGGGTCAGCCGCCGCATGGCAGAGAGCCCGGTCATGCGGGTTTCGCGCGATTCGCTGCCACCGATGAACGAGACAGGGCACTGCAGGGGGTGACGGCGCAGCCAGCCGCCGATGTGGTCCGGCAGGGTGGTGTAGATGCGGGTCTCGATGTCCCGGTCGAAGGCCAGCAGGCGCCGGGAGGGCTCTTCTGCCGTGGGGGCTGGCCGGGTGCCATGCTGGGCATAGTCGTGCAGCGCCTCCGGATGCCAGCGGGCAAAGACAGGCTTGCTCGAAAAATGCTGCAGCACCGCCTCTACGCTGGGCCATTCCTGTCGTCGCCGGTGGCTGGTGGCGCCCGGTGACAGGCGGTGTGCCAGTGCAGTGCGCTTGCTGGCCCTGAGCAGCATGGCCCGCCAGCCGGTGACCAGGGGCGGATCGAGCAGCACCACGGCGCTGGCCAGTCCGGGGTCGCGCGAGGCGGCCAGCAGACTCAGCAGCCCTCCCATGGAATGCCCGACAAGGTAGCGGGGCACTGCAGGGGCGTGTGGCACGGCATGGCAGAACTGCATGAGTTCATCGACCAGCGGCGCCCAGTTGTCCACCACCGGGTAGCGCCGGTCGTGGCCGAATCGGTCCAGCGCGTGCACGGCGTAGCCCTTGGCCTCCAGTGCCCGCAGCAGCACGCCGTAGGTGCCTGCCGGGAAGCTGTTGCCATGCGAGAAGATGATCTGTGCGTGCGGGGAGCAGGAGGGCATCATGGTCTGAGCGGCAGGCGCGTGCAGGGTCAGATCAGGCGTTCGCTCGGCGACTGGATCTTGCGCAGCACGGGATAGTGCCCGTCGTTGGTCAGCAGGGGCACTTCGGTGGCTCCGCCGTTCCACATGGGATCCTCGATGCTGTCGAACACCTCGCGCAGTTTCTCGCCCCACTGGCTGTGGAGCATGTGAAAGTAGGGATTGCCGGCGTCGATGCACACCAGCTTGTTGCACTCCAGGCTGTCGGCCTCGTACACCGCCATGTCGAGCGGCAGGCCGACCGACAGGTTGGACTTGAGCGTGGAATCCATCGACACCAGGGCACACTTGGCCGCCTCGTCGAGCGGGGTATCGGGCGTGATGACGCGGTCGAGCACCGGCTTGCCGTACTTGGATTCGCCGATCTGGAAATACGGCGTTTCCATGGTGGCCTCGATGAAGTTGCCCGCCGAGTAGATCTGGAACAGGCGCATGCCCTCGCCCTTGATCTGGCCACCGAAGATGAGCGAGACATTGAAGTCCACCCCTGCAGCCTTGAGGGCAGCACCGTCACGCTTGTGGACGTGGCGGATGGCCGCGCCCAGCACGCGCGCGGCATCGAACATGCTGGTGGCGTTCCAGATGGTGAGGCCCTGGGGGGTGCCTTCGGGAGTGTCCTCGCGCAGCACCTCGGACTGCAGGATCTCGCGCACCGACTGCGCGATGCTCAGGTTGCCCGCCGACAGCAGGGTCATGAAGCGGTCGCCGGGGCGTTCGTACACCATCATCTTGCGGAAGGTGCTGATCTGGTCGAGGCCTGCGTTGGTGCGCGAGTCGGAGAGAAAGACCAGGCCGGAGCGGAGTTTGATGGCGACGCAATAAGTCATGATGGGTGCGAAACTCGGAAAGAAGCTCGATGAGCTGTGCAGAAAAGGCAATGCGAAAAAGCTATTTTCATGCCAAGTCGCACCCTCTCGGCTGCGGGGGCGCAAATGTTTGCGCTCCGGGCGGGCACTGCGCCAGCAGGGTGGCCGGCAGGCCACAAACGGCTGGGGTCCCTGTCGCCCATGCCTGAAAAGAGTGCATGAATCGGGGCGACGGCTTAGAATGCGGCATTCCCTTTCCGGCTCCGCATCGACGTTCCGGCCCGTTTCGCTCTTTTCCACAATTCACCATGTCCTCCGCTCTGCATCCCATGCTCAACATGGCCGTCAAGGCCGCTCGTGCCGCTGGCGCCATCATCAACCGCGCCTCCTTCGACCTCGACGCCGTGCGTGTGTCGCAAAAGCAGGTGAACGACTACGTGACCGAGGTGGATCAGGCATCCGAGGCCTGCATCATCGAGACGCTGCTCACCGCCTATCCCGGCCACGGCATCCTGGCCGAGGAATCCGGCCAGCAGCATGGGAACAAGGACAGTGAATTCATGTGGATCATCGACCCGCTCGATGGCACCACCAACTTCATCCATGGCTTCCCCGTCTATTGCGTGAGCATTGCCCTGGCCGTGCGCGGCAAGGTGGAACAGGCCGTCATCTATGACCCGACCCGCAACGACCTCTTCACGGCCACGCGCGGCCGGGGCGCCTACATGAACGAGCGCCGCATCCGTGTGGGACGTCGCAACCGCATGGCCGACTGCCTCATCACCACGGGCTTTCCGTTCCGTCCGGGGCAGGACTTTGCGCAGTTCATGAAGATGTTCTCCGACATCATGAAGAAGACCTCCGCCGTGCGCCGCCCCGGGTCGGCTGCGCTGGATCTGGCCTATGTGGCTGCCGGATTCAGCGACGGCTTCTTTGAAACCGGCCTGAGCGCCTGGGACGTGGCCGCCGGTGGGCTGCTGGTGCAGGAAGCCGGAGGTCTGGTGGGCAACTTCACCGGCGAAGCCGACTACCTGTATGCACAGGAATGCCTCGCAGCCAATCCCAAGATCTATGGCCTCATGGTCAAGATGCTCGCCAAGTACAGCCGCTATGGCGAACAGGTCCTGGCCGAAGAGGCCGCAGCGGCTGCCGAAGCGCAGCCCGAATCTCCGGCAGAAGACGCCGACCCGGAAGCCTGAGACACCGGTTTTTCGCTCACTGCCCAAACCCTGTCCCTGCGGACAGGGTTTTTCATTTTCATGCCTGACTGTCTGTGCCTGTGCAGCTGGTGCTCCGGCCCGTCGACATTCCGGCATACCGACAGGTCGACGACAACGCAGGCGCTGTCGCGCACGAGGCTCCTTTCCCCTGGAAGCCCGGCAGCAGCGCACCCCTGCATCATCCCTTACTAGAATGCAGGCTGGCCTGGCATGGGCGCACGGGACGCCGCACTGCGGTGCCGGGCCCTGCCGATCGGGCCTGCTCCCGGCTCCATGACCGGGTCCCCCATGGATCAACCGAGCAAGATGGCTTCTTCTTCCGACAACCGCGTATCGCTTGCCTCTGCGTCTGCCGAGGGGCAGGATCTTTCGGGCCATACGCCCATGATGCAGCAGTACCTGCAGATCAAGGCCCAGCATCCCCATACGCTGCTGTTTTACCGCATGGGGGATTTCTACGAGCTGTTCTATGAGGATGCCATGCTGGCCGCCCGGCTGCTGGGCATCACGCTGACGCAGCGGGGGCAGTCGGCCGGAGAGCCGGTGGTGATGGCCGGGGTACCGGTGCATGCTGTGGAAACCTATCTGGCCAAGCTGATCCAGATGGGGCAGTCGGTGGCGATTGCCGAACAGGTGGGAGACGTGGCGGCAGCCAAGGGACCGGTGGAGCGCAAGGTCGTGCGGGTGGTGACGCCCGGCACGCTCACCGACATGGCCCTGCTCGGGGACCGGCAGGATGCGGTCCTGCTGGCCATCCATGCCTCCGGGCGCGGACGTTCCGAGGGGGTGGGGCTGGCCTGGATGGGGCTGACCCAGGGCTGCATGCAGCTGGCCGAATGCACTCCCGAGACGCTGGGCGAGTGGATCAGCCGCATCCAGCCGGTCGAGGTGCTTTGCAGCGCCGATCTGGCGCCGACCCGGCGGGCGCAGCTGGTGCAGTGGCAGCAGCAGGGCGCCCTGCAGCACTTCATCATCACCGAGCGGCCGGCCTTTACCTTCGACGCAGGGCTGGGGCTGCGCATGCTGACCGACCAGCTGCACACCCCGCATCTGGCCGCGTGGCAGGCCGATGACTTGCCCCAGGCTCATGCGGCCGCCGCAGCCCTGCTGGCCTATGCGGAGCATACCCAGGGCCGGGCCATGACCCATCTGCATGCCCTGCAGGTGCAGCGTGACGACAGCCTGGTGCATCTGCCGCTCACCACGCAGCGCAATCTGGAGCTGACGCAGACCCTGCGCGGAGAATCGAGTCCGACGCTGCTGAGTCTGCTCGATACCTGCGAGAGCGGCATGGGCAGCCGCCTGCTGCGCCACTGGATGCTGCATCCTGCACGCGACCGAGCGGCCGCGCGCGAACGGCTGGCCGCCATCGCCGTGCTGCGCGACCGGGGGCTGCAGGATCTGCGCGCCGTGCTGCACGGCATCAGCGATGTGGAGCGCATCAGCGCCCGGCTGGCACTGCGCCAGAGCAGGCCGCGCGAGCTCGCGGGGCTGCTGCGCACGCTGGGACAGGCCGAGCAGCTGCGGTCCTGTGTGTGCAGTCTGCAGCAGGACGAGCGCGCCGAGTCTGCTTCGTCGCTTCCTGCCCTGCTCGAACGCGTGGCCGCTGCGCTCACGCCGCCTCAGGCTGTGGTGGAACGCCTGCAGGCTACCCTGCATGCGGAGCCGTCCGTCAATGTGCGCGATGGGGGCGTGATTGCCGATGGCTTCGATGCCGAGCTCGACGAGCTGCGCGGCATCCAGACCCACAGCGCGGACTATCTGCTGGCCATGGAAGGCAGGGAGCGCGAGCGCACCGGCATTGCCAACCTGCGCGTGCAGTTCAACCGGGTGCACGGCTACTTCATCGAGGTCACCGCGAGCCAGCTCGACAAGGTGCCAGCCGACTATCGCCGGCGCCAGACCATGAAGAATGCCGAGCGCTTTGTGACCCCCGAACTCAAGGCCTTCGAGGACAAGGCCCTGTCGGCCCAGGATCGCGCACTGGCGCGCGAAAAATGGCTCTATGACACCCTGATCGAGGAGCTGCAGCCCCATGTGGCGAACCTGCAGACCCTGGCCGAAGCCATGGCAACCCTGGACGTGCTGTGCGCGCTGGCCGAGCGCAGTCTTACCCTGGGCTGGTGTGCCCCGGCCTTCGCCGTGGAGCCCTGCATCGAGATCACGGCGGGCCGCCACCCTGTGGTGGAGGCGCGGCTGCGCGAAACCACGGGCAGTGCCTTCATGGCCAACGACACTGTGCTGCATCCCCGCCAGCGCATGCAGGTCATCACCGGACCCAACATGGGCGGCAAGTCGACCTACATGCGCCAGGTCGCCCTGATCGTGCTCCTGGCCGGCATGGGCAGCCATGTGCCGGCACAGGCCGCGCGCATCGGCCCGATCGATGCCATCCTGACCCGCATCGGCGCAGCCGACGACCTGGCCAATGCGCAGTCCACCTTCATGCTCGAAATGACCGAGGCCGCACAGATCCTGCATGCCGCCACGCCCCACAGCCTCGTGCTCATGGACGAGATCGGCCGGGGCACCAGCACCTTCGACGGGCTGGCTCTGGCCAGTGGCATTGCCACCCATCTGCACGACCGCAGCGAGGCGCTCACGCTGTTTGCCACCCATTACTTCGAGCTCACCGAATTCCCTGCGCAGCACCACGCCGCCATCAACGTGCACGTGGGCGCAGCCGAATCGGGGCATGACATCGTGTTCCTTCACACGATTCAGCCCGGGCCCGCCAACCGCAGCTATGGCATCCAGGTGGCCCGGCTCGCCGGCATGCCCTCCTCGGTCATCCACCATGCCCGCCATGCGCTGCAGGCGCTCGAAGCCCAGCAGGATCGCCAGCAGCGCCAGATCGACCTGTTCTCTGCGCCCGCGCTCGCCGAGCCTGCCCCGGACGACACAGGTCCCTCTCCCGTGGAGGAGGCGCTCCAGGCGCTCGATCCCGACGGACTCAGCCCACGCGAGGCCCTGGAGGCACTCTATCGGCTCAAGGCCCTGGGCGAAGGCAGCACGCCACGCCCGTGAGGCTCCTGCTCGGGCGAAGAGACACGGGCTTCCTATAATGGCCACCAGACGGTGGAGACAGGCTCTCTGCCGGATCGCACGAGGACGAAGGCATGGGATATTCGGTATGGGCCATTGGCGGCGGAGCCGCGGCCGGTGCACTGCTGCGCTGGTGGCTGGGACTGGCGCTCAACGGAGTGCTGGTCGAATTGCCACTCGGCACCCTGGCGGCCAATCTGCTCGGTGGCTACCTGATGGGCGTGGCCGTGGGCGTGTTTTCACTCCTGCCGCAGATTCCCGCCGAGTGGCGGCTTCTGATCATGACGGGCTTCCTGGGCGGATTGACCACTTTTTCCACCTTTTCCGCCGAAGCCGTGACCCTGCTGCAGGGGCAGCGCTATGGCTGGGCCCTGCTGCATGTGCTGGTGCACGTGAGCGGCTCCCTGTGCATGACCGTGCTCGGCCTGATGACCGTGCGGGCCCTGCAGGCGCATTGAATGAATCCCGCATGGACAGATGGGAGTGCAGGGGCATCGTCCCGCCGGGGCTTTGCTGCCGCTTCACAGGCGAGCCCCGACGGATGCAGCAAGCCTGCCTTTCCAAGGAGACAAGAGATGCAAGAAGGCTATCAACTGCAGTTCTACACCACGGCGAGCCGCATGCACCACGGCACGCCAGTGGCACGCTGGCTCATGGAGCTGGCACGCGAGCTCGGAGCACCCGGAGCCACGCTGCTGGCCGGGGCCGAAGGATTCGGGCATGACGACCGCATGCATGCAGGCCACTTCTTCGAGCTCGCCGACGAGCCCCAGATCGTGAGCATGGCATTGCCGGCGGACCGGGCAGAGACCCTCCTGCAGCGCATCGGCCAGGAAGGCCTGCATGTGTTCTATACCCGGGCCGCCATCGCCTGGGCCATGACCTGAGCGGCGCATCATGCATACCCGATTCATCCTTCTGCACACCAGCCATTCCGGCAATGTGGGCGCAGCCGCCCGCGCCATGAAAGTCATGGGCTTCGACGACCTGGTGCTGGTGCAGCCCCGCTGGGACGACGTGTTGCAGCGCGAGGAAGCCATCGAACGCGCCAGTGGTGCCGACGACATCCTGCGCAAGGCGCGCCGGGTCAATACCTGGGAGGAGGCGGTGGAGGGTATCGAGCACCTCTGTGCCACGGCGATGACGCCGCGCGATTTTGGTCCGCCCACCTTCACTCCGCGCGACCATCTGGCGCGACTCGCACGGCGCATGCATCCGCCTGCCCCGCATTGGCGGCCGGGACAGCCCAGCGCGGACGAAGGAAGCGCCGCGCTGCCGCAGCCCTTGCCGCAGCAGCGCAGCGTCGGCTTCGTGTTCGGCAGCGAGCGCTACGGCATGCGCAACGAGGACGTCTATCGCTGCCATGTCTGCCTGAGCATTCCCACCGATCCGGCCTATGGCTCGCTCAACCTGGCAGCGGCCGTGCAGGTGATCGCCTATGAGTGGCGGCAGGCGATCGGGGGATTCCATGTGGCCCAGACGCCCTCGGTACAGGCCGCCCACCTGGCCGATGCGGCACAGATCGAGGGCATGCTCGCGCACTGGCAGCAGGCTCTGGAGGACGTGGGCTATCTCGACCCTGCAGCGCCCAAGAAGCTCATGCCCCGGCTGCGCCAGATGTGGCTGCGCACCGACCTGCACGAAGAGGAAATCCATATCCTCCGCGGCATCGCCAAGGCCATGCAGCGGACGGCCCGACAGGCAAAGGGGAATTGAGCCCATTCTCTCCCCATGGTCTGGGTGGGCTGCAGGTACACTTGCGCCATGTTCAAGCGCCTCCGATCCGACATCCAGTGCATTCTCGACCGTGACCCGGCTGCACGCAGCAAATGGGACGTGGTGTTCTCGTACCCCGGCTTTCATGCCGTGGTCATCCATCGCGTCGCCCATGGCTGTTGGCAGCGGGGGTGGACCTGGCTTGGTCGCTGGATTTCCCATTGGTCCCGCTGGCTCACTGGCATCGAGATCCATCCGGGGGCTACGCTCGGCGAACGGGTGTTCATCGACCACGGCATGGGGGTGGTGATCGGCGAGATGGCAGAGGTCGGCAACGACTGCACCATTTACCAGGGTGTCACGCTGGGTGGGACATCGCTGGCCAAGGGCATCAAGCGCCATCCCACGCTGGAAGAGGGCGTGATCGTGGGAGCCAATGCCTGCATTCTGGGCGGCTTCACGGTGGGGGCCGGTGCCCGCGTGGGCAGCGGAGCCATCGTGACCAAGCCCGTTCCTCCGGGCGCCACGGCCGTGGGCAACCCCGCGCGCATTCTCCTGTCGCAGGAAGAAGACAAGCGCGAGCAGGCGGCCGCCCACATGGGCTTTTCGGCCTATGCCGTCACCCAGGGCGACGATCCCCTGGGGCAGGCCATGCGGGGCCTGATCGACAATGCCGCCACGCACGAGCACCAGATCGCCCTGCTGTGGCGTGCGCTCGAAAAGCTCTCCCAACATCTGCAGGACAGCGACTGCATGCCCCGTGAGGCCGCACTCGAAGAAAACTTCTCCAAGGAAGCCCTGCGGCGCATGATGGGCAAGTGACGTGCGCCCTGTCGGTGCTGGGAGCTTCGCAGAGCTGGTGTTGTGGCGTGCCGGGATTTTCCGGTCAGGGGCTGGCTACGCGTGACAGGGGAAACCAGGGGCACCCTCTCCGGCTGCGGTGCCGGAGAGGGTGCCCTTTCTTGCGCGTTCTGCCTCAGTGCGCAGCTGCTGCTTCCATCGGTTCGGGCGGCTCGGGCATCTTGTCGAGCAGGACGCTGTAGGCCTTGTTGCCGATGTCGAGCGGCATGGTGAAGCGGTAGACATTGTCCGCCGCCTTGGCCAGGGCCTCGTTGCGCACATGCACCCTGAGGTAGTAGCTGGCATTGGCATGCACCTCGGGCAGCACCAGTGTGCGGGCATCGGGGGCGCTTTCGGCACGGGCCACCTGGCGGCTGAAGTCTGCCACCGGAGAAACTTCCACCTGCACCGTTGCCGTGCCCGGGATGGGGCGGCCATTGCCGTAGGAGAGACCCGACCAGCCGAGGGTCGGCTTGCCGTCTGTGGCCTGAATGGCTGCGTTCTGCAGGATCCAGTCGGGGTTCTTGAGCACCACCATGGTCGTGGCGTCCATGCCTTCGAGGCCGTACTGGTCCACCCCGCGCGCATGGATGTACCACTTGCCCGGGGGCAGGGCACTGAAGTCGGCGAGCGGCGTGCTCATCTTCTCGCTGTAGGCAATGCTCTCGAATTTCGGATCCATGGCCGCCACGATGCGGTAGGCCACGGCACCGGACTGGGACTGGAAGGACCAGCGTGCCTCGGGCAGGCGCAGCACCTGGCCCGGGGCCGGCACCTTGGGCGCAGGCAGCAGGGTCACGGCCTGCATTTCGGCCACGTTCGGGTCCACCACTGCACCCTGTCCCTGATGCAGGGTGATGTCGGTGTGCTTCCAGGTGTTGGCGTTGTTCACCACGCCTTCCAGCACTTCGGCGCGGTCCTTGTGCACGGTCTGGTCCGCGCTGGCCACACGGAACTCGGTGCCCCGCACGCCGATGATGGAGGTGGTGGTCTCGACCTCCAGGGGCTTGGCGCGCTGCACCAGCTTGTGGGCAGCAGTTTCCAGGGCCCCCTGCACCAGCTTGAGCGAGCCGGCAAACCAGTCGGCCACCTTGCCGGTCACGCTGCCCTGGGGGGCCTGGTAGTAGCGGCTCTGGGAAATATCGGCCACCGAATGCGGCAGCACCTTGACGCGGGAGCCGTCGGGCAGCTCGACCACGGCCGAGCTGCCGGCATCGGTGGCGATGCGGGAATTCTCGTTGAGGTAGACCCCCGAACGGGAGGCCTGGCCATTGACCTTCACTCCGCCGGTGGTCTGGATGAGACGCGAGGTTTCGGCGCGGAACTTGAGCACGGACAGCGGAATGCGCACCGTGCTGCCCACCGTGAGCGGTTTGTGCGGATCGAGCTGGTTGTACTGGGCCACTTCCTGCCATTGGGTGCCGCTGAGCTTGAGGGCGTGGCTGATCGAGGCGGCACTGTCACCGGCCCGCACCGTGTACTGAATGGCGGCAGCGGGAGGAACGGCGGCGCCTGCCGCACCAGCGGCCCAGGAGGAGGGTGCACAGGCCAGGCAGCAGGCTGCCACGATCAGGGGGCGCACAGGGCGCAGGCATGACAGGCGTCCGGCGGCAGCCGGGCGTGCAGACGGGGAGGAGGGGAACGCGATCATGGGGCAGGGGAGTGCAGGAAGTGGCAGGAAAGGCAATTCCCCACACTGCGGCTGAAGCAGGGCCGCGCGGCAAGGACATCACCGGAGCGGGTCATGGCCCTGCCCCCGATGGAGCAAGGCCCGCGAACCATGCCGCCCTTTCGCAGAATGAGTGAAAAAAGGGGCAATGCAGGGGCGTATTGTCGCCACTCGACACACATGTTGCCAATACGTACATGGCTGTCATGGGGCAGACGTCGGGTTCCGGCCACAGCGGCAGGCCGTGCACTGCCGTTGTGGCGACCGCATGGGCAGCGGTCAGGCCAGGGTGTCCTGTGGATCGGCTTCGTCGTCGGTGTCCGAGGCATCGGGCGCCAGTGCAGCACGGATCAGCTGGAAGAGTTCACGGTAGGCGCGCCCATGCCGGCTGGCAGCGCCCGGTCGATCGGCCGGCTGCGCCTGGGCATCCTTGCGGGCCTGGCGCACCAGGGCGCGCAGCTGCTGGATGTCGGTATCGGGAAAACGGGCGAGCCATTCGCCCAGGGCCGCATCGTGCTGGTCTGCGTCGATCAGCCGGGTGCGCCACTGCTCTGCTTCGTGCAGGGAAGCCTGGTCGGCTGCGCTTCCGTCGCGCTGGAGCTGCAGCGCTCCCCGAATGGCGGTCACCGTATTCTCATCGAGCTGGCGCATGAGCTTGCCGACGAACTGGAGCTGGCGTCGCCGCCCCTCGAAGTCGGTGATGCGCCGCAGGGTGTCGAGCGCTTCGAGCAGGCGGTCCGGCAGCTGCAGGGGCGAGAGCAGGCCCGCACGCAGGGTCAGCAGATCCTTGCCCAGCGTCTGCAGGGCTTCGCTCTCGCGTTTGAGGTCGGACTTGCTGGTGTCGGTATCGCCCTTGCTCTGGCGCTTGAGTTCGAGATCGAGTTCGCTGCCTTCGGCGACGAAATGGCCGCGCACGAAGTAGCCGCGTTTGGGTTTGCGTGACATGGAGGGAGGGAATGCAGGAAACGGTGAAGGGCGCCCCTGTCGGTGGCAGCCGCGCAGTCGGACAGGAGCCGGGCACTGGCAACCTGCCGTGCCCCGGGCGCATCGATAGGCAAGTATCATACTTGTCCTATGAAGAAAACCACTTCCCGCAAGAAGGCCGGTCGCGCGGCGGCGTCGCAGGACGCGCCCGAGTCCGGCTTCAGCTACAGCCGAGCCTTTTTCGAAGAGCTTGTCGACATGGCCATGGCGCATGCCCGCCGGCTCGGAGCCACCGATGTGGGGGCCGAGGCGTCCGAGGGCTGCGGCCTGTCGGTGTCGGTGCGCAAGGGCGAGATCGAACAGGTCGAGCGCAACCGCGACAAGTCCCTTGGTGTGACGGTGTACCTGGGACAGCGCCGCGGCAACGCCAGCACGTCCGACTTTTCCCGCAAGGCCATCGAGCAGACGGTGCAGGCCGCCTACGATGTGGCGCGCTTCACGGCCAATGATCCGGCGGCAGGCCTGCCCGACGAGGCCGATATTGCACAGCCGGGGGAGCAGCCCGAGCTCGATCTGTTCCACCCCTGGGACATCGACAGTGCCGAGGCGGCCCGCATCGCGCGCGAGTGCGAGCAGGCTGCGCTCTCGCGTGATGCCCGCATCACCAACAGCGAAGGCGCCAGCGTGTCCGCGCAGCAGAGCCATTTCTTCAGCGCGCATACGCATGGCTTCCGTGGCGGCTATGCCAGCTCGCGCCACAGCATGGGCGTGGCCCCGATCGCAGGCAGCGGAAGCGCCATGCAGCGTGACTACTGGTACAGCTCCATGCGCGATGCATGCGAGTTGGCGGATCCGCGCCGCATTGGCGAATACGCCGCCGACCGGGCGCTGAGCCGGCTGGGGGCGCGCAAGATTCCGACGACGCAGTGTCCAGTGCTGTTCGAGTCCCCGCTGGCGGCGGGGCTGCTGGGCGGCTTCGTGCAGGCCGTCAGTGGCGGAGCCCTGTACCGCAAGAGCACGTTCTTGCTCGACAGTCTCGGCAAGCAGGTGTTCCCCGGGCATGTACAGATTGCCGAGGATCCTTTTGTGCGCCGGGGCAAGGGCAGCTGTCCGTTCGACGATGAGGGCGTGCGAGTGCGGCCCCGGCAGGTCGTGGCGGATGGCCGGGTCGAAGGCTACTTCCTGAGCGCCTACACAGCCCGCAAGCTGGGCATGCCCACCACCGGCAACGCCGGGGGCAGTCACAACCTGACACTCACCAGCAGCCTGACCCGTCCCGAGGATGATCTCGACGGCATGCTGCGCAGGCTGGGTACGGGGCTCTTCGTCATCGAGCTGATGGGGCAGGGCGTCAACTACGTCACCGGCGACTATTCGCGGGGGGCGAGCGGGTTCTGGGTCGAGAACGGGCAGATTGCCTTTCCGGTGCAGGAAATCACCATCGCAGGCAATCTGCGCGAGATGTTCGCCGGTATCCAGGCCATCGGGGCGGATGCCTACACGCTGGGTTCCAAGACGACCGGGTCGATTCTCATCGACCGCATGAAGGTGGCGGGCGAATGAGCCCCTCTCCGGTTCACACGAGGTAACGGACATGGCAGTGGACAGCGCCCTCACCGCTGGGGGCATGGTAGTGGCACAGGGGCAGGCACCGGACTGGGCCATTCACCTGGCCAACGAACAGTGGAGCCATTCGCCTCTGCTGTGGGTCTATGGCGCGGGTGCCCTGGTGGTGCTGGCCGTGGTGTGGTGGATCACCCACCATCGCAGCGCGTGGCTGCGTGCGCTGGTGCGGTCCCTGACGGCCGCTTTTCTGCTGTCGCCGGCGATTCTGGCGTGCGGGTCGATCTCGATCATGCCGTTCCCGGTGCTGATTCGCATGGCTCTGCAGAGCACCAGTGCGGTGAGCTGTGGTGCGCCCCTGGTGGCCCTGCCTCCGAATGCGATGACCTTCGGTGGGCTCTGGCTGGTCCTGTTCCTGACCCTGTGGTGCTGGGACTGGTTCCATGCACCGCGGGCCCTGCCTGACGAATCTCCGCAGCACCGGCCGGGCGCCTGACGTCCCCGGGCACACCAGGCGCCCAGCGTCCGACGCGGGGCGCTTTTCTGTCTGGCCGATGCTGGGGGCATGGTGGTGTGCCCGTCTCCACCTTTCCTAATTTCGGGCAGGGGATTCAGCCGGCTTCCAGCGCAGCATGCGCAGGCCATTGGCCACGACGAGCAGGCTGGCACCCATATCGGCAAACACGGCCATCCACATCGAGGCATGCCCGGCCAGAGCCCAGCCCAGCACTGCCAGCTTGATGCCGAGCGCGATGGCAATGTTCTGCCACAGCAGCCCGTGCATGTGGCGCGAGAGCCGGATGGCCTCGGGGATGCGCCGCAGATCGTCGTTCATGACGACCACATCGGCGGTTTCGAGCGCGATATCGGTGCCGGCACGCCCCATGGCAAATCCCAGATCGGCACGGGCGAGGGCCGGGGCATCGTTGATGCCATCTCCCACCATGGCGGTCAGCCCGTGCGACTGCTGCAGGTCACGGATGGCCGTGAGCTTGTGTTCGGGCAGGAGCTCGCCGCGCGCCTCTTCCAGCCCGGTCTGCCGGGCCACCGATTGCACGGCCGCCGCATGATCTCCACTCAGCATGACGGTGTGCAGGCCGAGACCGTGCAGCGCATCGATGGCGTCCATGGCCTGCGGCCGGACCGGATCGGCGACCGAGAACCACGCCTGGGGAGTGCCATCGACGGCCAGCACCGTCACGCTGCGTCCTTCGGCTGCTTCGTGGTCCATGGCCATGGTCAGGGCCTGTGCGGCAGGAATCGATGTGCCCTGCAGCCAGCGCAGGCTCCCCAGTGCGAGGGAGTGGCTCTGCCACTGCCCCACCATGCCTTGCCCCGGCAGATTGCGCACGGTGTCGGAGGGAATGTCCACAGGTGGCACCTGTCGGGCCTGCAGGCCGGCAGCAATGGCGCGGGACACCGGATGGTCCGAGGCTTCTGCCAGACCCGCTGCCAGTGCCAGCAGCTCGGTCGTCGGCAGCAGGGCAGCGGGCTCTGTGGCCACGCCCATGTCCACCAGCCGGGGTGAGCCATGGGTCAGGGTTCCTGTCTTGTCGAAGGCCACGGCGCGCAGCGTGCCGGCTTTTTCCAGGGCAGCCCCGCCCTTGAACAGCATGCCGCGTCGGGCCGCCGACGTGAGGGCACTCACCACCGTGACAGGCGTGGCAATCACCAGGGCGCAGGGGCAGCCGATGACCAGCAGCACCAGCCCGGTGTAGATGCCGCGCCACCACGTCCATCCCAGCAGCAGCGGCCCGGCCAGGGTCACCGCCAAGGCGATGAAGAAAATGGCCGGTGTGTAGAGGGCCGCGAACCGGTCGATGAATGTCTGTGTGGGGGCCCGGCTTTCCTGGGCTTCTTCCACGGCTGCGATGATGCGTGCCAGCAGGCTCTGGCTGGCGGGGGCGGTGGCACGCCATTCGAGTACACCGTCGAGATTGATGGTCCCGGCATACACCGGATCCCCGGTGGTCTTGTCGACCGGAATGCTTTCGCCTGTCACCGGTGCCTGGTTGACGCTGCCGCGCCCCTGCAGCACGACGCCATCGAGGGCGATGCGCTCGCCAGCCCGTGTGCGCACCACCGAGCCCGTGGCGACGGTGCGGGCAGGCACCGTCGCCCAGGAGCCATCGTTCTGCCGAACCTGGGCTGTCTCGGGAGCCAGGCGCAGCAGCTGGTCGATGGCCTGTCGGGCACGGGCCGTCGACCGTGCTTCCAGCCACTCTGCCAGGGCGTAGAGTGCCATCACCATGGCAGCTTCGGGCCATTGGCCGAGCACGAAGGCTCCCGTGACGGCCACCGTCATCAGGGCGTTGATGTTGAGTCTGCCCTTGCGCAGGGCGGCCAGTCCCTTGCGGTAGGTGGACAGACCGGAGAGCGCAATGGCCAGTACGGCCACGGCCATGCCGGCCAGACGACCGGCCGTGGTGCCGCTCAGCACGGCATGGAGCCACTCGGCTCCTGCGGCCAGTACCAGTGCGGCCACGATGGGCTTCAGCCCTTCGCCGAACCGGCGGGTGGCCGGAAGTTCGGCCGCAGAGGCGGAAGCATGGGCGTCCGCTCCCGCTGTCGATGCATCGGCCTCCCAGCCCGCACAGGCGGCACAGGTCTGTGGGGCATCGGCGGCCGATGCAGAAGGCGCATCGTCGCGCAAGGGGGTCACCGTGGTGCGATAGCCCGCGGCATGAATGGCCTGCTGCACGCGTGCCAGCACCGGCATCTCGGCCCGGAACCGGAGTTCACGGTGGGGCAGGCGGAACTGCAGCTCCTGCACGGTGTCCCCCAGAGGGCGCAAGGCATGGCGGATGTCGCTTTCCTCGGCGGCGCAGTCCATGTCCGGGATGTGCAGGCTGTGCTGGGGCCATGCGGCGCTTGCGGCCGTGGGCGCAGGTGCGTCGGGCGGAGCCGATGGAGCAGAGGCAGGGGTGTTGCAGCTGTTCCCATGGCCGCATCCGCACCCGGTGTCGGTACAGGCCACGGCCTGTGCAGGAGGCGGAGCCGGACGTGTGGATGCCGGGGCTGCCTCATCGTCGTGGCAGCAGGAACAGGAGCAGGAAGATGGGGAAGAGTCGGAGCAGGACATTCCGCCATTACAAACCCTGCAGCAGCTACAGGGTCAAGAGGGGAACCCTGTCACAATCAGGGGCATGACTCTGTCGCGCATCCCTTCTTCCGATTCTGCTGCTGATGGCACTCCCGAGGCCGGTCCCTGGCGCATCGGGGCGCTGGGGCGATTGGCTGGGGTGGAAGTAGAGACCATCCGCTATTACGAGCGCATCGGTCTGTTGCCTGCGCCCGCGCGGTGGGGCAACGGCTATAGGGCCTATGGAGCGTCCCATCTGGAGCGCCTGGCCTTCATTCGGCACTGCCGCGCGCTGGACATGTCCGTGGCAGACATTCGCCACTTGCTGAACCTCATGGCCAACCCCATGGCAGACGGGGCAGGAGTCGACGCCCTGGTGCAGGCCCAGCTCGACCGGGTGCGCGCTCGTCTGGCCAGCCTTCATGCGCTCGAAAGGCAGCTGCAGGCCCTGCAGGGCTGCTGTCAGGAGGGGGAACATGCCGGACGACACCTGAGCAGCGAATGCCCCGTTCTGCAGGAGCTGGTGGAGGCGGCCCGCATCGAGGCGGGGACCCGCCATGCCCCGCCCCCTTCCGGCACAGAAGGCGTGACAGGGTCCTGAGAAGCCTCAGGATGCCAGCACGGCCTTGATGGCGGCAGACACCTCTCCCATGTCGGCCTTGCCGGCGAGCGTTTTCTTGGCTGCGCCCATGAGCTTGCCCATGTCCTGGGCTGTAGGGCGGTGTCCGTTGTCGGCTTCGAAGGCTTCCGCAATGGCGCGGACGGCGGCAGCGATCTCTTCTGCCCCCATGCGGGCCGGCAGATAGACCTGCAGCACCTGCATTTCGGCCTTTTCCTTGTCGGCCAGGTCCTGACGCTGGGCCTGCTCGAAGGCCGCCACGCTGTCCTTGCGCTGCTTGATGAGCTTGTCCACCACGGCCACGATGGCCGGGTCGTCGAGGGTGATGCGTTCGTCGACCTCACGCTGCTTGATGGCTGCCTGCAGCAGACGGATGGTGCCCAGACGCTCGGTGTCCTTGGCGCGCATGGCGGTCTTCATGTCTTCGGTGATGCGTTCCTTGAGGGACATGGTGGAATGTTCTCCTTGCTTGGTGGAAAATGAAAGAGGGGATGATTTGGCTCCTGCTTCGCGACGGTGCCGCAGCGGGGCACGCACCGTCGCGCGGCCATGAAAAAACCCGCATCGGCGTCCCGAGGCGGGTTTTTCGTGTCGGAGCGCGAAACTGATCAGTACAGTTTCTTGGGCAGCTGCATGGAGCGCACGCGCTTGTAGTGACGCTTGACGGCAGCAGCCTTCTTGCGCTTGCGTTCGGCCGTGGGCTTCTCGTAGAACTCACGGGCGCGCAGCTCGGTGAGCAGGCCCAGTTTTTCGATGGTGCGCTTGAAGCGGCGCAGGGCAACCTCGAAGGGTTCGTTTTCTTTTACGCGGATGGTGGTCATTAGCTAATGGTTTCCGAATGATTGCAGGTGATTGCCGCAGGAAGATCGGGCCTGCGGGACAGCCCGCACAATTGTCCCCGTCTACAGGTGATCAGGCCGACGGGGTTTGCCAGCAAGCCAGACATTATAAGGGCAGGAAAACCGGCACACAAGCATCCGCACGGCGGTGGGTGTCGCTGCTGCAACGCATGTCCATCCCTTCGGCGGACAGGACGGCACGTGCTCAGAGGGCGTGCATGGTGTCGTGTTCGGCGCGCTCGATCAGCTCGATCTTGTAGCCATCCGGGTCTTCGACAAAGGCGATGACGGTGCTGCCGCCCTTGACGGGGCCTGCTTCCCGGGTGACTGTTCCGCCTGCCGCGCGGATGCGCTCGACGGCGGCGCGGGCATCGGGGACTCCGATGGCAATGTGCCCGTAGGCGGAGCCCAGGTCATACTGCTCCACTCCGTAGTTGTAGGTGAGCTCCAGCTCTGCCTGGGCCGGATTGGCTTCGTAGCCGAGAAAGGCGAGGGTGTAGCGGTATTCGGGGTTGTCGCTGGTGCGCAGCAGGTGCATGCCGAGCACGCCGGTGTAGAAGTCGATCGAGCGTTGCAGGTTGCCAACGCGGAGCATGGTATGAAGGATGCGCATGGAAAAAATCACTCCTGTATCAAGAATTCGTCATGGTGTGGTCAGCATTGCTTGCGCTGGATGCCGGAGGGATGTGGAACAATGCGTCCACTTGTCCGCAGGGGCTGTGCCTGAGAGAAGGCCATGCCATGGTGCGGAACGCGCAGTGACGCAGTCCACCTTGGTCATCCAGACAGCGGCAACGGATTTGCGCAGCAGTCTCTGCCGGGCATTCGACCCCAGGCGTCGGCAGGCTGGAGCCGGGGGATGCAGTCAACCATTGCCGCCCGTCATTTTGCAGCCACGCCGATCCGCATAATAATCGCCCCCGTCAAAACCACCACTCAGCCAGTTTCCACCTATTTATGGACGCCATCACCATCGACATGACCAGCATGCGGTCCGCTGCTCACGAGGCATCGAACCTCCTGCGGGTCCTGGCCAATGAAAACCGCCTGCTTCTGCTGTGTCAGCTGAGCCAGGGAGAAAAATCGGTCGGGGAGCTTGAGCAGCTGCTCGGCATCCGGCAGCCCACCCTGTCGCAGCAGCTCGGTGTGCTGCGTGCAGAAAACCTCGTCGAGACCCGCCGCGAGGGCAAGCAGATCATCTACCAGGTGGCCGATGCGCATGCGCAAAAGCTGCTGGAGACGCTCTACCGGCTCTACTGCATGCAGGATCTGTGCTGAGCGGAGAGACACCGCCGGCACGAGGAAAGATGCCGGGCGGGTGAACACGCACCCTCCACACCCCAAAAAGCCGACCACAAGGTCGGCTTTTTTGTGGAAGCCCTCGGGGCTGACGCAGCAGGAAGGCTTCCTTTTTTGGGCTGCTACAGTCCGGGCAATGGCTACCCGGACTGAGGCGGGGGGCTCACTGCCAGCCGAAACCGCCGGAATTTCCGCCCTTGCGGTTTCCACCGCCACGGTTGTTGCGGCGCATGCTGTCCACGCTGGTGCGCAGGGGGTCGGGCTGGCCGCCGTTGCCGGTGCTCTTGCGGGAGGCATCGTAGGAGCTCTTGAACAGTGCGCTCTCGTGGCTGCGGGGCTGGAACTCGTCGGCTGCAGGGCGCGGGCGACGCTGCGGAGCTGCAGCGGGGTGGCGGTTGCCTGCGGCGTTCCGGGGAGGCCGGCCCGGCTGCTGGCCGGGAGCGCGGTTGTCGGCGTAGGGACGCTGCTCGCCGCCGGCATGTGGCTGCGAATTGCGTGGCCCGGCATTGTTGCCGTTGCTGCCACCATCGCTGCGGAAGCGGTTGCGGCGACGGCCGGCATGCGGTTCGGCACCGTTGTCGGCACCCTGTCCGACGGAGTAGGGCGCTGGATTCGTGGCTGGACGTGCAGCGGTGGCAAAGTTCTTGTGGCCCATGTCGGCGTCTGCCCCATGCCGGCCGGAAGCGCGACGGGGAGCGGCGTCGGTACGGGCGGGCTTGGGAGCCTTGTTCTCGCGGATGCGCTGCATCATTTCCTGGCGGGCTGTCTTGGCAGCGGCTGCCATCACCTCGCGGCTCGGAGGCTTGCCGGCACCTCCCCAGAGGGTCTGGCGGCCCATGGCGATGGGTTCGGCACGCTCGCCTTCCTCGGGACCGTAGCCTTCGACGAATTCCACCGGGATCTGCTGGTGGGTGAACTTCTCGATGGCGTGCATGAAGCCTTCCTCGTCGAGGCAGACGAAGCTCACCGCATGGCCTTCGGCGCCGGCGCGGCCCGTGCGTCCGATGCGGTGCACGTAGTCTTCGGACACGTTGGGGATTTCGTAGTTCACGACATGCGGCAGATCATCGATGTCGATGCCGCGGGCGGCGATGTCGGTGGCCACCAGGGCGCGGAGTTCTCCGCTCTTGAAGCCGGCAAGGGCCTGCGTGCGTGCGGTCTGGCTCTTGTTGCCATGCAGGGCCATGGCGCTGATGCCGTTCTTGTTGAGGAATTCGGCCACATGGTTCGCACCGAACTTGGTGCGGGTGAACACGAGCACCTGGTTCCAGTGGTTCTGCTCGATGATGTGGGCGAGCAGGGCCTTCTTGCGGTTGCGGCCGACCGGATGGATGACCTGGCGGATGCGCTGCACCGTGGTGTTGCGGGGCGTGACCTGGACGTGCTGGGGCGAGTGCAGCAGGCTGTCTGCGAGGTCACGGATGTCGTCGCTGAAGGTGGCGGAGAACAGCAGGCTCTGCTTGTCCTGGGGCAGGAGCCGGAGGACCTTCTTGACGTCATGGATGAAACCCATGTCGAGCATGCGGTCGGCTTCGTCCAGCACGAGGATTTCGACATGGCTCAGGTCCAGGACGCCCTGGCCTTCGAGGTCGAGCAGGCGGCCCGGAGTGGCCACCAGAATGTCCACGCCCTGCTGAATGCGCTGGATCTGCGGATTCATGCCGACGCCGCCGAAGATCACGGTGGAGGACAGCGAGAGGTGCTTGCCATAGTCGCGCACCGATTCCTCGACCTGGGCTGCCAGTTCGCGGGTGGGAGTGAGCACGAGCGCGCGCACGGCGCCGGGGGCACGTGCCGGGCGCTGGCTGAGCAGCTGCAGCATGGGCAGCGTGAAGGCCGCCGTCTTGCCGGTGCCGGTCTGTGCGCCGCCGAGCAGGTCGTTGCCCGCGAGGATGAGCGGAATGGCCTGCTGCTGGATGGGGGTGGGGGCGGTATAGCCGAGTTCCTGCACGGCTTGCACAATGGCTGGCGCCAGTTGTAGTTCTTCAAATGTCATGGTTGGGGGCGCCTTGGAGGCGCGGGGTCAGTCAAGGGCTGCCTTTTGCGCGAGGAGCGCTTACCAGTGAAGGGCAGACTGGGAGCGGGCATGCTTGCGTCCCGAAGGCATCGGGGGCATGGCCTGCATGCGACCTGCCCGAAGACTCAGAGCCTCGGGCGTGATTGCCAGATACTGGTGGCTGGCAACGCCGTATATTGTCGCATGCTGGGATAATACACGTCGCAACTGCCCGCAAAAAGCGTTTTTTCCGTCTGCGGGTGGCAGTCTTGCCACATACGGCACATTCTTCCCATTTTTCCCCTTTCTCCCTTATCAGCATGCCGCGTACGCGCCGGCACAAGGAACACATCGCATGGCCCAATATGTCTACACCATGAACCATGTCAGCAAGATCGTGCCGCCGAAGCGGCAGATCCTGAAGGACATTTCTCTTTCTTTCTTTCCGGGCGCCAAGATTGGCGTGCTGGGTCTCAATGGCGCGGGCAAGTCCACGTTGCTGAAGATCATGGCTGGCATCGACAAGGAAATCGAGGGCGAAGCCCTGCCCATGCCCGGCATCAAAGTCGGCTATCTGCCCCAGGAGCCGCAGCTCGATCCCGAGGAAACCGTGCGCCAGGCCGTGGAAGGCGGCATGGGTGAGGTGCTGGCCGCCAAGAAGCGGCTCGATGAAATCTATGCGGCCTATGCCGAACCGGATGCCGATTTTGATGCACTGGCTGCCGAGCAGGGCGAGCTGGAGGCGGTGATCGCTGCGGCAGGCACGGACAGCGAGCACCAGCTCGAAATCGCGGCCGATGCGCTGCGCCTGCCCGCCTGGGATGCCGTCATCAAGACTCTCTCGGGGGGCGAGAAGCGGCGCGTGGCACTGTGTCGCCTGCTTCTGTCCAAGCCCGACATGCTGCTGCTCGACGAACCCACCAACCACCTGGATGCCGAATCGGTGGAGTGGCTCGAACAGTTCCTGCACCACTTTGGCGGGACGGTGGTGGCCATTACCCACGACCGGTATTTCCTGGACAACGCGGCCGAATGGATTCTGGAACTGGACCGGGGCCACGGCATTCCCTGGAAGGGCAACTACAGCACCTGGCTGGAGCAAAAGGAGGCGCGCCTGGAGCAGGAACAGAAGAGCGAGGACGCCCGCATGAAGGCCATGAAGAAGGAGCTGGAGTGGGCACGGCAGAACCCCAAGGGGCGTCAGGCCAAGAGCAAGGCCCGTCTGGCCCGCTTCGAGGAACTGTCAGATTACGAATACCAGAAGCGCAACGAGACGCAGGAAATCTTCATCCCCGTGGCCGAGCGACTGGGCACGGAGGTGATCGAGTTCAGGAACGTCACCAAGTCCTTTGGCGACCGTCTGCTGATCGACAACCTGAGCTTCAAGGTGCCGGCAGGGGCCATCGTGGGCATCATCGGGCCGAACGGGGCGGGCAAGTCCACGCTGTTCAAGATGGTGGCGGGCATCGAGCAGCCCGACAGTGGCGAGGTGCAGGTCGGCAAGACCGTGCAGATGGCCTTCGTCGACCAGACCCGCGACAGCCTGGCCAACGACAAGACGGTGTGGGAGGACATTTCCGGCGGGCTCGACATCATCACCGTGGGCAAGTTCCAGATGCCCAGCCGTGCCTATTGCGGTCGTTTCAACTTCAACGGGGGCGACCAGCAGAAGAAGGTGGGATTGCTCTCCGGTGGTGAACGCGGGCGCCTGCACCTGGCCAAGACGCTGATGCAGGGTGGCAATGTGCTGCTGCTCGACGAGCCCTCCAACGACCTCGACGTCGAAACCCTGCGCGCCCTGGAGGACGCGCTGCTGGAGTTCGCGGGCAGCGTGATGGTGATCAGCCATGACCGCTGGTTCCTGGACCGCATCTGTACCCACATCCTGGCCGCTGAAGGGGACAGCCAGTGGGTGTTCTTCGACGGCAATTACCAGGAGTACGAGGCCGACAAGATCAAGCGGCTCGGCGAGGAGGGTGCCAAGCCCCGGCGCGTGCGCTACAAGGCGCTCAAGTGAGCGGATACCGGAACAGGGAGTCCTGATCCGGACTCCAGGACTGGGGCATGGGCCGCACCGGGCGGGCCGTGCCCCGTTTTGCATGGATGCAGGGGCAGCACAAAGGGGACAGACATGGTGGAGAAATGGGATGCCGTGGTGGTGGGGGCCGGGCCGGCAGGAACCATGGCCGCGCATCGGCTGGCAGAGGCCGGAATGCGAGTGGCCCTGATCGAGAAGGAACGGCTGCCGCGCAGCAAGGTGTGCGGCGGAGGGCTGGTGTACCGGGGCCGTCGGCTGCTGCCCTTCGACATCACGCCGGCGGTGGAACGCGAGTTTGGCCATATCGCCATGTATTACGACCAGTATCGGGGGCGGCTTGAGGCGCAGCGTGACGCGCCTGCAGTGACGCTGGTGATGCGCGATGCGTTCGATCACCTGCTGGCCCGGGAGGCCGTTCGGGCCGGGGCGGTGCTGCGCGATGGATGTGCGCTCGAAGGGCTGGAGCTCGGGGCAGAGTGGCACCGCCTGCATACGACGGCCGGGGTGATGGAGACGCGCCATGTGGTGGCGGCCGACGGGGCGCGCGGGCCGACTGCCCGCTGGGCGGGGTGGAGCGAATCGCGCACGCTCCTGCCGGCCATCGAATGCGAGGTGCGCGTGCCGGACGCCGATTTCGCGCGTCTGTCCGGGGAGCTGCGCTTCGATTTCGACAGCATTCCGCATGGGTATGGATGGAACTTTCCCAAGCAGGGGCATCTGTCGATCGGTGTCGGAGTGTTCCAGAAGCGGGGGGGCTCGCCGGGGCTCAAGCAGCACTGCCTGCGCTATGCGCAGGTGCTGGGGGTGAAGGACATGGATCTGCAGCAGATGCATGGCTATGTGATTCCGGTGGGGCCCATGCCGGTGCTGGCGCGCCAGCGGGTGCTGCTGACCGGCGATGCCGCAGGGCTGGCAGATCCCCTTACGGCAGAAGGGATCTCGCAGGCGCTGCAGAGTGGCATCTGGGCGGCGGAGGCCATTGTGCAGGGGGCGGGGGATGCGGCGCAGACCGAGCGGCTCTACCAGGCCCATCTGGAGGAGCACTTCATGCCGCAGTACCGGGCCGCGCGCACTCTGGCGAGCTGGTGCTATGGCCAGCCCCGCATCCGCGATGCCCTGCTGCGGCACTTCGGTCCCCGGCTGGCGGGGCGGACCATGGATGTGTTCATGGGGGAGGGCACTTACCCCCTGCATATCCGCAAGGTGATTTCGGGGCTGATACGGCAGCTCTGGTGAGGAGTCGGACAGGCCGCCTGGCGGGGGCACGGTACGGGCTTGTCAGAGGAGGCAAAGGTGCGCCAGAATGGAACAGGTTGCAGGTGCCGTCGAGGGATGGATTCCTGCTGCGCTGTTCCATGTCCTGCCTGTCTACGGGGAGCTCCCATGCAGTCTGCCGAAGGTCCTCCTTTTTCCCAGTCCCCTGCTGCCTTGCGCGGGGCCGATGAAGCTGCTGCAGGGCAGGGGCGCAGCGGGGCGTGTGCGTCGCTCTCGTGCGTGCCCTCCACCCTGCTGATTCCGCTTGCGGGGCGGGCGTTTGGGGATGCGCTCTATCCGGCGCTGGCGGTGGACGATGTCTATGCCCGTCGTACCCTGGAAGCACTGGGAGAGGATGGACAGCGCTGGCTGGAGGATCGTGCCAGCGTATGGGGCACCCTGGTGCGCACGCAGTATGTGCGTACACTGGCCCGTGCGTTTCTGGAGCGGCATCCTCAGGGGCATGTGCTGAATCTGGGGTGTGGCCTGAGCCAGTACTTTCAGTGGCTCGACAATGGCCGTGCGTGCATGACCGAGATCGACATGCCGGAGGTCATGGCGCTGCGGCAGCGTCTGCTGCCTCCGCTCAATGACCGCCACCGCATGGTGGCCAGGGATCTGTCCCAGCCGGGATGGTGGGAGGCCGCCGGGATGGACGCGGGCGGGGAGGTACCCCTTTTCATTCTGCTCGAAGGCGTGAGCATGTATCTGGATCGTGCCCAGGTACGGGCACTGCTGCGCACGGTGGGGGAGCGGGCGCCGGGCAGATCGATGCTGGTGCTCGATGCCCTGTCGGAGGTGGCGCGCGGGCCGACCCAGTGGCATCGGTCGCTGCGGCACACCGGGGCATGCATCCGCTGGGGGCTGCATCGCCAGGAGGATCTGCAGACACCGCATCAGCGCCTGAAGCTGGCAGGACAGTTCGACGTGATGGCAGGATACGACTGGAGCAGCGCACTGGGATGTGCGGGGTTCCGGTTCTGGACCGGGGTGCCATTCTACGGGCTGTATGTGCTGGCCGTGGGCGGCGGGGAGCCTGCGTCGGTGGAGGCCGGCTGAGGGGCCCCTTCCCGAAGGAAGGGGTGTCGTCGGCAGGGGATCAGATTTCGGCGATCAGTTCGATCTCGACGCACGACCCCATGGGCAGCTGTGCCACGCCGAAGGCGCTGCGGGCATGGGCGCCCTTCTCGGCACCGAAGACTTTGCCGAGCAGTTCGCTGCAGCCGTTGGTCACAAGGTGTTGTTCGGTGAAGTCGGGAGCGGAGTTGACCAGGCTCACCACCTTGACGATGCGCCGGATGCGGTTGAGATCTCCCACGGCAGCATGCAGCGTTCCCAGCAGATCCACGGCAATGGCCTGCGCTGCCTGGGCACCGGTGGCGGTGTCCATGTCCTTGCCGAGCTGTCCGACCCAGACCTTGCCGTCACGCTTGGCGATGTGGCCGCTGAGGTAGACCTGGTTGCCACTTTGCACAAAGGGCACGTAGGCGGCGGCGGGCACGGCAACGGGGGGCAGGGCAATGCCCATCTGTTCGAGCTGGGCGTAGATATCGGACATGGATGATTCTCCTCGGGGATCGATGAAAAGACAGACGAAAGGGGGTGTGCAGAGCACACGCAGAACACACACAGAGCACCACCCCCTTCTGCATCCGCAGCAGGGAGGGCCCCTCGGCACGGCTGGGGAGTGGGGGCATCTGGCGGTGTCGCTGGCCCTGCTGGAGCCACCGCGCAGACAGGCGCCACACAGGCGCCACACAGGCGCCACACAGGCGCCACACAGGCGCGCAGTGCAGCGGAATCATTGTAGGAGGATTGGCAGGAGCGGGTGGCGTGGACAGTGGCCATGGGGCACCGTGCATGGCCCAGGGCCCATTCTTAAATCCGAGGGTCGTCGTCAGGGCGCGGGAACCGCAGGGGCGGCAGGGGCAGGCTGCGCCGGGTTGTCGACGGGTTCCACCGTGACGCCCACCTGCAGCGAGTGTGAGGCGCCCCCCGTGAGCACGCCGCGCAGGGGGGTGACATCGCCGAAGTCACGTCCCGTGGCCACCACGATGTAGTCGGCTCCTGGAGTGCCCCAGCCGAAGCGGTTGTTGGTGGGATCGAAGTCGCACCAGTAGCCGCGCGTGATGCCGCTGGCGGGTCGGAAGGGCAGGGCCTGGGCATCGTTGAGCGGGGTGGAGGAGAGCTGCAGGTCGACTTCGGCATCGGGCAGATAGACCGAAACCCAGGCATGGGAGGCATCGGCGCCGATGAGGCGGGGCTGACCGGGCGGCGGGGTGGTGAGCAGGTAGCCGCTGACGTACCGCGCGGGCAGGCCGAGGGAGCGCAGGCAGCCGATCATGATGTGCGCAAAGTCCTGGCAGACGCCCTGGCGCTGCGCGAGCGCGGTGCGTGCCGGGGTCTGCAGGTCGGTGCTGGCCGGGGCGTAGCGGCATTCCGTGTGGATGCGTTCGGTGAGGTCGATGCAGGCCTCGAACAGCCCGCGTCCGGGCGTGAAGCTGGGTTCGGCGTATTCGCTGAAGTCGCTGTGCCGGGGGACGTAGGGCGAGGGGTAGATGAATTCGGCCGCCACGTCGAACGGCTGGCCAGCCCGGTAGGCAAACCGCTCGCGGACCTGCTCCCAGGGAGCATAGCTGTAGCCGATGGCGGGCGTGACGGTCTCGATTTCGGTGCAGGCGGTGACCTGCAGCTGCTGGTGTGCAGCTGCCACGCTGAAGTAGCTGCGCTGGTTGCCGTACACATCCTGGGAGGTGGACAGGGAGGCTGGCTCGGGCGTGATCACCAGGCTGTGCGAGAGCACTTTCTGGTGCAGGGTGTCCACCGGACGCAGCCAGGCCATGTGCTGGGCCGACTGCACGGTCTGGCTGTAGAGGTAGGTGGTTTGGTGGGTGACGCGCAGATGCATGGCGGAGAGGGCGGAAATCGGAAACGGGAAGGAGGTCAGGCCAGGGGCAGCGGTTCCGGGGGGATCAGGTGCCGATGCTCTGGCTGATGGCGTCTGCCGCCGGGTAGAAATACGTCTGCGAGACGGCGGTGTTGATGGCGTCGGCCACGATCTGGCATTGCTGCAGCAGGGCCTGCAGGCTCGAGCTGTCTGGCAGGATGTCCGGAGTGAGCTCGGTGGCGGTGTCGGGGGTGAGCTCGGTGGCGGTGTCGGGGGTGGCGTGTTCCCATGCCGACAGGTCGGGCCAGATGGCCTGCAGCGCGGGCCAGTGCACGGCATCGTCCTGCAGGGCGGAGGGAGCCGGCGTGACCGGCGGTACCTGTGCCGATGCGGGTGGCTGATGGGCCGTTCCCGAAGTCACGGGCAGGTGGTGCAGCAGGTCGCGCAGTTCGCCGAGTGTCCAGTGCAGGGAGCGTGGGTGGCGGGGATTGGCGATGAGGGGCCGCCAGGTCTCCAGCGTGGGAAGCACTTCGGTATGCAGTCGGGGCTGGGGCTGGCGGTTGTCGAACAGCGACAGCAGGGCGATGCTTGCCTGCGCGTCGTGGTGGACACCCTGTTCGAGCGCATGCTGCAGGGTGTTGGCCACGCAGGCCAGGCGCTCGACCATGCGCCCGAGCATCAGCATCTGCCAGCCGATGCCGCGCGGCAGGCGGTCGAACTGCACGCCGGTCACCGCTGCGAGGGCATGGCTGAGATCGACGAGCTGGCTCACCACATCCTGCGCGGCCGGCAGCGGAGGGAGGCTGCCGTCGGGGGCCGGGGCGGGCGATACGGTGTCGTGCAGGGTGTCGAAGCCATGGCGCACTTCCTGCACCAGCTGCCAGTGCTGGTGCGAAAGGTAGCTGCGCAGCATGGAGGTGACGTTCTGCATGGGCAGGATCGTGCCGGCCAGCCCGGTGTGGTCCTGGCACAGCGAGGTGGTCAGGGCCGCTTCGAGGGCGGCGGCCGTGCCCTGGTGTGGCGCGTCGGGCGCGAGCAGTTCCTGGTCGAGGCTGACCCGCCAGAGCCAGTCGAGCAGCACGGGGCCGGGGGTATCCTGATGGCTCAGGCTGTCGAAGGCCATGATCGAGAGGCGGACGGTGTTTTCGCTGCGTTCGGTGTAGCGCCCGAGCCAGAACAGGTTCTCGGCCATGCGGCTGATGAGCAGTTCGGGTGCGTGGTGGCGTGCATGGGGGCGCGGGGTGGATGCCGAAGGGGCCGGAGCAGGGGCCGCGGCGGCAGGGGCCCGCGCAGGCAGGTCGGCAGCGCTGGCCGTGGAATCCGGCAGGATCCACACGTCCACGCTGCTGCCGCCACGCTGCATCGAGGCGATTTCGGTATCGCCCATGGCCAGTCGTGCCATGCCGCCGGGCAGGGCCATCCAGCCGTCGCCATCCCGGATGGCAAAGACCCTGAGCACGACGGGGCGCGAGGTGAGTTGCGCGGCACCGCTCGCGCCATCCTGCCGCCAGCAGGCGGTTTCGGACAGCGGCATGTACTGCTGAAGGGTGTAGTCTCCTCCATGCTGGTGGATGCGCGATTCCATGTCCTGCAGCTGATCGGGGCGCAGATGGGCGCCCAGCTCCGAGGCAAAGCCGTGGTACAGGTCGCTGCCAGCATAGGTGGGCTTGATGGCCATCTGGGTCAGGCGCGGGAGGGCCTGTGGCAGCACGGCCTCTTCGCCGCACCACCAGGTTGCCAGGGCCGGCAACTGCAGGGGGGCGCCCAGCAGGTGTTCGGCAATGGCTGGCAGAAAACCCAGCACGGCCGGGGATTCCAGAAACCCGCTGCCGGGGCTGTTGGCCACCACCACGTTGCCTGCGCGCAGGACCTGCAGCAGTCCGGCCACACCGAGCGCCGATTCGGGGCGCAGCTCCAGCGGGTCCATCCAGTCGTCGTCCACGCGGCGCAGGAGCCCGTGCACGCGCACCAGCCCCTGGGTGGTTTTGAGGTAGAGCTTTTCCTGGTGAACGCGCAGGTCGCCGCCTTCGACCAGGGGAATGCCCAGAAAACGGGCCAGATAGGCCTGCTCGAACCATGTTTCGTTCATCTGCCCCGGGGTGAGCAGCACCAGCGTGGGCGTTTCGCCGGCGCCCACCAGCGGCTGACAGTGGGCACGCAGGCTCGTGAGCAGGGCCTGATAGGCATGGATCAGCTTGGGCACTCCGAGCTGCTCGAAGGTGTCCGGAAACTGCTGCCGCACGAGGTGGCGGTTTTCCAGCAGATAACCCAGCCCCGAAGGGGCCTGGGTGCGCTGGGTCATGAGGTGCCAGCCCCCCGCAGGACCCCGGACGAGATCGAAGGCCACCAGATGCAGGTAATGCCGCTGCGCGATGCCGTGCATGGCGCGGAGGTAGCCTGGATGGCCCTGCACCAGGGCCGAGGGCAGCAGACCATCGCGCAGCAGCTCCTGTCGGCCGTAGATGTCCTGCAGAATGCGCTCCAGCAGCTCCGCGCGCTCCAGGATGCCGGCCGAGAGCGTGGCCCATTCGGCGGGGGGAATCAACAGGGGCAGGAGATCGACTTCCCACGGGCGCTGGGCGCCCTGGCTGTCGGAATAGACGTTGTAGCTGATGCCGTTGCCCAGCACCATGCGCCGCAGGCGCAGCAGCCGCTGGGTGAGATCGTCCGGCGTCTTGCGGGCCAGTGCATCGAAGAAGGTGCGCCAGTGCGGGGCCATGTCGGCGGGCGACAGGGGACCGGCGCTTTCAGGCACGGAACGGCCGAGCAGCTCGCTGTAGTGCCCGGCGGTGGACGGCACGTCGAGTCCCGGAAGCGTCCAGCCGGCATCACCTCCAGGTGCAACCGGTGCGGCGTCGAGAGAGGCTTGGGGTGCATTCATGGAGCTAGTCTAGCGACAGCCGGTCCTGCCTGCAGGCCGTATGGCACACAGCCTGTCGCATGCCCGACAAATACGCACGCTTTTTCATGTCGCAAGGCCCTGCACGATGCGCCCATGCCACGGACAGGCAGAGGGCGCATGGCATGATGCGCATGCGTACTTTGGTACGTTCCATTTTCTATTGATGAGGTCCTTGGTGCATGGCTGGTGCACGCATGTCTTTTCGCTCGCTGGGGTGGCCCCAGGCCTGGCGCCGTTTTTCCGTCACTCCTGCCGCTCTGTGCTGGCTCGCGGGGGTGGCCGTGCAGCTGCAGCAGGCCAGGCTGTGGACGGGGGTGTCCTACGCAAGCAGTGCAGGCGCAGCCCTGCTGCTGGCGCTGCTCTGGCTGCGTCGCAGGCATCTGCCCGCGCCATGGCTGTATCTGGCTCTGGCGGTGCTGGGGTGGAGTCTGACGGGCCTGCGGGCGGTGCAGGTGGCCTCGCAGGCACTGGACCGGGATCTGCAGGGACGCGATCTGGTCGTGGTGGGCCGTGTGGTGGGACTGCCTCAATGGGGGGAGGACGGCACGCGCCTTGCCTTGCAGGTGGAGTCTGCCCTGCAGGAGGGTGCGGCAGTGCAGCTCCCGCCACGGCTGGCACTGGGCTGGTACCGTCTTCGCTCCTGGCGGGGGCGCGAGGTGCAACCCGAAGGTGCTGCCCCGGTATCCGAGGAACTCGCCTCAGCCCCTTCCGAGCCCTGCCGCATGTGCGTCATGCCGGGCGAGCAGTGGCGCATGACCGTGCGCCTCAAGCAGCCGCACGGCAACCGCAATCCCTGGGCCTTCGACAGCGAACTCTGGATGTGGGACCAGGGGCTGGGCGCCACGGGCTACGTGCGCGGCGGGCGCTCCGGCGCACCGGCTGAACGGTTGGCCGATGCGCGTCCCCTTGATGCTGCCGCCTGGATCGACCGCGCCCGTGTCGCCGTCCGCACCCGCATCTACCAGGTCGTGGCACCCGGCGTCGTTCCCTGGGAGCAGGGCCGGGCTGCTGCCGCACCCCCGGCGGGAGGTGGCGCAGGGCGGGCGCGGGTGGCCGGGGTGCTGGCTGCGCTGGTCATGGGGGACCAGTCGGCCATCGATCGGGACGACTGGGACATCTTCCGCATCACCGGCGTGGCGCACCTCATGAGCATTTCCGGGCTCCACATCACCATGTTCGCCTGGCTGGCTTCGGGGCTGGTCGGCTGGGGCTGGCGCCGCACGGCGCGCTGGAAGTGGCCCCTGTGCCTGGCCATTCCGGCACCGCGCGCAGCTCTGTGGGGCGGGGTGCTGCTGGCATGGCTGTATGCGCTGTTCAGCGGCTGGGGGGTGCCGGCTCAGCGCACCGTGTGCATGCTGGTGGTCCTGGCAGTCCTGCGGTCCGGCGGGCGGCAATGGCCCTGGCCGGCCCTGTGGGCCGTGGCCGCTGCCGCCGTGGTGGCCTGGGACCCCTGGGCGCTTCTGCAGGCGGGGTTCTGGCTCAGCTTCGTGGCCGTCGGCATTCTGTTCGCAGCGGGGCAGGAGCAGACGGCGCCGGCAGATGGCTGGCGGGCCCGCATCATGCACACTCTGGCCGGATTCGGACGCGAGCAAATGCTGGTGCTGGCGGCCCTGACACCGCTGACGCTGATGATCTTCGGGCAGGTTTCGCTCGTGGGTACCCTGGCCAACCTGGTGGCCGTGCCCGTCGTAACCCTGCTCGTCACTCCGCTGGCCATGCTCGGGGCGCTGTGCTCGCCCCTGTGGCTGGCGGCAGCCTGGTGCGTGCAGCAGCTCATGGCGCTGCTGGGCTGGCTGGCATCGTGGCCGTGGGCGCAGTACCAGGCTGCACAGGCGCCCTGGTGGGCCGGTGTGCTGGGCGTGGCCGGAGGGGTGCTGCTGTGCATGCGCGGGCCCTGGCCCTTGCGATGGCCGGGAGCGCTGATGATGGTGCCCGTGCTGGCCTGGCAGGCCCCACGGCCGGATGCAGGGGAGTTCGAGGTCCTCATGACCGACATCGGGCAGGGCAGCGCGCTGGTGGTACGCACGGCACGGCACACCCTGCTCTATGACGCGGGCCCACGTTATGGCGCGCACAGCAATGCGGGCGACCGCGTGCTGCTGCCGCTGTTCCACGCGCTCGACGAGACCCCCGACGTGGCCGTGCTCAGCCATTCCGACACCGATCACATCGCGGGCATCGAGCCGCTGCTGCAGGCCTATCCGCACCTGCCCCTGCTCGGATCCATCGCCCCGGACCACCCCCTGCAGCAGCTGCGGGCCGTCGAACCCTGCAGCGTGGGTCAGGACTGGCAGTGGGAAGGGGTGGACTTCCGGTTCCTGCACCCGCTCGAAACCGACTATGTGCCCCAGGCCAAGACCAACGCCATGAGCTGCGTGCTGCGTGTGAGCAACGGACGCCGCACCGTGCTGCTCACCGGAGATGCCGAAGCGCCACAGGAAGCCGCCATGCTGGCCCGCACGCCCCCTGAATGGCTGCGGGCCGATGTGCTCGTGGCGGGGCATCATGGCAGCAGAACGTCCAGCAGCCAGCCCTGGCTGCAGGCCGTGGCGCCGCACTGGACCCTCATCCAGCATGGCTACCGCAACACCTATCACCATCCCCATCCGCAGGTGCTGGCGCGCCTGCACAGCGTGGGCACCATCGTGGTGCAGACAGACCAATGTGGTGCGGGGTGGTGGAGTTCGGCCACCAATGCCATCCGCTGCGAGAGGGAAGTCCACCGGCACTACTGGCAGCACGAGGTGCCCACGCTTCCCTGAAACCCTGCAGATTCCTGCGCAGGGCCGCTGTACCGGCCTGTGTCCGCGCGAAAATGGAGCCGTCCCGTCCCGGGTCTCCTGTCTCTGGAGCAGAGAAAACGGCGTGGGCGCCTCCTGCATTTCCCTGTCGTGTGCATGTCTTTTCGGCATGGGCTCTGCAAGTCGGCATCAAACTTGCTGCACTGCCCACAAACAGGTGCGTGGGCAGTCTGGGGCGCCCGAGCCACACCCTCCGTCACGGACCTGCGGACAACTACAGGAGATTGGTTCATGCTCGCATTCGACGAAATGTATGCCTCGGTCCCATATGCGGATGCCCCGACCAGGCAGCAATACCAGCGCTACGCGCAATGGCTGTCCCATCAGCCCATGCAGACCATGCTCCACCGGCGGGAGGAAGCCGAGTTCATCTTCCGTCGCGTCGGCATCACCTTCGCCGTCTACGGCGACAAGGATGCCGACGGATCGGGCACCGAACGTCTCATCCCGTTCGATCTCATTCCCCGCATCATTCCCCATTCCGAGTGGGATCTGCTCGAACGCGGCCTGACGCAGCGTGTCACGGCGCTCAACCGCTTCCTGCACGACATCTACCATGACCAGGAAATCGTCCGTGCCGGCGTCGTGCCAGCCGAGCAGATCCTGCACAACTCGCAGTTCCGCAAGGAGATGGTCGGCGTCGATGTTCCCAACCAGGTCTATTCGCATATCAGCGGCATCGACATCGTGCGGGCTCCTGACGCCGCAGGGGTAGGGGAGTATTACGTCCTCGAAGACAACCTGCGCGTGCCCAGCGGCGTGAGCTACATGCTGGAAAACCGCAAGATGATGATGCGGCTCTTCCCAGAGCTCTTCCGCAGCTACCAGGTGGCCCCCGTGGCCCACTATGCCGACCTGCTGCTCGAAACCCTGCGGGCAAGCGCCCCCACCGGCGTGCCCGACCCGGTGGTGGTGGTCCTCACTCCCGGCATGTACAACAGCGCCTATTTCGAGCATGCCTTCCTGGCCCAGCAGATGGGGGTGGAGCTCGTCGAAGGGCAGGACCTTTTCGTCAAGGACGGCTTCCTCTACATGCGCACCACCCGGGGGCCCGAGCGTGTCGATGTGATCTACCGCCGTGTGGATGACGACTTCCTCGATCCCAAGGTCTTCCGGCCCGACTCCGCACTCGGCTGTGCAGGCTTGCTCGACGTGTACCGCGCCGGCCGTGTCACCATCTGCAACGCAGTCGGCACCGGCATTGCGGACGACAAGTCCATCTACCCCTATGTGCCCCGCATGATCGAGTTCTACCTCGGTGAAAAGCCTATTCTGCACAACGTACCCACCTGGATGTGCCGCAAGCCCGACGACCTCGCCTACGTGCTCGCGCACCTGGAGGAGCTGGTCGTCAAGGAAGTGCACGGTGCCGGCGGCTACGGCATGCTCATCGGCCCTACGGCCAGCAAGGCCGAAATCGAGGAATTCCGGGCCGTGCTCAAGGCCCGTCCCGAGGGCTACATTGCGCAGCCTACCCTCAGCCTGTCGAGCTGCCCCACGCTGGTCGATGCAGGCGTGGCACCCCGCCACATCGATCTGCGCCCCTTCGTGCTCAGCGGCAAGACCGTGCAGATGGTGGCGGGTGGCCTCACCCGCGTGGCGCTCAAGGAAGGCTCGCTCGTCGTCAACTCGTCGCAGGGCGGGGGAACCAAGGACACCTGGGTGGTCTGAGCCGCGGGCGCTCCATCCCCTTTCAGGGAGCCCTGCGGATGCTGCCGAGCAGGGCTTTCCACCGGATGCCGGACGTGCCGTCTCCCATGGCGCGGGCCGATACAGGCAGACAGACCATTACATCGCCACATATCATGCTTTCCCGTACTGCCGACCACCTTCTCTGGATGTCCCGCTACATCGAGCGGGCCGAAAACACCGCCCGCATGCTCGACGTCAACTACCAGACCAGCATGCTGCCACAGTCCGCGCTGCAGGCTGAGCAGGGCTGGGCAGGCATGCTCTCGATCTGCGAGCTGCTCCCTGCCTATCGCGCCAAGTATGGCGACATCCAGCCGGACAAGGTCATCACCTTCATGGCGGCCGATGCCGACAACCCTTCCTCCATCATCGCCTGCATCCAGGCCTCGCGCGAGAATGCCCGTGCCGTGCGCGGCAGCCTCACCACCGAGGTGTGGGAGACCTACAACCAGATCTGGCTCGAAGCCCGGCGCCAGCTGCGCGAGGGCATCCTGCAGACCGATCCCAGCGCCTTCTTCGAATGGGTCAAGCTCCACTCCCACCTGGCGCGGGGCGTGATCCTCGGCACCATGCTGCTCGACCAGTCGGTCTTTTTCATGCGCCTGGGCACCTTCCTGGAGCGGGCCGACAATACCGCACGCCTGCTCGACGTCAAGTTCCATGCCCATCTCTCCCCCGAGTTCTTCGCGGCCGACCCCGAGGCTGCCAACACCCAGGAGGAGCTGGACTTCTACCACTGGAGTGCCATCCTGCGCAGCGTCTCGGCCTTCGAGATCTATCGCCGCGTCTACCGCGACGTCATCACTCCGCCCCGGGTGGCCGAGCTGCTCATGCTCCGGCACGACATGCCCCGCTCGCTGCTGGCCTGCATGAACGAGGTGGTGGCCAATCTGGAACGCATCGGCGCGAGCGTCGATGCCAGCCACTCCCGTCGTCTGGCCGGGCGCCTGCAGGCCGACCTGCAATATGGCGACATCCAGGAAATCCTGGCTACCGGCCTGCATGCCTATCTCACGCACTTCCTCGAACGGGTCCACGCCGTGGGCCTCGCCGTCAGCGAGGAATTCCTGCAGTTCCAGTGACTCGGCAGGCACTTCAGGGCGCACGGCGCATGGCGCAAGGGAGCTGCCGCCCTTGCGTCGTTTTTCCTCTGCCTGCCTCCTGCTGCAGAGCAGCAAGGAGCGCTCTCCACGGAGCTGCCGCAGGGCAGGGTGGCTGCAGGGGCGCCGGGCTATCGGCCCCAGTCGCTGCCGTTCAGATGCAGCCGGATGCGGTTCACCGGCAGCCCCTGGCGCTGCAGGCTCGCCACCCAGACCGGCAGCAGCTGACGTGCCTTGGCGGCTGCTGCGTTGTTCGAGACAATCAGGCACCACTCGCCTTCCTCCACCGCGCCGAACGCGATATGCCTGCGCATCGGGGCCGGAATGAGTTTGCGGATGGCCTCTCCGCACGACTGGGACAGCCGCACCCGCGCCATCAGGCTCCCCAGCACGGGGGCTTCCTCGGCGGCCTGACTCAGGGGAATGGCTTGGTGGTGGCGCAGCGTCATGTCCGCATTATCGGGCACCCTCTGCGCTGCATGCCGATACACACATGCCCAAAAAGTACACGCTGGCATGAAGCCCTGGGAAACCCCCAAGGGTAAAATGCCCCGTTAACCTGTCCTGACACAGATGCGGACACGGCCTGCAGGAGGCCGTGCCTGCGCGTGCGGAGTTGATACGGGCCCGAGTGCCCCCATCTGCCGCAACACCTTTTCAGCAATCAACACAAGGAAGAAGCTTCCGTTCCCGACCGCCGTCCCTCCTCCAGGAGGCGTTCTGCTGCGGTGTGGTCCGGAAGCCATCTGATCGCATGGCTAATTTTTTGACCAGAATCTTTGGCAGCCGCAACGAGCGCCTCATCACCGGCTATCGCAGGAACGTTGCGCGCATCAATGCGCTGGAAAAGGATTTCGAAAAGCTCACCGACGAGCAGATTCCCGCCAAGACCGCAGAATTCCGCCAGCGGGTCGCTGACGGCGCCACGCTCGACAGCCTGCTGCCCGAGGCCTTCGCCCTGGTCCGGGAGGCCAGCAAGCGCATCATGAAGATGCGGCACTTCGACGTGCAGATGGTTGGCGGCCTCGCGCTGCACGAAGGCAAGATCGCTGAAATGCGTACCGGCGAGGGCAAGACCCTCACTGCCACGCTGCCCGTATACCTCAATGCGCTTTCCGGCAACGGCGTGCACGTCGTCACCGTCAACGACTATCTCGCCAACCGCGACGCCCAGTGGATGGGGCGCCTCTACAACTTCCTCGGGCTCACCGTGGGGGTCAACCTGCCGCAGATGTCGCGCGAGCTCAAGCAGCAGGCCTATGCCGCCGACATCACCTACGGCACCAACAACGAATTCGGCTTCGACTACCTGCGCGACAACATGGTCTACGATGTGCGCGAACGCGTGCAGCGCCAGCTCAATTTCGCCATTGTCGACGAGGTGGACTCCATCCTGATCGACGAGGCGCGTACCCCGCTCATCATCAGCGGCCAGGCCGAGGACCAGACCGACCTCTACATCGCCATGAACAAGGTGGTGCCCTATCTCACTCGGCAGGAAGGCGAGGAGAACCCCCTCACCGGCGAGGGCGTCATCAAGCCGGGCGATTTCACCATCGACGAAAAGGCCCACCAAGTCTACCTGACCGAGCAGGGTCACGAGCATGCCGAGGACATCCTCCAGAAGCTGGGCCTCCTGCCCGAGGGGGCCAGCCTCTACGATCCGGCCAACATCATGCTCATCCACCATCTGTATGCAGCACTGCGGGCCCACCATCTCTACCACCGTGACCAGCATTACGTGGTGCAGCAGGGCGAGAACGGCCCCGAGATCGTCATCGTCGACGAATTCACCGGCCGTCTCATGGCCGGCCGCCGCTGGAGCGACGGGCTGCACCAGGCCGTCGAAGCCAAGGAAGGCGTACCCATCCAGGCCGAGAACCAGACCCTCGCGTCCATCACCTTCCAGAACTACTTCCGCCTCTACAAGAAGCTCTCAGGCATGACCGGCACGGCCGATACCGAAGCCTACGAGTTCCAGGAAATCTACGGCCTCGAAACCGTCGTCATCCCGCCCAACCGTCCCAGTCTGCGCAAGGACGAGCTCGATCGCGTCTACAAGACCACCGACGAAAAGTACCGCGCCGCCATTGCCGACATCCGGGACTGCTACGAGCGCGGCCAGCCGGTGCTCGTCGGGACCACCTCGATCGAGAACTCCGAGATCATCTCCAACCTCCTGCAAAAGGAAAAACTGCCCCACCAGGTGCTCAACGCCAAGCAGCACGAGCGCGAGGCCGAAATCGTGGTGCAGGCCGGTCGTCCCGGCATGATCACCATCGCCACCAACATGGCCGGCCGCGGCACCGACATCATGCTCGGGGGCAGCCTCGAGAAAATGGTGGCCGCCATCGAGGCAGACGACACCCTCGACGAAGCCACTCGCCAGGCCCGCATCGACGAGCTCCGCGCCAACTGGAAGGCCGACCACGACAAGGTCAAGGCCCTGGGTGGCCTGCGCATCATTGCCACCGAGCGCCATGAATCGCGCCGCATCGACAACCAGCTGCGCGGCCGTTCGGGACGCCAGGGCGATCCGGGCTCCTCGCGCTTCTACCTCAGCCTCGACGATCCGCTCATGCGCATCTTCGCGGGCGAGCGCGTGCGCGCCATCATGGACCGCCTCAAGATGCCCGAAGGCGAGGCCATCGAGGCCCGCATGGTCACCCGGTCGATCGAGAGCGCCCAGCGCAAGGTCGAAGCCCGCAACTTCGACATCCGCAAGCAGCTGCTCGAATACGACGACGTGGCCAACGAACAGCGCAAGGTCATCTACCAGCAGCGCAACGAGGTGCTCGAATCCAACGGGCTGCAGGAACAGATCGACGGCCTGCGCCACAGCTGCTTTGCCGACCTGGTCCACGCCTACGTTCCTCCGGGCTCCATGGAAGAACAGTGGGATCTGGCCGGGCTGGAAAAGACCCTGTCCCAGGACTGGGGAGTCGAGCTCGACCTGCGCCACATGGTGGAGGCGTCGAGCAGCGTGACCGACGAAGACCTGCTCGATGTGGTCACCAAGAAGGCCGACGAAGCATTCAAGGACAAGCTGGCCGTCGTGGGCGAGGACCATTTCCTCAACTTCGAGCGGGCCGTGCTCCTGCAGAGCATGGACACCCACTGGCGCGAGCACCTGAGCGCGCTCGATTACCTGCGCCAGGGCATTCACCTCCGTGGCTATGCCCAGAAGCAGCCCAAGCAGGAATACAAGCGCGAAGCCTTCGAGCTGTTCGGCCAGATGCTCGACGCCATCAAGAACGACGTCACCCGCATCCTCATGACCGTCAACGTCGCTTCGGGCGAGGAGCTCGACGAGGCTGCAGAGGACATGCAGGATTACGGCGGCGAGGGCGGCGGCTACATCAACATCACCTACCGCACCCCGGACGACACGGTCCCGGCCACTCCCGAGGAAGCTGGTGCCGATGGCGCCGCTCCTGCCCCGGTGCTCGGTGCCGTGGCCGCAGGGGCAGCCACGGCGGCAGGCAATCTCAATCCCGAGAGCTTCGTCGGGGTTGGGCGCAACGATCCCTGCCCCTGCGGCAGCGGCAAGAAATACAAGCAATGCCACGGCAAGCTGAGCTGAGCCGCGCATCTCTTCCAGACGGGCCCGTGCCCGTCTTTTTCCATCCCGTTTTTCACCCCCCCTTTCGGAACTTCATTCTTCCAGGAGTCATGCCATGTCCGTCAATCTGCAAGCCACCCCACCCGAGGCCCTGCATGCCGTGCGAGGCCTGCGACTCGGTGTGACCGAAGCCGGGGTGCGCAAGGCCGGACGCCGCGACCTGACCGTCATCCTGCTCGATGAAGGTGCCAGCATCGGGGGGGTCTTCACGCAGAACCGCTACTGTGCCGCTCCGGTGCAGGTCTGCCGAGCCCATCTGTCGGCCGGGCACCCGGACATCCGTGCACTGGTCATCAACACGGGCAATGCCAATGCCGGCACGGGCCAGTCGGGACTCGATGCCGCCCTCCAGACCTGCGCCGCCATGGCCGCAACCCTGGGCGTGCAGGCCGAACAGGTGCTGCCTTTCTCGACCGGCGTCATCATGGAGCCGCTTCCGGTCGATCGCATCGTGGCAGGTCTGCCGTCCGCCACGGCCCGGGCCCGGGCGGACGGCTGGGCCGAAGCCGCCCAGGCCATCATGACCACCGACACAGTGCCCAAGGCCTTCAGCGTGCAGGCCACCGTCGGCGGTGCCCAGGTCACGGTGACCGGCATGAGCAAGGGGGCAGGCATGATCCGGCCCAATATGGCCACCATGCTCGGGTTCCTGGCCACGGATGCCCGCGTGAGCCCGTCCCTCATGCAGACCCTGGCCCGCGAGCTCGCCGAAGGATCGTTCAACCGCGTCACGATCGACGGCGACACCTCCACCAACGATTCCTTCGTCGTCATTGCCACCAACCGGGCGGAACACTCCGAAATCACCGATCTCGATAGCCCGGAAGGTCAGGCCCTGCGCGCTGCCATGCGGCAGGTCGCCCTGCACCTGGCACAGGCCATCGTGCGCGATGGCGAAGGCGCCACCAAGTTCATCACTCTCACTGTCGAAGGGGGACGTACCGCAGCCGAATGCCGGCAGGTAGCCTATGCCATTGCCCACTCGCCCCTCGTCAAGACCGCCTTCTTCGCCAGCGACCCCAACCTGGGCCGTATCCTGGCTGCCGTGGGGTATGCCGGCATTGCCGACCTGGACCAGACCCTCATCGAGCTCTATCTCGACGAGGTGCATGTGGTTGCCGGAGGAGGGCGCAACCCGGCCTACCGCGAGGAGGACGGCCAGCGCGTCATGCGCAAGCCCGAGATCCTCGTGCGCGTACAGCTTGGTCGCGGCGATGCATGCGACACCATCTGGACCTGCGATCTCAGCCACGAGTACGTGACCATCAACGCCGACTACCGTTCCTGATCGCCGCGTCAGCCTTTCGCAAAAATCTTCCTCGCAAAAAAGGGGCTCCGTGCATGCGGAGCCCCTTTTGTGTTTGCGGTATGGGAAAGAAGAAAGACCAGGTCGATCGACCCGGTGTGGATCAGTGCACCGTGTCGTTGCCCGGCAGGAGATGCGTGCCCGGCTCGATGCGGAAGAAGCCTGTGCCTGCAGTGCCGGAACCGATCTCATCGGGTGTGGCCTCCCGGACACCGTGCACCTTCAGGCGCAGATCGAGTCCAATGCCGGCCAGTGGATGGTTGCCGTCGAGCACCACATGCTCGGGGTACAGATCCGTCACGATGTAGAGCTCATCCGGAGGCAGCGCACTGCTGCAGCCTGCAGGCAGTGCATGGCCATCGAACACCATGCCTTCCTCGGTTTCGGCGGGGAAATTGCGGCGCTCTTCCAGGAACACCTTGTCCTCGTCATAGTCTCCAAAGGCCTGCTCGGGCTCCAGATGCAGCGAAAACGACTCGCCCACCCGGCGGCCGATGAGGGCCTTGTCGATCGCATCCAGCAGATCGTCTCCCCCCACCAGAAACTCCACCGGCTCGGTCAGCTCGTCGAGCACCTCGCCCAGCATGTCTTTCATGACCCATGTCAGAGCCACCACGGTCTGGTCTGTCACCAGTGCCTTTTCCTGTGCATTTTCCATTGCACAATTCTCCCATGAACATCGATCATCCGTTGCCTCTGCTGGGGCATCTGAGTCCCCGGCAATTCATGCGCCGCCACTGGCAGCGTGCTCCCCTGGTCGTGCGGCAGGCCATTCCTGGCTTCGGCCCGCTGCTCAGCCGCAGTGCTCTCGTGGCGCTGGCTGCGCGTGACGAGGTGGAATCACGGCTCATCACCTCCGGCACCGCCAAGGGCTGGACCTTTGCAAGAGGGCCTTTTTCGCGGTCGCGCATTCCTCCCTTCAAGCAATCCCAGTGGACGCTGCTGGTGCAGGGAGTCGACCTGCATGACGATGCGGTGCGAGAGCTCATGGAGCAGTTCCGTTTCATTCCCGATGCGCGGCTCGACGATGTCATGATCAGCTATGCCACCGATGGCGGAGGCGTGGGGCCGCATTTCGACAGCTATGACGTCTTTCTTCTGCAGGCCCACGGCACCCGGCGCTGGCGCATCGGTCGGCAGAAGGACCGCACGCTTGTCCCTGGGCTTCCGGTGCGCATTCTGGCCGATTTCCAGCCCGAGGAGGAATACCTCATGGAGCCGGGCGACCTGCTGTACCTGCCGCCCGGATGGGCGCATGACGGCGTGGCCATGGGCAACGACTGCATGACCTACTCGATCGGCTTCCGGGTGCCGCAGAAGGGCGATCTCGCCCGTGAAATGCTTCTGCGCATGGCCGATGGGGCGGCCGAGTCGCTCGGTGAAAGACTCTATCGCGACGCCTCACAGCCCGCCGTCGAATCGCCAGCCGCCATTCCGGCCGCGCTCGCAGCCTTTGCGCAGCAGGCAGTCCATGCTGCCCTGCAGGATGAGGACAGCTTGGCCTGCGCCCTGGGCGAATACCTCACGGAGCCCAAGGCCAATGTCTGGTTCGATGCGCCCGAGACGCTGCCGGAGACCCTGGGTGCCGTGCGGCTGCATCGCAGGTCCCGCATGCTCTATGACGCGAGCCATGTCTATCTCAATGGCGAGAGCTACCGAGCCGCCGGGGTCGATGCCGAGCTCATGCGCGTCCTGGCTGATGCCCGCAGCTTGCCAGCTGTGCAGGTACGCCGGGCCAGCAAGGGAGCCCGCGAGCTGCTGCATGCCTGGATCGAGGAAGGCTGGCTGGAGCCCATGGACGCCGCCTGAGACAGGATGGGCGTTCCCAAATGGCAACAGTTTCCTGACACTACGCTGTAAATTTCCGAGAAAAAGGCGGGGGCATTGTCAGCTTTCGTCAGCTTTTGCTGGTTTGTCCCTACAATAGGCAGCGAAGGAAAGAGCTCGAGTCCTTTCCTTCTTGTTTTTGGCTCAATGCAAAAAACAGTTTCCGGAAATTGTTTTTCTCCACCTGTTAGGAATTTTGAAAATGAAAAAGTCTCTCGTTCTGGCTTCCGTGATCGCTGCTGCTGCTCTGGTTGCTTGCGGCAAGAAGGATGACGCTGCCAACGCTGCTTCCGCTGCCTCCGCTGCTGCTTCCGCTGCTGACATGTCCGCTTCCGCTGCTTCCGCTGCTGACACCGGCGCTTCCGCTGCTGCTGCTGCCGCTTCTGACGCTGCTTCCGCTGCTGACACCGCTGCTTCCGCTGCTTCCGACGCTGCTTCCAAGTAAGCACTCGCGCAGCAGGCAGAAGCCCCGCGCTTCTGCTTCGCAAGCACAAAAAGCCACCTGTTTCAGGTGGCTTTTTTCATGATGTCGTTCATATCCTGACAGGCCGCCGGTGGGCTCGATGTCTCCTGCGTGCTGCCAGGAGAGAGAGCATGTCGACGAGAACTGATTCAGGCATGCAGGGCCGCCACACGGTCCCACGTCGGAGCATGGGTGGGCGAGAGGTGACAGCGCAGAATATCGCCACGCGGCCGTGCCGTATCTGTCAGGTCCCAGTCGGAGAGCACCAGCCGCAAGCCCTGACGAGCTCCTTCCTGCATCTGGTGCTGGCCTGGTTTGTGCGTGTGCCCGTGCAGCAGGGTGGCGCAATCATGGTGTGCCAGCCACTCCAGGGCCAGTGGGTGGTTGACATCGGCATAGCCTTCCACTCCCAGTGCATTCTTGCGGGACGCGCTCTGCTCGCGGAGCTGTCGGCCCAGAGCCACGCGTTCGGCCAGTGGCCGGGCCAGAATGCCGGCTTGCCATGCGGGGCTGCGCACCTGGGTGCGGAACTGCATGTATTCCCGGTCGTCGATGCACAGCGCATCGCCATGGCTGAGGAGAATGCGCGTGGCCGGATGGGGGGATTGGGAACGGGTGTCGAGCACACAGGGGTCTGCCAGCATCTGGACGCCCGCAGCCTCGCAGAAGGCCGTACCCACCAGGAAATCGCGGTTGCCGGGCATGAAGTACACCGGAGAACGCCCTGTGCGTGCGCGGAGGCAGGTGGCCATGTCCGTCTCGAACCGGTGGTCGGGAGTGCCGAGCACGTCGTCTCCCACCCACATCTCGAAGATGTCGCCAAGCAGAAAGATCGCATCGGCGGGGCTTTCTGTCAGGTAGCGGCGAAAGGCCAGTGCCGTGGCGTCTTCCTGCTGCAGGTGCAGGTCGGAGACGAAGTCCACTGTATTCCAGGTGGCAGGTGCGGAGATCAGGTCGAGAGGAGCCATGGGAGCGATCCGGGGAGGAGTCCTGTGCATGGGGACAGCGGCGACATGCGCTGGCGGAATGCACAACAAAAAAGCCATGACGCGCAGGCAAGCGGCATGGCTGGATGGGAGAGCGGAGGGCTGTTTACAGCAGCACGGCCTTCTCGATCACCACGTCTTCCTTGGGCACATCATCATGGAAGCCGCGACGACCGGTGCTCACGCCAGCGATCTTGTCCACCACGTCGGTTCCCTTGATGACCTTGCCGAACACGGCATAGCCCCAGCCCTGTGCGGTGGGAGAGGTGTGGTTCAGGAAATCGTTCTTGGCCACGTTGATGAAGAACTGCGCCGTGGCCGAGTGCGGAGCCGAGGTGCGGGCCATGGCGATGGTGTACTTGTCGTTTTTCAGGCCGTTGTTGGCTTCGTTCTGGATTTCGGCTCCCGTGGGCTTTTGCTGCATGCCGGGAGCGAATCCGCCGCCCTGAATCATGAAGCCCGGGATGACACGGTGGAACACGGTGCCGTCGTACTGGCCTTTCTTTACGTACTCGACGAAGTTGGCGACAGAAAGAGGGGCTTTGTCGGCATCGAGTTCCAGAGTGATGGAACCGAGGTTGGTTTGGAGTTCGACTTGGGTGGTGGTCATGGAGTTTTCAGCGCAAAGGGAAATGAGGGAGATGCCAGAGGCAAGAGACATGCATGTCTCTGCAGGGGTGGTTGTGTACGGAGAGTGCCGCAGCCTCCGGGCCCAGACATCCGGAGGGCCCGGATGAGAATGAATCCGCCGGTCATTTTATCTGGACTGCGGAATGGATCACGACGGGCTTGAGCGGCACATCGCTGCGGAAGGGCCCCGCCGCGCCGGTGGGAACGGCCTTGATGCGGTTGATGACGTTCATGCCACCGATCACACGGCCAAACACCGTATAGCCATAGAGCTGCGGAGCATGCATCAGGCTGGCGCGCGGCACGTTGGTGTAGACACGTCCCTGGTATTCGAAGCGGGGCACCGGATCACCGGGGGGAATGAGCACGGGATCCAGAAAGGCGTTGTCCTTCACGTTGATGAAGAATTGTGCAGCTGCTGAATTGGGGTCGCTGGTGCGTGCCATGGCCAGGGTGCCGGTGGTGTTGCGCAGTCCTCCGGTGTAGGCCTGTCGGCCTTCATGGGCAATGGGGGGGTGTGTGGGCTTTTCGTTGAGGCGGGTGTCGTAGCCACCTCCCTGCACCATGAAATTGTCGATCACGCGATGGAACACGGTGCCATCGTAGTGCTTCTCGTGCACGTAGCGCAGGAAATTTTCCACCGTGCGGGGAGCCTTGTCAGGATAGAGCTCGACCACGAAGTCCCCCATGCTGGTCGCAAAGCGCACTTCCGGGTTGGGGGCATGGCTGCGGGTGGGCATATTCCGCGTTGCAGCCTCAGCCGATCCACCAAACATGAACGCAGCGGCCAGGGTACTCACGGCCGGGAGAACCCCGTGGCGAAGAAGTTGGCGACGGGTATGCATGCAGGCTCCTTTCTGGCTCAAGACAGTTGATTGCCTCATTATGTGAGCCCCCGGACGCCGGCCTGTGTGGAACGGTAACGCCACCCGGCGACAGGACACGGCCTGAAGCTCCTGTGCGTACGGTGGATTGCCGCTCCGTCAAAAAGCCACTGAAACCACGGGCCATGCCGCAGAAGAGCTGGCATGAAAACCAGAAAACCGGACTCGGGGACGTGCCAGTCAGGGAGCGACTGCGCGGATCTTGGCCGCCAGCGTGGGGGTGGAGATGCCGGCTGCGCGGGCGCGTTCGTAGGCATCGAGTGCCATGCGGCGATACAGGTCGCCGAGATTTTCCAGGGCGATGGCGTAGCGGGGGTGCAGGCGCACGGCCGTTTCCAGCGCTTCGCGTGCCATGCCCAGATCGCCTTCGGCGGCATACAGGGCAGCCAGGTTATTGTAGGGCTCCGGAATTTCCGGGTAATCCTGCACCAGCCCCTGAAGCAGGGCCTTGGCCTCGGCTGTCTTGCCCGTGACGGTGAGGATGCGGCTCTTGAGCAGGCGCATCTGCGGGTCGGTGGCATGCTGCGCCAGATAGCCGTCGGCCGCTGTCAGGGCCTGGGCGTAGGCGTGCGTGGCCATGAGTCGCTCGACGTTTCGGTAGGCATCGCCCACCAGTTTCGGAGCGGGCGTCTGGGCATGGGCCGACAGGGACATCAGGCCCGTTCCGAACAGCACGCCTGCAATCAGGGCACCGGGAAGGCGGGAGGTGAAACGGGAAAAATGCAGAAGGCCTGACATGCGCGACACGGAAAGTAAGAGATTGCAATCGGGAGGGAGTCGGGTCATTATTGCAGCTCCCGGCCCCCATGCGTGCAGGCAGCCAGGAGCAGGCCGTCAGAGGCCATGCATGGAGTCCCGTCATTTCGATGACGGGCCCATGCACCAGGGGACAGGCCAGGACAGTGCGTGCGGTGGGGGTGGGGCATTTCGGCCAGTTGGGGTACCATTTCGGGTTTTGCCGTGCTGGCCCCATGTCTGGCATTCGGGGCGGCGCGATGCCTTCCCTGCGGGGAAAGAAGCTTCCAATCACATGCAGAGTCATGTGTAACAGGCTGGAAACAGATAGAAACAATGTCTTTGCAAATCTACAACACGCTGACACGCAGCGTTCAACCGTTCACCCCCATCGAGCCGGGACATGTCCGCATGTATGTGTGTGGCATGACGGTCTACGATCTCTGCCATCTGGGGCATGCGCGGGCCATGGTGGCGTTCGATGTGGTGCAGCGCTGGCTCAAGGTCAGTGGCTATCGCGTCACCTATGTGCGCAACATCACGGACATCGACGACAAGATCATCCGGCGTGCCGTGGAAAACGGCGAAACCATCCGCCACCTGACCGATCGCATGATCGATGCCCTTCACGAGGATGCGGATGCCCTGGGCATCGAGCGGCCTACGCACGAGCCCCGTGCCACCGAGTATGTGTCCGAGATGCTCTCCATGATCGGCACGCTCCAGCACCGCGGTCTGGCCTATCAGGGCGACAACGGCGATGTGAACTATGCGGTGCGCAAGTTTCCGGGGTACGGCAAGCTCTCGGGCAAGACGCTGGACGAACTGCGCGCCGGAGAGCGCGTGGCGGTGGCCGATGGCAAGGAAGATCCACTCGACTTCGTGCTCTGGAAATCCGCCAAGGCGACCGAGCCTGACGATGCCAAATGGCCGAGTGCCTACGGCGATGGGCGTCCGGGCTGGCATATCGAATGCTCGGCCATGAGCTGCAAGCTGCTCGGAGCCCATTTCGACATCCATGGCGGAGGGGCAGACCTGCAGTTTCCCCATCACGAGAACGAGATCGCGCAGAGCGAGGGGGCGACTGGACAGCCCTTCGTCAACGTCTGGATGCACAACGGGTTCGTGCGCGTGGACAACGAAAAGATGTCCAAGAGTCTGGGCAACTTCTTCACCATTCGCGATGTGCTCCGGGACTATGACGCCGAGACCGTGCGCTTCTTCATTCTGCGTGCCCACTATCGCAGCCCGCTCAACTACAGCAACGCCCACCTTGACGATGCGCGTGCCTCGCTCAAGCGGCTCTACACGGCCCTGACGCAGGTGGAGGCCCAGGTGCCAGCCTCCATCGACTGGAACGATGCCCACGCGGCCCGTTTCAGGGCGGCGATGGATGATGATTTCGGCACTCCCGAAGCCGTGGCCGTGCTCTTCGATCTGGCCTCGGAGGTCAACCGCACCCATGCGCCCGAACGCGCCGGGCTGCTCAAGGCGCTTGGAGGATGCATCGGCCTGCTGCAGGACGAGCCACAGCATTTTCTGCAGACCGGGGCGCAGCTCGATGCATCGGCCATCGAGGCGCACATTGCTGCACGGGCGCAGGCCAAGGCCTCCCGCAACTGGGCCGAGGCCGACCGCATCCGCGATCAACTCCTGCAGCAGGGCATTGTCCTGAAGGATTCGCCCACCGGTACCACCTGGGAGATGGCGCAATGAGTGCGGTCTGTTCCGATCCCGAACTGGCCCCGGTGCCGATGCTGCGGCGGGGACGCCGCGTGGCGGTGGCCGCTGCCATGTCTGCCTCGCTGGCACCTCGACCCGTGCAGACCGTGGATGCCCCAGGGGCGCTTGCGGCCGAGGAGCCTGCAGCCGAGGATTCCTGTGTACCGGAATTTCCGGCCCATGCGCCATCCCACTGGCGCGAGGCCTGTGCCCATCTGATGCAGCACGATCGCGTCATGCGGCGGCTCATTCCGCAGCATGGAAGCGTATGTCTCGAATCGCGAGGCGATGCCTTTGTGACGCTCGCACGCAGCATCGTCGGGCAGCAGATTTCCCTCAAGGCCGCCCAGTCGGTGTGGAACCGTTTTGTGGGGCTGGTCGAGGAGGTGTCCGCCACCGCCGTGCAGCGCCTGTCCGTGGATCAGCTGCGGCAGGCCGGCCTCAGTGCCCGCAAGGCAGACTATCTGCTGGACCTGGCACAGCACTTCTCGGAAGAGCGCCTGCACCGTGCGGCGTGGCAGGACATGGGCGACGAGGCCATCATTGCCGAGCTCACCAGCGTCCGGGGCATCGGTCGCTGGACCGCAGAGATGTTTCTCATGTTCCACCTGATGCGGCCCAACGTGCTTCCGCTCGACGATGCGGGTCTTGTGAAGGGTATCAGCCACAATTATTTTTCGGGCGAGCCCGTCACCCGCAACGAGATGCGCGAAGTGGCCGATGCCTGGGCTCCCTACTGCAGCGTGGCCACCTGGTATGTCTGGCGTTCCATGACGCCCCTGCCCGTGGCCTACTGAATCTTCTGTGGTCCAGGATGCGGGGCGCCACCGGGCTGCTTTGGGCACGGTTTCCCCGCTGCCCGGGCCGACATGCAAGTCTCTACAATAGCGCCCAGGCGGCAGTCTGGGCGCTGTCCGGTGAGCCTGTTCGCGCAGCGGACGCCTCACGGACCCGCAGGAGGTGTCGCGCACACCTCGGTGCCATCCCGACACACAAAGGAGTATCTCTTGGTCAAACGGACTTTTCTGGATTTCGAGCAGCCCATCGCGGAGCTCGAGAACAAGATCGAGGAACTGCGCTACGTGCAAAACGAATCGGCCGTCGACATTTCTGCCGAGATCGAGCAGCTGGGCAAGAAAAGCCTGCAGCTCACCAAGGACATCTACAGCCATCTCACCCCGTGGCAGATCACCAAGATCGCGCGCCATCCCGAGCGTCCCTATACGCTCGACTATGTCCGTGAAATCTTCACCGACTTTGTCGAGCTGCATGGCGACCGGCATTTTGCCGATGACCAGTCGATCGTCGGAGGGCTGGCCCGTTTCAACGGCGCTTCGTGCATGGTGCTCGGACACCAGAAGGGACGCGACACCAAGGAGCGGGGGCTGCGCAACTTCGGCATGAGCAAGCCGGAGGGATACCGCAAGGCCCTGCGACTCATGAAGCTGGCCGAAAAATTCCGTATCCCTGTCTTCACTTTCGTCGACACCCCCGGCGCCTATCCCGGCATCGACGCCGAGGAACGCGGCCAGAGCGAGGCCATCGGGCGCAACATCTTCGAAATGGCCCAGCTCGAAGTGCCCATCATCAGCACCATCATTGGCGAAGGCGGTTCGGGGGGGGCGCTGGCCATCGCCGTGGCCGACGAAGTCCTGATGCTGCAGCATTCGGTGTACTCGGTCATCAGCCCCGAAGGCTGTGCCTCCATTCTCTGGAAGACGGCAGACAGGGCGCAGGACGCCGCAGAGGCTCTGGGCATCACGGCCCATCGGCTCAAGGCGCTCGGTCTGGTCGACAAGATCGTGAGCGAACCCGTGGGCGGTGCCCATACCGACCACAAGCAGATGGCCACGCTGCTCAAGCGTGCCCTTGGCGAAGCCCTGCGCCAGGTCAGCGACCTCGATGTGCAGGCCCTGCTCGATCGCCGCTATGCACGTCTGCAGAGCTATGGCCGCTTCCAGGATACCCGGGCGGCCTGAACTCCCGCCCGGTCGGGCAGCGCATCGGCTCTGCACGTGGCTGCAAAACACCGCTTCGTCATGCCTGAGCTGTCTGTGCGCTCCAGGCCGCTGAGGGGCGCGCTGGAATGGCCATGCCGCTGAACCATTGTCTGGAATGGCCTGCCTCGTCCGTCGATCGGGCCATGGCGGCATGGTGGTCATCCTGTGATCGACCCCGCCGCCTGGCCGTGGCCTGCAGCGGGGGAGCCGACTCCGTGGCCCTGCTGCTGGCAGCCTGCCGGCTGATCCGGGAGCAGAAGGCCCTGCCTGCTCTTTCGGCGCCATCGCCCTTCGAAATCGTTGCCCTGCATGTGCACCATGGTCTGCAGCCGGCTGCCGATGCCTTTGTGCAGCATGTGCAGGCACTGGCGACCGAGGTGCAGAGAGTTGTGCAGGGAGTTCATCCGCAGATCGCATTTTCCCTGCAGGTCCGTCGCGTGGCGGTGGAAGTGCCCTCCGGCTGCAGTCTTGAGGCACGTGCCAGAGAGGCGCGCTACGAGGCTCTGGCCGACATGGCCCACCAGGTGGGTTCCGACGTCATTCTTCTGGGCCACCATGCGGATGACCAGGCTGAATCGGTGCTGCTCGCCCTGAGCCGGGGAGCCGGGGTGGCGGGGCTGGCTGCCATGGCTCCGCACTTCGAGCGCCATGGCCTGCGCTGGGGGCGGCCGCTGCTGAACCTTCCCGGGCAGGAGCTCAGGACGTGGCTCCGCCGGCACGATGTGTCCTGGATCGACGATCCCTCCAATACCGATCTGCGGTTCACCCGCAACCGCCTGCGCCATGAGGTGCTGCCAGCCTTTCATTCGGCATTTCCCGCGATCAGGAGCAGTCTGGCCCGCAGTGCGCGGCTGGCAGCCGAGGCGGACGGACTGCTGCAGGTTCTGGCAGGCCAGGATCTGGAGCAGATGGGCCTGCCGCCGCAGATCGACCGACTCCGGAAGCTGGCGCGCCCCCGACAGGCCAATGCCCTGCGGCACTGGCTCAAGCAGCAGCATGGCGCCATCGGCAGCGAGGCCCAGTTGCGGGCACTGCTCGATGTGATCGCGGCCCGTGCCACCCGTGGGCATCACATCCATATCCGGGTCGGACAGGGCTATGTGGAGGATGCCGGGCCCCATCTGGTCTGGATCGCCGATCCGCGGGGCTGAAGAGGGCAGGGGGCCACCCCGTTGCGGCTCCTGTGCACGCTGTGGCGAATGGGCCTCGCGGCCGGTCCCGCACAGCGCCGGTGCACAGAGATGCATCAGGGGGCTTGCTACAATAACCGGTTGCGTCCTCTCGCGGAGGATTCCGAGGTGTTCCCGCGATGCAATGGACGCGATTTTTGGCCGACAGGATTCATACTCATGGCATTGATTGTTCACAAATACGGCGGTACTTCGATGGGCTCGACCGAGCGCATCCGCAACGTCGCCAAGCGTGTGGCCAAGTGGGCGCGCGCAGGCCACCAGATGGTGGTGGTCCCGTCCGCGATGAGCGGCGAAACCAACCGTCTCCTCGGTCTGGCCAAGGAGCTGGCCCCTGCCAAGCACACGACCAACTATCGGCGCGAGCTCGACATGATCGCCTCCACCGGCGAACAGGTGTCCGTGGGGCTGCTGGCCATTGCCCTGCAGGCGGAAGGCGTCGATGCCATCAGCTTCACCGGCTGGCAGGTGCCCGTCAAGACGGACAGCGCCTACACCAAGGCCCGCATCGACTCCATCGACGACGTTCGCGTACGTGGCGAACTGGCCAAGGGCAAGGTCGTCATCATCACCGGCTTCCAGGGCATCGACCCGCTCGGCAACATCACCACCCTCGGACGGGGCGGCAGTGACACCTCGGCCGTGGCCGTGGCTGCAGCCCTCAAGGCCGACGAGTGCCTGATCTACACCGATGTGGACGGCGTCTACACCACCGACCCGCGCATCGTCCCCGAGGCCCGTCGCCTCCAGACCGTGAGCTTCGAGGAAATGCTCGAAATGGCCTCCATGGGCTCCAAGGTGCTGCAGATCCGCTCCGTCGAATTCGCAGGCAAGTACAAGGTGCCCATGCGGGTGCTGAGCAGCTTCACCCCCTGGGACATCGACATTCACGAAGAAGCCAAATCGGGCACCCTGATCACTTTTGAGGAAGACGAGAAAATGGAAAAAGCAGTCGTTTCCGGCATTGCCTTCAACCGCGACGAAGCCAAGATTTCCGTTCTGGGCGTACCGGACCGTCCCGGCGTGGCCTACAGCATTCTGGGCGCCATTGGCGACGCCAACATCGAAGTCGATGTTATCATCCAGAACATCAGCCGCGACGGCAAGACCGACTTCAGCTTCACCGTCAACCGCAACGATTACGAGCGTGCGATGGACCTGCTCAAGAACAAGGTCCTGCCGGCCACCGGTGCCGCCGATGTCATCGGCAACACCAAGATCTGCAAGGTCAGCATCGTGGGCATCGGCATGCGCAGCCACGTGGGCATCGCCAGCAAGATGTTCAAGGCCCTGGCCGATGAAGGCATCAACATCCAGATGATCTCCACCTCCGAGATCAAGACCTCCGTGGTCCTCGACGAGAAGTACATGGAGCTGGCCGTGCGCGCCCTGCACAAGGCCTTCCATCTCGATGAACCGGTAGGCGTCTGAGAAACGCCAAAAACCCGCTATAATGCGAGTCTTCTGGAGACGTGACCGAGAGGCCGAAGGTGCTCCCCTGCTAAGGGAGTATGGGGTGTAGAGCCCCATCGAGGGTTCGAATCCCTCCGTCTCCGCCAGAACAAACCCCGTTGCCTGACATTGGCAATCGGGGTTTTTTCTTGTGCATTTCCCGCAGGAGCGGGCATATCCTCATAGATAACCTGTACCGGCTGGTTATCGATTATGATGAAATGTTGTAGCCCACGGCTTTTGGAGCCGTGGGGGCACAGCAGCGGGAATGTCTGCATGTCCAGACGGCCCTCAGGGGTGGCAGTCGGGCTGGCGTCTCTCGTTCCTTCCTTCTTATCTGGAGAAAAAAATGTCTCGTGAAGTTGTTGTTGTCAGCGCCGTGCGCACGGCCATCGCCACCTACGGTGGGGGCCTGAAGGATGTGCCCCCCACCGAACTGGCTGCACAGGTGGTGCGTGAGTCCATCCAGCGTGCGGGTCTGGAAGGCAAGGACGTGGGCCATGTTGTGTTCGGCCATGTGGTCAACACCGAGCCCAAGGACATGTATCTGTCGCGTGTGGCCACCGTCAACGGGGGCTGCCCCGTCGAGACGCCTGCCTTCAACGTGAACCGCCTGTGCGGTTCCGGCCTGCAGGCCATTGTGTCCGCCAGCCAGTCCATCCTGCTGGGCGACTGCGATGTCGCCATCGGCGGCGGTGCCGAAAACATGAGCCGTGCTCCCTACGACAGCCTGAACAGCCGCTGGGGGATTCGCATGGGTGACAGCAAGCTCGTCGACATGATGATCGGCGCGCTGCAGGATCCCTTCCAGGGCATCCACATGGGTGTGACGGCCGAGAATGTGGCTGCCAAGTGGGGCGTGACCCGTGAGGATCAGGACGCACTGGCACTCGAAAGCCACCAGCGCGCCGAGCGCGCCTGGGCCGAAGGCCGCTTCAAGGACCAGATCATGCCGGTGGTCATGAAGGGCCGCAAGGGTGACGTGGTGTTCGACAAGGACGAGCATTTCCGTCCGGGCCTCACCATGCACGATCTGACCAAGCTCAAGCCGGTGTTCCTGAAGGAAAACGGCACGGTCACCGCCGGCAACGCATCCGGCATCAATGACGCCGCTGCTGCCGTGGTGCTGATGGAAGCCGGTGCCGCCAAGGCGCGTGGTGCCAAGCCGCTGGGTCGTCTGGTGTCCTATGCCCATGCAGGCGTCGAACCCCAGTACATGGGTATCGGCCCCGTGCCGTCCTCCCTCATGGCCCTCAAGAAGGCCGGCCTGACCATTCAGGACATGGACGTGATCGAGGCCAACGAAGCCTTTGCCGCACAGGCTGTGGCCGTGGCCCGTGAACTCAAGGCCGATCCGGCTCGTGTGAATCCCAACGGTTCCGGCATTTCCCTGGGCCACCCCATCGGTGCCACTGGCGCGATCCTGACCGTGAAGGCCCTGTATGAGCTCGAACGCATCGGTGGCCGCTACGCCCTGGTGACGATGTGCATCGGCGGCGGACAAGGGATTGCTGCGATCTTCGAACGCATCTGATCTTTGCCCTCCTCGGCCAGTCCCCCCGTTTCGGCGGGGGCTGGCATGATTCGGACCACGGCTTGCACTGCAGCCGTGGTTTTTTTGTCTTCGGAGACGGGGAGGTGGAAGCCAGGAGCGTCTGCAGTGCGTCTGCACGGCGCAGGAGGCTCCTTCCTATAATGGATCGCACGCAGGCGGCACAGGGCCGAAGGGTGGATCGACAGGATCTGCCGCAAGGGCAGTTTTTCTGTGCCCACGCGCTGCACAACGAAGGGGCTCATGGGCAATATCCGAGATATCCGTACCAAGATCGCCAATGTCGGCAAGACGCGCAAGATCACGAATGCGATGCAGCAGATCGCGTTTGCCAAGCTGGCGCGGAGCAAGAAGCAGGCCGAGCGCATTCGGCCCTATGCGCGGGGCATTCGCACGATGATGGCCCGCATGCTGGCGGTCAGTCCCAGGCTGTCGTCGCCACTCATGATCCGGCGGCTGCCGGTCCGGCGGGTGGGCATGATCGTGGTGACCACGGACAAGGGGCTGTGCGGTGCGCTCAACAGTCGGCTGCTGCTGCAGTGCATGCACCGGATCGATGCCTGGACGCAGGCAGGGTGCGAGGTATCGGTCACGGTCATCGGAACGCAGGGGTTTGCTGCGCTGCGGCGGGCCGGCGTGAACGTGGTGGCCCATGTGCCCACGGGCAAGGATCTGGGCGATCCCGAGTCCCTGCTGGGGACCATGTCGGTTCCCATCATGCAGTATGTGGAGGGACAGCTCGATGAGCTGTATGTGGCCAACAACCGCTTCGTCAACACGCTGCGCTATGCGCCGGTGATAGCCCGCTTTCTTCCGTTCGACGGCGAGATGGGGGGCATGCCGCCGGAGCTGCACTGCGGGGTCATTCCAGACCCCGATGCAGCCACGGTGGACTATCGCTACGAGCCGGATGCTGCGGCGGTGGTCGATGCGCTGCTGATGCGCTATCTGGAAGTCATGATCTATCAGGCAGTGGCCGAGAATGCGGCCTGCGAGCAGTCGGCCCGCATGACGGCCATGAAGGCCGCTACCGAGAATTGCGATCGCACCGTGGCCGAGCTCACGGTGCACTACAACAAGACCCGTCAGGAAGCCATCACGCGCGAACTGATCGAGATCGTGGCAGGAGCGGCCGCCGTCGATGAACGCTGAAACCCATTCCATGTCCGAAACTGCGCAAGCTGTGGCCGGATCGGCCGCGCAGGACGACGCACCGTCAGTCACTGCGACGAACCGTGTCGGGTTCGTCCCAGGGGGCAGTGCACGGCTCCCGCATCAGCTGCATCTGCAGGTGGCGACGGTCAACGAAGTGCTGTACGAGGGGGACGTGCACTATGTGCGGCTCCCCGGGCTGGCGGGCAGTCTGGGCGTGCTGCCCGGGCATGATCCGATCATGCTGCAGCTCAGGCCCGGAGTGGTGTACCTTGCCAGTGCCCCGGGGGAGTCCCTGCAGGAGCTTGTCATTGCCGGCGGACTGGCCGAGGTCGGCAGCGGCCATGTGCGCGTGCTGGCCGACTATGCCGTGCACAGCGAGGAGGCCGATGCCAAGCGTCGCGAGGCAGCGCGTGCGCGTGCCAGGCAGCCTCTGCCGCCGGTGGTGCGGCCTTCGGATTACGTGGGCATCAAGGACGCGCTCGATGCCGAGCTGCTGCGGTTCTTTGAGCTGGCCCTCAACGAGCGTCGCTCGTCGCGCTGACCGGAGACAGTCCGTCCCTTTGCCCCGTCCGGAGAGCAGGGGGCTGCGGTCTCATTCCATGGGCACAATGTGCTCGGCATAGTCGTGCACGGCGGCCAGGATGGAGGCGCTGCGTGCATCGGTGTGGTGTTCCTGCAGGGTGTCGAGCTCGGCGAGGAGCATGTCGAGGGTGCGTGCTCCGCCTTCTCCGTCGAGCAGGCGGGCGGCGCAGTGCTGCTGCCAGCGTTCCTGATCGGCTTCGTCGAGTGTCTGAGGGAAGTTGCGGGCACGATAGCGCCATACCAGCTCGTCGAGACGCTCGTCGTCGAACCCGGTGCGGGCCGATGCGAGTGCTTCGGGGCGCAGGGTGCGCAGGTGGTCGAGGCGCCGCCGGTCGTCCGCACCGATGAAGCCGCCATAGAGATCCGCATCGACATCCACGGGGCCCGACGAGGCAGGGCGCTCGTAAACGCGGGCCCAGATGCTGCTCATGTCCGGCAGGCTGCGGGCGGCCTCGGCGTGGCGCAGGTGGGCGTCGAGGTCGATCTGCCAGCGGGCAGCCTGCTCGGGGCTCAGGGTGCGCAGGTTGCGCACGACCATGGGAGACTTGTTGAGGTGAATGCCCTTGATGGGCAGGCGCGCGATGCCGGCAGGGAGGTCCTGGGTCGGCGTGAACATGCGTTCCCGGATGTCGGAAGGGGACAGACGGGTCAGGATTTCGGGGTCATGCCGCAGGTCCCAGGCGAGGATTTCGTTCTTGTTGGTGGGATGGCTGGCCAGGGGCCACATGATGGCCAGGCAGCCCTGGCTGGCAGGGAACATGCCCGATACATGCAGGAAGGGGCGCGCCTGATCGGGGCGGGTGGGCAGGCCCAGCTCGGCGGCGACGCGCTGTTTCTGGCGCAGCTCGAGCGCGAAGTCGAACAGTCTCGGCTGATGCTCGCGCAGCAGCCGGGCCAGGGCGATGGTGGCGCGCACGTCGCTGAGGGCATCGTGCGCGGCTTCATGGCTCAGGCCGTTGGCGCGGGTGAGGTGTTCGAGCCGGAAGCTCGTAGCGCCCTGGTCGTTGACGGGCCATTCGATGCCCTGGGGGCGCAGGGCGTAGGTCATGCGCACCACGTCGAGCAGATCCCAGCGGCCACAGCCGTTCTGCCATTCGCGTGCATAGGGGTCGATCAGGTTGCGCCAGAAGAGAAAGCGCGTGAATTCATCGTCGAACCGGATGGTGTTGTAGCCGACGCCGATGGTGTCCGGTTCGGCCAGGGCGTCATGAATGCGCTGAGCAAACTCCCACTCTGGCACTCCCTGGGCCAGGCACTGCTGCGGGGTGATGCCCGTGATGAGACAGGATCCCGGGTCGGGGAGATAGTCGGGGGCTGGCTGGCACAGGATGTTGATGGGTTCTCCGATTTCGCGGAGGTCGGCATCGGTACGGATGGCAGCGAACTGCGCCGGCCGGTCGGTGCGCGGATGGGTGCCGAAGGTTTCGTAGTCCAGCCAGAGAAAGGTATGCGTCATGGCAAGCATTATTGCCAAAAGCAGGGCACTGGACGGCAGGTGCCCACGGCCAGGGGAAAAAGGAAGTGCGCAGGCAGGGTCATGCGGCGGCATGCAGGAACTGCTGCACCAGCTGTGCCAGCCGGGCAGGCTGGTCGTGGTGCAGCATGTGGCCTGCGTTCGGTACCTGGATGTGCACCACATCGGAAATGTGACGCATGCGGGCCAGATAGTCCGTGCGGCGATAGCGGTCGCCCCAGAAGTGGGCCATGGTGTCCTCCTCGGCGTCTACGCACAGGGTGGGGGCCGTGATGCGGGAGAGACAGGCCTGGGCTTCCTCGGCGCGGTAGAGCTGGGGATTGGGGATGAGATGCGCCTGGTGCGCGCGCAGGCGCCAGCTGCCATCGCCCGATGGCGCAGCCCACTGCCCGGCCAGCCAGTGGGCACGGGGCGCGTCGAGGCGCGGATTGGTGCGCTGCAGACGCGCGGCCACTGCCTCCAGCGTGGCATAGCTGCGCAGCAGGGAGGCGCCTTCCCGCAGGGCGCGCACCTGGTCCATCCAATCGACCAGACGCTGCGGGGCCTCTGCGGGCGGGGCGTCGGGCAGGCCGAAGCTTTCCACTGTCACAAGCCGCCGGATGCGTGCCGGACGCACGGCCGCGTACAGCAGTGCCACGTTGCCGCCCATGCTGTGCCCCAGCAGATGCACGGGACGATCCGGGCTGTAGTGGTCGAGCAGATAGTCGAGGTCGAGCAGGTAGTCGGCGTGGACGAAGTGGTCTGCCTGCGCGGGCTGGCTGGCTCCAAAGCCCCGCCAGTCGGGGGCTACGATGAGGCCGGCCCCATCGGGCAGCGCGTCGACCAGAAACTGAAAGGAGGCACCGACGTCCATCCAGCCGTGGCAGAGCACCAGTACGGGAATGTCCGCTGCAGGAGTGCCCCAGACGCGACAGGCGTAGTCCATGTCCCGGATGGACACGTGCTCGATGCGGGCAGTTCGGCGGGGGCTGTAGGAGGTGGGAGTAGGCGTGGGATGCGAATCGGGCATGGCGTGTCAGGGCGGGGAGCGAGGGGCATGGGGTGCCATGCGCACCTTGCATACGCACGGACACAGCCTCCCGATGGGGCCATTCTCCGGGAAAAAGACAGCAAAAAGCCACCCGCATCGGAGTGGCTGGTTCCGGCAGCACGCCCGCAGGGGCTGCCGGATGGGGCAGAAGGGAACCGGGGTCCAGGCTTAGCGCTTGGCCGGTTCGCCCACATAGATTTCCACACGGCGGTTTTCCGCGCGGCCTGCCGCGGTGGCGTTGCTGGCCACAGGCTGTGCCGACCCCATGCCCGTGGTGGTGATGCGGCTCGGTGCGACGCCATGGGCCACGAGGTAGTCGCGTGCGGCATTGGCACGGTTGAGCGACAGCGGATTGTTGATGGCGTCGGTGCCGGTGTTGTCGGTGTGGCCGATGACGGACACATAGGTGACCGGGTTCTGGTTCAGAGTCTGGGCCAGACGATCCAGGATGGGGCGCATGTTGCTGTTGAGCACGGCCGAGTTGGTGGCGAAGCCTGCATCGGCCGGCACGTTGATCTTCAGACGGTTGTCGGCGGTCTGGCTGACTTGCACGGGCGTGCCGGCAGTGGCCTGTTCCATGGCAGCCTTTTGCTGTTGCATGTGGTTGGACCACAGATACCCGCCAGCGGCACCCAGGGCTGCACCGATGGCTGCGCCGCGCAGCGTGTCGCTGCCCGAATGGGCGTTGCCGACCACGGCACCTGCCAGGGCACCCAGACCCGCGCCGATGGAGGTGGCGCGGCCGGACTCGGTCATGGTGTATCCACCGTTGCCGTCGGCGGCACAGCCAGCCAGAAGGGAAGTGGCGAGGGCACCAGCGGTGAGGGTTGCAAGCGTTTTGTTCATGAGGGCATCTCCTTGGTGAATGGATGGCTGCAGCGCGTATCGGCCTGCATTGGTTACATTTTAGGAAGCAACCGAGATGCAGGCATCCGGAGTTTTCTGCCCTTTCGGTAATTCTTTGTATCTTGTCGATCGCCTCCTTGCGGCCGGGGAGGCAGGGCCGTGAAAAGGAGTGGGACCCGTCTGCACCAGTGCGTCAGGGGATAATGCGGCATGGCCAAGAAGCACCACATCAGCGAGACGCCTGCGACCCACGTGCTGCGTGCGGCGGGCGTTGCCTTCGATGCATACACCTACGACTGGGTTCCTCATGGCGGGGCACGCCACAGTGCGGAGGTGCTGGGAGCAGACCCGTTTGCAGTGGTCAAGACGCTCATCATGCAGAACCAGGACCGGGAGCCGCTCGTGGTGCTCATGCATGGCAACCGCAGTGTGTCGACCAAGGTACTGGCGCGGCAGCTGGGCATGAAGCACATCGAGCCATGCGAGGTGGAGGTTGCCCAGCGGCACAGCGGATATCTGGTGGGAGGCACCTCTCCCTTTGGCACCCGGCGCTCCATGCCGGTGTATATCGAGCGCTCCATTCTGGAGCTGCCCCGCATTCTGATCAACGGGGGGCGGCGCGGGTATCTGGTGGGCATCGATCCCCGGGTCTGTCTGACTCTGCTGCAGGCGCAGCCAGTGGACTGTGCGCTGGCAGAATGAGGCCTGAGCCGGCCACATCCGACAGTTTCCTTCCTCCCCTTCCTTTTCATTGCGACACAAGCATGCACATTTCCTTTCTTCTGGCCGTGGTGCTGGCCTATCTGCTGGGCTCGCTGAGCTTTGCCGTCATCGTCAGCCGTTTCATGGGGCTGAACGATCCACGCAGCTACGGCAGCGGCAATCCGGGGGCGACCAATGTGCTGCGCAGCGGCAACAAGAAGGCCGCCTTGCTGACGCTGGTGTTCGATGCGCTCAAGGGCTGGTTGCCGGTGTTCGTGGTGTCGCAGTGGGGGGCGGGCTGGGGGCTGGGTGCGGGTGCGCTGGCCTGTGTGGGGCTGGCGGCCTTTCTGGGGCATCTCTATCCGGTGTTCTTCCGCTTTCAGGGGGGCAAGGGGGTGGCGACCGCTGCCGGGGTGGTGCTTGCCTGGGCTCCCCTGGCGGGGACGCTGGTGCTGCTGACCTGGCTCCTGGTGGCGTTCGTGTCGCGCTACTCCTCGTTCGCGGCGCTGGTGGCAGCCCTGTCGGCTCCCATGTGGTACATGCTGGGCATCAATGGCTGGTGGCCGGTGCAGGGTCCCGTGCTGTTTGCGATCGTGGGCGTGAGCGGGTTGCTCATCTGGCGTCACCGGGCCAACATTCGCCGGCTGCTTGACGGGCAGGAGTCGCGCATCGGCAGCAAGGGCAGCAGCCCCCGGTGAGAGCAGGGGGCTTGCGCCGCCCCATGCTGCTCGGCTCTCAATAGCGCCGTTCGAGCACCATCTGGTCGCCGTTTTGCAGAATGCGGAAGCGCGACAGGAAGCTGTTGCCGAGCAGCATGGCCGGCATGGAGGTCTTGAGCACCACGGCATCCACGTTGTAGACCTCGACGCTGTTGATGCGCACCGAATTGAGCTGCACCCGCCAGCTTTCCACCACGCCATTGGCGGTCAGGCTGCGGCTGGGGCGTCCATTGCGGTAGGCGATGCCCATGCGCTCGGCATCCGGCACGCCCATGGCCACGAGCGTGGCCCCGGTGTCCACCACGAACCGGGCAGACTTGCCGTTGACGGTGCCACTGGCATAGAAATGCCCGCCCGATCCCCGTGGCAGCACGATGCGCCCCCCATCCGGGCCGGATGCCCCTCCTGCAGAGGCCACCTGTCCGACGTTGACCGGTGCATCCCCGACGTGAAGCGTGTAGCGCTTGCCCGCACTGGCCAGCGTGGCCCCGGAGCCGGAGACCGACACCACCCGCACGCCCTGGAAGGTTTCGCCCACGGACATGGCGCGCGGCGAAGAACCGTTGACCACCAGCAGCGGACGCTGCCCCATCATGCCCACGAGAGCCACGGATTCGGCATGGGCCATGCCCGAGACACAGAGCATGAGAGCCGAGCACAGGCCAGGCAATGACAGGAAGGAAGGGCGCATGGGCATGAGAAAAAGACGAAGAAAGGCAGCGGTGGAGCGGGAGCGAGGAATCAGTCGCGGAAATTGTCGAAGCTCAGGGGCATGTCGCTGATGTCCTTGCGGATCAGTGCCATGGCAGCCTGCAGGTCATCGCGCTTGGCGCCACTGACGCGCACGGTATCGCCCTGGATGGAGGCTTGGAGCTTCATCTTGCTGTCCTTGATGAGGCGCTGGATCTTCTTGGCCAGGTCGGATTCGATGCCGTTGCGCACCTTGACCACCTGCTTGACCTTGTCGCCGCCGACCTTCTGCACATCGCCGATGTCGAGAAAGCGCACATCCACCTGCCGCTTGGTGAGCTTGCTGCGCAGGATGTCGAGCACCTGCTGGAGCTGGAAGTCGGCATCGCCGTAGAGGGTGATGTCCTGTTCCTTGATCTCGATGGCGGCACTGGTGCCCTTGAAGTCGAAGCGGGTGCCGATTTCCTTGGCGCTGTTTTCCACGGCGTTGCGGACCTCGACGAGATTGGCTTCACAGACGGTATCGAAAGAAGGCATGGCAGAGTATTCCTTGCTGAAGGGGGAGGAAACAGGCCGTACATCGGCCTGCGCAGAGGCTGCGGCAGCACATGGACTGCAATGCAGGGGCTTCCCCGGAGAGTGGGTGGAAAGAGGCGCGTGGAACGATTCCGCGGCCCCTTGATGCGACAATTATCCCCCATGACTATCCTGCGCATCGAAGAAAACGCCCCCCTCGACTCCTGCAACACCTTTGGCATTGCCGCACGCGCCCAGCAGCTGCTGCGCGTGCACAGTGCAGCCCAGCTGCAGGCCCTGCATGAAAGCGCCGAGCTGCTGCAGCAGGGGTGGCTGGCCCTGGGCGGCGGCAGCAACACCATCTTTACCGGCGATGTGCGCCCTCTGGTGCTCAAGCTCGAAATTCCCGGACGCAGCCTGGTGGAGGAAACCGATCGGCACTGGATCGTGCAGGCCGGGGCGGGCGAGAACTGGCATGACTTCGTCGCGTGGACGCTGGATCAGGGCTATCCCGGACTGGAGAATCTGGCCTTGATTCCCGGGGTGGTGGGATCTTCGCCCGTACAGAACATCGGAGCCTACGGCATCGAGCTGCAGGATCGCTTCCATGCTCTCGACGCCGTTGACATCGAGACCGGGCGCACCTTTACGCTCGATGCTGCACAGTGCGGCTTTGGCTATCGGGATTCGGTGTTCAAGCATGCACCAGGGCGCAGGGGCGACCATGGGCTTGCAGGCAAGGCCGTCATCACGCAGGTGCGGTTTGCACTGCCCAAGCAATGGAAGCCGGAGCTGGGCTACCTCGACATCCAGCGCAAGATGGAGGAACTCGGCGTGACGCAGCCCACGGCGCGCCAGGTGTTCGACATGGTCGTGGCCATCCGCCGGGCCAAGCTGCCCGATCCGGCCGTGACCGGCAACGCAGGCAGCTTCTTCAAGAATCCGGTGGTGTCCCCCGAGCAATGCCGCGACATCATCGCCCGCGAGCCCAATATCGTGCACTATCCCATGCCGGATGGCACCGTGAAGCTGGCTGCCGGCTGGCTCATCGATGCCTGTGGCTGGCGTGGCAAGAGCATGGGCAATGCCGGGGTGTACCCACGGCAGGCGCTGGTGCTGGTCAACCGCATGGGCGAGACCGGACAGCGCGTCACGGGTGGCGAGGTGATGACTCTGGCACGAGCCATCCAGACCAGCGTGTACGAGCGCTTCGGCATCCGGCTCGAAACGGAACCGGTGGTGGTCTGACCCGGGCGGGGCGGGGCTCCGTGGCCGAAAGCGATGCTGCCTTCGGTCTTCAGGCCCGACGCACTACGACCACGCCCGCGCAATCGGGGCCCGTGTGCGCAGCGATCACGGGGGTGACGGCATAGGTGGGATGGCCGAACATCTGGTGCCGGTCGAGCAGCAGGCGCCCCAGGCTTGCGTTGGTGCTTTCCACACCGCCCTGCATGACATGGATGTCCACTGGTTTGCCCTGGGCAAACTCGTGCACGCCGTCGAGCATGCCTTCGAGCGCCCGGTCGGTGGTGCGGATTTTGGCGTAGGGGCGGATTTCGCCTTCGGTGATGTGCAGCACCGGCCGGATGCGCATGAAATTGGCCAGCATGCCCGAGGCGGCAGAGACGCGACCCGTGCGCATCAGATAGTCGAGCTTGCCCACGGTCAGGAAGGTCATGGTGCGGGCGCGCAGGTCGGTGAGGTGGGCCACGATGTCTGCCATGGAGGCACCCTGTTCGAGCAGGCGGTCGGCCTCGAGAGCCATGAGCGCTTCAGCGTGGGCGGCCATGCCGGTGTCGAAGAGGTGAATCTTCAGCTTGTGGGCATAGGCGTTGCGCAGCAGGTCGAGCTGTTCGTAGGTTCTGCTCAGGCGCGAGGAAAGGGTGAGCACCAGCACTTCCTCGTAGCCTTCGCGGATGAGGTCGCGGAAGAAGTTGGCTATCTCGATCTGACTGGGAGGAGCGGTTTCGGCCACCTGGCCCGGGGTGCGCAGCATCCAGTCGTGAAAGGCGCTGCCCTTGACTTCCAGCCCGTCGAGCAGCCGGCGGCCCTGAATGCGGAGCTGCAGACGCAGGATGCGGATGTGGTGCGGGATCTGGAGTTCGTCCAGACCGCCGGTCGATGTGGCGACGATCGCTCGTGAGGGCATGGGGCTGTTCCTTCGCTGGAGGCTGCGTGGGCATGAATCCTTCGCCGGGGCATCATACAAAAAGAAACGACCGTTCGTTGATTTGAGGGCAAAAGGTAGGGGTATTCCCCTGCAGTCAATGCTTTCGGGCGCGTAACGTAAAAAAGCCGCCCAGGGTGTGGGCGGCTTGGCAGGGGGCTGTCGGCATCGGGAGAGGGTGCGCCTCAGGGCGCACCCAGCGTGCCGGATGCTCAGGCGTCGTGCTTCTTGTCGGCTTCGAGCTTGAGCATGGCGGCGCCTTCTCCAAGCTGCAGCAGGCCGGCCTTGGCGTACACGCCGATCTTGCCGCGCGTGTCCACGATGTCGAGGTTGCGCATCGTGAGCTGGCCGATGCGGTCGGCAGGGCTGAACGGCGCGTTTTCCACCTTTTCCATGCTCAGGCGCTCGGGCGCATAGGTCAGGTTGGGGCTCTCGGTATTGAGGAGGGAGTAGTCGTTGCCACGGCGCAGTTCCAGCGTGACTTCCCCGGTGATGGCGCGGGCCACCCAGCGCTGGGCGGTTTCGCGCAGCATCAGGGCCTGGGGATCGAACCAGCGGCCCTGGTAGAGCAGGCGGCCAAGGCGCAGGCCGTTGATGCGGTACTGCTCGATGGTGTCCTCGTTGTGGATGCCGGTGACCAGGCGTTCGTAGGCCGTCCAGAGCAGGGCCATGCCGGGAGCTTCGTAGATGCCGCGGCTCTTGGCTTCGATGATGCGGTTCTCGATCTGGTCGCTCATGCCCAGTCCATGGCGGCCGCCGATGCGGTTGGCTTCGAGGAACAGTTCGACGGGGTCGGAGAATTCGCGGCCGTTGAGTGCCACGGGCACCCCTTCCTCGAAGCGCACGCGCACTTCCTCGGGGCGGACTTCGACCTCGGGCTTCCAGAAGGCCACGCCCATGATGGGGTTGACGATGCGGATGCCGCTGTCGAGGTGTTCCAGATCCTTGGCCTCGTGGGTGGCACCGAGCATGTTGCTGTCGGTGCTGTAGGCCTTCTCGGTGCTCATCTTGTAGTCGAAGCCGTTCTGGATCAGGAACTCGCTCATTTCCTTGCGGCCGCCGAGCTCGTCGATGAACTGCTGGTCGAGCCAGGGCTTGTAGATCTTGAGCTGCGGGTTGGTGAGCAGGCCATAGCGGTAGAAGCGCTCGATGTCGTTGCCCTTGAAGGTGGAGCCATCTCCCCAGATGTTGACGTTGTCTTCCTTCATGGCCGCCACCAGCATGGTGCCGGTCACGGCACGGCCAAGCGGGGTGGTGTTGAAGTAGTGGATGCCACCGGAGCTGATGTGGAAGGCGCCGCACTGGATGGCTGCAATGCCCTCGTGGGCGAGCTGGGCGCGGCAGTCGATCAGGCGGGCCTGCTCGGCGCCGTATTGCTCGGCCTTGCGCGGGATGGCGTCATAGTCGGATTCGTCGGGCTGTCCGAGGTTGGCGGTGTAGGCGTAGGGGATGGCGCCCTTCTGGCGCATCCACAGCAGGGCGGCAGAGGTGTCGAGGCCGCCCGAGAAGGCGATGCCGACCTTCTGGCCGGCGGGAATGGATTGCAGGATGGTGTTGGACATGGCGTGATCCGTCTGGAGAGGAAAGGGGCCGAGGCAGGATGCCGGACGCGCTTCGATCAGGCGTAGCGGCAGACGTAGTGGTAGGGCTCGGTGACCCGGATGTCGAAGCTGCTGTGGGCCGGAATGCTGAACGATTCACCGGCGCGGCTCGTCTTCCACTCGTCGGTGCCTGCCAGGCGGTATTCGCAGGAGCCTGCCACGCATTCCATGACTTCGGAGGCGCCGGTGTTGAAGGTCAGCGAGGCGGGCAGGATCACGCCTGCGCTCTGCTGGGAGCCGTCGGGCAGCGTGAAGCTGTGGGAAATGCACTTGCCGTCGAAATACACATTGGCCTGCGGTTGGAGGGTGACGTTGGCGATGGGGCTCATGAGACAGTAAAAAAGAAGACATGCCGCCCGAGAGGCGGCAGGACGGAGAGGCAATACACGCACGGCCGGGCCGCGCGCCCTTGAACATTCGATTCTACGAGCTTGCAGCCCGTATCGCATTGCACGCGCCGTGTCACAGCAGCGGCGAGAGCAGGCGGGCCACGGCCACGGGAAGCTGTCGGAACCAGGGCTCGGCAGCCTCCTCGCCGCTGATCGGGCGGCAGCGTGCCAGATCGCGCGTGAACATCCGGGCCAGCTGCCCGTTGAGCGATTCGCTGTAGAGCGCCAGGGCGATCTCGAAGTTCAGCAGCAGGCTGCGATTGTCGAAATTGGCCGATCCGACCATGGCATACCCCCGATCCACCACGAGCGTCTTGGCGTGCAGCATCCGGCCCTGGTATTCGAAGATGTGCACGCCTGCCTCCAGCAGCGAAGGGTAGTACGAGCGGGCGGCCGCAGTGACGAGGTGCGAGTCGCTGTGGCGCGGCACCATGATGCGGACCTCGACCCCCCGCCGGGCAGCGTTGATGAGCGCGAACCAGGCTGGTTCGGTCGGCACAAAGTAGGGGGTGGTCAGCAGGATGCGGTGCTGCGCGATGCTGATGGCATGCACCATGCTGTGGTGAATGGCCTGGCCCTCGCTGTCGGGGCCTGAGGTTGCCACATGCACGGCGTGGGGCCCCGGGGCGTGCAGGGGCACGATGTGGGGCGCGAATTCATGCCGGCCGGTGGCATAGATCCAGTCCTGCAGAAACGTGTACTGCAGCCAGCGCACGGCGGCACCTTCCAGCCGCACATGGGTATCCCGGTAGGCCGAATCGGGAAAGAGGCGGTCGTCCTCTTCGTCCGTGACATTGATGCCGCCGGTGAAGCCGACGCGCCCATCACAGATCACGAGCTTGCGGTGGGTGCGCAGATTGACCAGAGGCAGCAAACCATAGAGGCGAGTCGGGTGGAATACCCCTAACTCGACTCCGGCATCGGCCAGCATGCGCCGCAGGGCCCGGCCCTGGCGCAGCAGCAGATTGGCTGAGCCGACGCCATCGACCAGCAGCCGCACGTTCACTCCCTGCCGGGCTTTGTGGCACAGCGCCGAGGCCAGCTTCAGTCCCGCATGATCGGGCTCGAAGATGTAGTACTCCAGGTGGATGTGGCTTTCGGACCGGGACACCGCCTCCACGATGGCGTCGAGCGTGGCCGCGCCCCCGTCCAGCAGATCGACACGTTCGCAGCTCGACAGCGGAATGCCGCAGCAGTGCTCGATCAGGGCACTGTGCTGCATGGCCCAGGCAGGGGGGCTGGCGTCGCGCGCGTACAGCGCTTCCAGGTCGTTGCTGGCCGCCAGCAGGGCCTGGCTCTTCATGCGGCGCAGCTTCTGGCGCTTGACCCGCTGCGGGCCGACGAAGTGGTAGAGCACGAGTCCCACCGGGGGAATCAGGCACAGCGCCATGATCCAGGCCAGCGTGGCCGCCGGAGAGCGCCGCTGCCAGACAATGCGTCCGGCCAGATAGATGCCCGTGGCCAGCCACACCCATCCCAGCAGGCTGTGCCAGTGCAGGGCCAGCAGGGTGCTCAGAAATTCGCGCATGGCCCGACTTCCTTCACGGGGGAGGAGGGAGACATCGCGCAAGCCGCAGGCCAGGCCCTGTCCTTCTCCGGTATCCGATGCGGCAGGCCGGAGAGCATGTCAGGCCCGATCCCGAAGGGACGCATGGGCGCCCTGGAACAGCTCGGGGGTGAACCCCACCGTGAGCGTGCCCTGCCAGTCCACCACGGGGCGCTTGATGAGGGTCGGGTGGCGAAGCATCAGGGCGGCAGCCGATGCAGCATCGTGCACGGCGTCTCGTTCGCTGGGCTCCAGGGCGCGCCAGGTGGTTCCGCGGCGGTTGAGCAGGGCTTCCCAGCCCAGCGCCGCACACCAGTGGAGCAGGGTATCCAAGGAGACTCCCTGCTTTCGGAGATCATGGAAGAGGCAGGGCACATTCTGCTGCGAGAGCCACGCACGCGCCTTGCGTACCGTGTCGCAGTTCGCAATGCCATACAGGGTGATGGGAGGCTGATCGGGATTCATAGGCCTTCATTATCCGTGCCTCACGTGCATCGTGACATGTCCCCAGGCATGCAGGGCAGAGGGTGTCGGACTCCTCTGTCGCCCGCCGTGGGCCAAGTCTGGGACAATAGCGCGCCATGCAGACCTATTCCACCCTCGCGCAGTGGCTGGACCATTGCGAAAAACTCCATCCCAAGACCATCGACATGGGCCTCGACCGCCTTCGGGCCGTGGCGGCCCGCATGCACGGCGGTGCCGGCGTGCGCTTTGACTGCCCGGTATTTACCGTGGCTGGCACCAACGGCAAGGGTTCCACCTGCGCCATGCTCGAATGCATTCTGCGGCAGTCCGGGTACCACACCGGGCTCTTCACCTCCCCGCACCTCGTGCAGTTCACTGAGCGCTGCCGCATCGACAACCAGGACATCGATGAAGCCGTCCTGTGCCGGCACTTCGCCGCAGTGGAGGAAGCGCGGGGCGACATCACGCTCACGTATTTCGAATTCACCACGCTGGCCATCCTGGATGCCCTGGCGTCGGCCCATCTGGATGCCGTGGTGCTGGAAGTCGGGCTGGGCGGGCGGCTCGATGCCGTCAACCTCATCGACACGGATTGCGCCGTGCTCACCAGCATCGACATCGACCATGTCGAATTCCTGGGTCCCACCCGCGAAGCCATCGGGTTCGAAAAGGCCGGCATCATGCGCCCCGGACGTCCCGCCATCGTCAGCGATCCCGTGCCTCCTGCATCGGTCATCGCACACGCGCAGGAAATCGGGGCCGATCTGTGGCTGGTCGGGCGAGACTTCAATACCGCAGGCGACAAGCAGCAGTGGAACTGGGCCGGGCGTGGGCGCCGCTACAGCGGTCTGGCCTATCCGGCCCTGCGGGGAGCCAATCAGCTGGTGAATGCCGCCGGAGTGCTGGCTGCACTCACGGCGCTGCGCGATCGTCTGCCCGTGACCGCCCAGGCTATCCGCCTGGGTCTTGCATTCGTGGAGCTGCCGGGGCGCTTCCAGATGATCCCCGGTCAGCCGACCCTCATTCTCGACGTGGCCCACAACCCCCATGCCGTGGCGGCCCTGGTGGCCAACCTCGACACCATGCCCTATGCGCCCGTCACCCACGCCGTGTTCGGCGCCATGGCCGACAAGGATGTGCAGAACATCCTCCACCGCATGTATCCGATCGTGGACAAGTGGTATTTCACCGACCTTCCCACCCCCCGCGCGGCCACTGCACAGGCCCTCATGGACATGTGGGAGACGGAGCAGAAGCAGGGGAGCGAATCGCGTGTTCTGCCCGCCGAGGCACACATGTTTACCGGTGCCCGGGAGGCCCTCCATGCAGCGCTTGCGGCAGCAGGGGAGACTGATAGAATCGTGGTTTTCGGGTCGTTCGTCACCGTGGGCGAAGTGCTCCAGGAGCCGCTTCCGAGGCTCAATGCACCGCATCTCTCCAGCCCCGCAGGGGCCTGAGCGTGACCATCCTTCTGGCCTGATCGGTCCCCTGCTCATGCACAGGGGAGCCGTTCAGATCAGGAAGATATCGGCCCGCAGCATCTGTGAGACGCATGGCTTTTTTCAAGAACCGATCTTCTGCGGCATCCGAATCCGCCTCTTCCGGCAAGGCGGAAGAGGTCTCCCGGGTGGAAGTGCCCGTGCAGTCTGCGGATGACCTGCGTCGCCGGGCACGCCATCGCCTGATCGGTTCCGCCATTCTGGTGGTTGCTGCCGTCATCGTGCTGCCGCTCGTGCTCGACTCTTCCCCACGAACCGTCAGTCCCGGCATTCCCATTTCGCTCGGTGGCAAGACGGACACCCCGGCAGCGCCCGTACCCGCCGCCAGTGGCATGGTCGAGACGAGCCGCAGTCTCGCCGCCAACGAACAGGTGGTAGAGGCAAGTCCTGCCGCTTCGGCAGCATCGTCTGCCTCCGAACCCGATGCCGCTTCCGAACCCGCCGCTTCGGCTGCAGCCCTCCCGCCCGTGGCCGCAGCCTCCAGAGCTCCGCATGCGGCAGCCCCGCATCATGGCCTGGCTGCCCTGCCTGCAGCAGGGCTCCATGCGCCGCCCACCCGGCAGGCGCAGGCTCCCGTGGTCCGAGCCGATGACGAAGTCACTGCCTCCAGACTTCAGGCCGATGCGGAGCGCAAGGCGCGGCTCGAACGGCAGGCACGTGAACAGGCCCAGCAGCGCCGCCAGCTGCTGGAACGCCAGAAGCAGGAAAAAGCCGCCAAGGCAGCCAAGGCCCGTGCCGATGCCGAGCGCAGGACCCGCCAGCAGCAGCTCCAGGCCCAGAAGGCCAGGGCCGCATCCGAGGCCGCCCAGGCCCATGCATCCGAGAAGGCCGCCTACAGCAAGTTTCCAGAGAAAGGCCGATTCGTGGTCCAGGTAGGCGCCTATGTCGAGCCCGGCCGCATCGCCAGCGTGCGCAACCGGCTCAGTGCCGCCGGTCTGTCCAACTACACCCAGGTCGTCAAGGTCAATGGCAAGGATGTGACCCGCGTGCGCATGGGCCCCTTCGGCTCGCGGCAGCAGATGGAGCATGTGGCTGCCAAGGTCCGCGCCCTGGGGCTGCCGGTATCCATGTACAGCTACTGAGCGTCTGGCCCCGCGCCCCGTGTGGCTCGGCATTTCCTGGCTGTCTTTTCCCTTCCGTTCCTCGTTTCCTTCGTTCTCAGGTTCTTTCCTCTATGTCTGGCGCATACGCATTCTGGCAACATCTGGGCACATGGGATGCCATCTGCCTGGTGGTGGTCGTATGCTCCGCCATGCTCGGTTTGTGGCGTGGACTGGTGCACGAAGTCATGTCCCTGGCGGGATGGGTGCTGGCGTTTCTGGCCGCGAACTGGAGCGCCGAAATGGTGCGCATGTGGCTTCCCGAAGTCTGGCTCAGCCACTGGAGCCCGGAAGCCGGCTGGCTGCTCGCCTTTGCGCTTGTGTTCATGCTCGTCATGCTCGGCATGGCCTTCCTGTCGAGCTTCCTGGGGTCTCTGTTGAAAAGCGTGGGAATGGGCGCAATTGACAAGGTCCTGGGTGGGGGCTTTGGGCTGATTCGTGGAGTGGTCCTGTTGTGGATCGTGACAATTGCGGTGCTGCTCACTCCCCTCCATACCAGCATGTGGTGGCAGCGGTCCCTGGCCTCTGTGTGGCTCACCGGTTCCCTCCATCAGGTGGCACCTTGGCTGCCTGTGTCCTTCGAGGGATGGGTGCCACCGGCAGTGGGCGGCAGTCGGCCACGGCCCTACGAGCGGGGTGCCTGACGGCGTGGCATGGCCTGCGGCGGGACAACAAGGAAGACATGATTTTTTCGATCTGATGTGGAAGGGTATCCGGCCAGCGCGCACGACGCGTGAAGCTCCGGGACATCCGTTCGGCGCATGGTGCGGCGCACGGGTATTCCACATCATCAACCAGCGACCGATCCGGTTGTGAAGGAAATGTGATATGTGCGGAATCGTGGGCATGGTGCACCCGTCGGCGGTAAACCAGTTGATTTATGACGCGCTGCTGCTCCTGCAGCACCGGGGGCAGGATGCCGCCGGCATTGCGACCCAGATGGATCGCAAGTTCTTCATGTACAAGGCCAAGGGCATGGTGCGTGACGTGTTCCGCACGCGCAACATGCGGGCCCTGCCGGGGAACTGTGGACTGGGCCAGGTTCGTTATCCCACGGCCGGCAATGCCTTCAGCGAGGAAGAGGCGCAGCCCTTCTACGTCAATGCCCCCTTCGGCATCGTGATGGCCCACAACGGCAACCTCACCAATGCCCATGCGCTGCGCACCGAGCTCTTCACGCTCGATCACCGCCATACCAACACCGAGAGCGATTCCGAGGTGCTGCTCAACGTGTTCGCGCACGAGATCCAGATGGCCAGCGGCAGCCGCCCGCTCACCAACGCCATCGTCTTCCAGGCCATCCGTGCCGTGCATCGTCGCCTCAAGGGCTCCTACGCCGTGATCGCCATGATCGCCGGCTTCGGTCTTGTCGCCTTCCGCGACCCCTATGGCATCCGCCCGCTGTGCCTGGGCAAGTCCTCCGACGGCACGGCCATGGCTGCCAGCGAGTCGGTGGCCCTTGAGGGTCTGGGCGTGCCCTTCTACCGCTATGTCGAGCCGGGCGAGGCCGCCATCATCAATCTCCAGGGCGACATCGAGATGCAGCAGTGTGCCGAACATGCCGTGCTCAATCCCTGTCTGTTCGAGTTCGTCTACCTGGCACGGCCCGATTCCGAGCTCGATGGCGTGTCTGTCTACCGCGCACGTCTCAAGATGGGCGAGGCCCTGGCCAAGCGGGTCATCTCCATGGTGCCTCCTTCCGAGATCGATGCCGTCATTCCCATTCCCGAATCCAGCCGTCCCAGCGCCATGCAGCTTGCGCACGTGCTCGGCATTCCCTACCGCGAGGGCTTCGTCAAGAACCGCTATGTCGGCCGCACCTTCATCATGCCCGGGCAGTCCGTGCGCAAGAAGTCCGTGCGCCAGAAGCTCAACGTCGTCGGCAGCGAGTTCAAGGACCGCAACGTGCTGCTCGTGGACGACTCCATCGTGCGTGGCACCACGTCGCGTGAAATCGTCCAGATGGCCCGCGATGCAGGTGCCCGCAAGGTCTACCTGGCCAGTGCTGCGCCGCCGGTGCGCTACCCCAATGTGTACGGCATCGACATGCCCACCCAGCAGGAGCTGGTCGCCTACAACCGCACGGTCGAGGAAGTGCGCGAAATCATCGGCTGCGATGCCCTGATCTATCAGGACCTGGGCGCGCTCAAGACTGCCATTCACGCCCTGAACCCGGCCATCCGCAACATGGATGCTTCCTGCTTCGACGGCGTGTATGTCACGGGCGACATCAGCGACACCGACATCACCCGCATGCAGGACGAGCGTCCCAAATCGTCCGAGGACAGCGAAAACACCTCCCGCCTCGCCCTCCCGAATGCCGAGGCACAGGTGTGATACCTTCGATCCGATCATGACTTCCTCCACAAGCGCAGCCGACGCGTCCGGCATCCACGCCCTTTCGGACGAACCCACTTCCCCCTCCAACCCACACGGCTGGCACACCGAGACCCTGGCGGTACGGCAGGCCGTCCCGCGCAGCCAGTACGGCGAACACAGCGAGGCGCTCTACCTCACCAGCAGCTTCGTGCAGCCCGATGCCGAAACGGCGGCGCACAACTTCGCCCATCCGGGCGATGGCTACACCTATACCCGGACCGGCAATCCGACCGTGACCAGCTTCGAGCAGCGCCTCGCCGCGCTTGAAGGGGCCGAGGCAGCCATCGCCACGTCGAGCGGCATGGCCGCCGTGCTGTTGCTGGCCCTTGGCCTGCTCAAGGCCGGTGACCATGTCATCTGTTCCCAGTCCATGTTCGGTTCCACCATCAAGCTCATGGGTGCCGAAATGGGACGCTTCGGGGTGGAAACCACCTTCGTTCCCCAGACCGACGTGGAGGCATGGCGTGCTGCCGTGCGCCCCCACACCCGGCTGCTGTTTGCCGAAACCCCCACCAATCCGCTCACCGATCTGTGCGACATCCGTGCCCTTGCCGATGTGGCCCACGCGGCAGGTGCGCTGCTGGCCGTGGACAACTGCTTTGCAACTCCTGTGCTGCAGCAGCCGCTTTCCCTGGGCGCCGACGTGGTGGTGCACTCCGGCACCAAGTCACTCGACGGACAGGGGCGGGTCATGGCAGGCGCCCTGTGTGCCAGCCATGCGCTCATCGATACCCATTTCGCGCCGCTCATCCGTTCGGCCGGCATGGTGCTGTCCCCGTTCAATGCCTGGGTCGTCCTCAAGGGGCTGGAAACCCTTTCGCTGCGCGTGCGCGCCGAATGCGCCAGTGCCCTGGAGCTGGCACGCTGGCTCGAACAGCAGCCACAGGTCGAGCATGTCTTCTATCCTGGTCTGCCGTCCCACGCGCAACATGCGCTCGCCATGCAGCAGCAGAACGGCCTCGGCGGCAGCGTGCTGTCCTTCACCGTCAAGTCGTCTTCCCCCGAAGAAGGGCGACGCAACGCCTTTCATGTCATCGACCAGACCCAGCTGTGCAGCATCACCGCCAATCTGGGCGATACCAAGACCACCATCACCCATCCGGCCAGCACCTCGCACGGCCGGCTGACCGAAGAGCAGCGCCAGTCTGCCGGCGTCGTGCAGGGACTCATCCGCGTGGCGGTGGGGCTCGAACATGTCGACGACCTCAAGGCCGACCTTGCCCGGGGCCTCTCCACACTGGCACTGGCCTGAATTTCTGGACTTCCCATGAACCAAAGAGTACGTACCCGTTTCGCTCCCTCGCCCACCGGCTTCATCCATCTGGGCAACATCCGTTCCGCCCTCTATCCCTGGGCCTTTGCACGTTCCCAGCATGGCGACTTTGTCCTGCGCATCGAGGACACCGATCTGGAACGGTCCACCCAGGCTTCCGTCGACGTCATTCTCGAAAGCATGCAGTGGCTGGGCCTCACGCCGGACGAAGGTCCCTTCTACCAGACCCAGCGTCTGGACCGCTACAAGGAAGTCCTGGCACAGTTGCAGGAAGCCGGCTACGTCTATCCCTGCTACATGCGCATGGAAGAGCTCGATGCCCTGCGCGAGCGCCAGATGGCAGCCAAGCAAAAGCCGCGCTACGACGGCACCTGGCGCCCTGAACCCGGCAAGGTCCTGCCTCCCGTTCCAGAGGGCGTTCAACCCGTGCTCCGCTTCCGCAATCCGCTCACCGGCACCGTGTCGTGGGACGACAAGGTCAAGGGCCACGTGGAAATCCACAACGAAGAGCTCGACGACCTCGTCATCGCACGTCCCGATGGCACCCCCACCTACAACTTCTGCGTGGTGGTCGACGACATGGACATGCACATCACCCACGTCATCCGTGGCGATGACCATGTCAACAACACCCCGCGCCAGATCAACATCTTCCGTGCCCTCGGCAAGGAACCCCCGGTGTATGCCCACCTTCCCACCGTGCTCAACGAGCAGGGCGAGAAGATGAGCAAGCGCCACGGCGCCAAGGCCGTCACACAGTACCGTGACGAAGGCTATCTGCCCGATGCCATGATCAACTACCTGGCCCGCCTGGGCTGGAGCCATGGGGACGACGAAATCTTCAGCCGCGAACAGTTCCTCGAATGGTTTGACCTCGACCACCTCGGTCGCAGCGCTGCGCAGTTCGACGAAGCTAAGCTGCGCTGGGTCAATGCGCAGCACCTCAAGGCCACCTCCGACGAGGACCTTGCACGGCTCGTGCGACCCTTTCTCCTGGCACGCGGCATCGTGGAAGCCGACCTCGACGATGGGCGCCTGCCCGCCATGTGTGGCCTCTTCAAGGACCGCTGCGACACCCTGGTGATCCTGGCCGACTGGATCGCACGCTATCACCAGCCGGCAGCTCCCCAGCCCGAGGATGTGGCACAGTACCTCACTCCAGCCATCCAGCCCGCGCTCGCAGCCCTGCACGATGCCCTGGCCGCCTGCGAGTGGACCCGCGAATCGATCTCTGCTGCCATCAAGCAGGTGCTCAAGGCACAGGGCCTCAAAATGCCCCAGCTTGCCATGCCGGTGCGGGTCCTGGTGATGGGGACTCCCCACACGCCATCGCTGGATGCAGTGCTGTCTCTGCAACATCGCGAAAAAATTTTGGAGCAATTGCAAAAACGCTGAAAACCTCCCTATAATTCAAGTCTTCGCAGGGCACGAAGCAAATGACGAAAGTCAAAAGCAGAAAGCCAGGTGAAGACAATTTGGGGGTATAGCTCAGCTGGGAGAGCGCTTGCATGGCATGCAAGAGGTCAGCGGTTCGATCCCGCTTACCTCCACCAAATTCTAGGTTTGACCCTATCGTCTAGAGGCCTAGGACATCACCCTTTCACGGTGAGTACCGGGGTTCGAATCCCCGTAGGGTCGCCAAACTGCCTTCCATTCGTGGTCGGCATCGGCAGCAGGGCGCAAGCCCCGCATGCTACCAGGAGTGGTAGTTCAGTTGGTTAGAATACCGGCCTGTCACGCCGGGGGTCGCGGGTTCGAGTCCCGTCCACTCCGCCA